>DATCCF010000085.1:0-13821 GCA_036511435.1 Terriglobales bacterium | reverse complement strand
CCTAGAGCGGTTTAGTTATTTGTGTAGTCTAGGTGCCGCCGGCTGAAGCCGGCTCGGAGGTGAAGGATCAGCGGGAACGCGGCGCTGAAGCGCCGCTCTACCCGTGCTCGCTCGACTACAGTAATTCTTAAACTGCTCTAGATACGCGTCACGATCAGCGGAGTCTAGTGGAAGAGATCAGAGCGCGGCGTCGTTTGCCCGGCGTTTTTCCGGCTCTACTTGAGATCTTAAGGGACAAACCAGCATGGGGCGTAGCCTATCGCAGACGCACGATGTAGCTGCCGGATTTATGTCAGAGTTTCTTTCCCCTTTCTCGCTGCCTCCTGTATGTCCGCAAATATCGGCGAGACCAAAATGGCGTAGAAAGACGGCGGCATAGCGGTCCGCAGAGATTGCTTCGCATTTTGTAATGACTTTGAGCGACTTCAATGCCTAAAGCATTCAATATCGGCGACCACGTGAGATGGAATTCCGAGGCTGGCCGAGTTAGCGGAGTCATCACCAAGAAGATCACTTCCGACACGAGGTTCAAGGGATACATGCATCACGCTTCGAGAGAGGCGCCCCAATATCTGATCAAGAGCGATAAAACCGACCATGTCGCGATCCATAAAGGAACTGCCCTCCGGCTAATCCCGAGTCGGACAGCAACATCTGGCAAGCAAACGAAAAAGAAGTAGCAATTCATCCGTCGGCGGCGTCCATAGACTGCGGTCAGCTGTTGCGAAAACGGCTCGCGCTGCCTCCAACCCACCCAAGTGTTCTCAGCATTGAGATGAGACCACAGGCACCCCAAAGCCGCACATCAAAGTCGAGTGTGTCCTCGCGTTCGAACAGTTCCTCCCGCCGGGGCATTGGGAATGCCAGCGTTTGCCAAGGGGTACGAGGCGTACCATTGGACATGAGCAGAATACATCCAGAAATCCTCGACTCACACCCTTCTGATCGGCCGGTAGCTGCCGATATCCTCCTTCGGCAGGAGCCAAACGAGGAAGAAGACGAAGGCGATGGCACAGAACATGACGATGATAACGATGATGATGACGAAGACGACGAAGGCTACTCGGAGTGAGCGAGCGGGCCCGATTACATCGTGCCCTTTATCATAAGAATATTGAAGAGGTCTCCTCCAGCGAGGCCGGAGTCCGCGCAACAAATCCGCCTAACGATCATCCATGAACTAGGCCACTATTTCGGGATGGATGAGAACCAACTGAAAGATGTTTTAGCTAAGAAACGGGCTGGACTGACCGGTAAAGAAGTAGAATGTCTTCGTTTTGCGCACAACTGTTCCCGTAGTGTTTAGATGCGTTATCTTCGTCCCGGTTCTTTTCGGACGCTGGTGAGCTCCGGCTTCTGGAACAGGTTTCTGATTGCCTGCTTCATCACTTGGCCATAAACAATGGAAATGGATGTTGTCAATGGAATGTTCTTGGGACAGATTTGTACACAGTTCTGAGCGTAGCTGCACTCGTGGATTCCACCATCGCTCATCATCGCTGTTAAACGTTCGTGTCGGAGGTGCGCTCCGGTGGGGTGGAGGTTGAAAAGCCGTACTTGATTGATGATCGCTGCCCCAACGAATCTCGTCGGTTCTGTAAATTGCGGGCAAACTTCCATGCATAGGCAACAGGACATGCAGCGAGACAGCGGATAAGCCTGCTCTTGCACCGCTGGGTCGATGCGCGGACCTGCGCCGAGGTCATAAGTGCCATCGACAGGCACCCAGGCCTGCACCTGCTTCAGGTTCTCAAACAGCACCTTGCGATCCACCGCCAGGGCGCGGACAACTGGGAATCGTGACAGGGGCTCGAGCCGAATAGGTTGTTCCAGCTTGTCGATGAGGGAAGAGCACGCCATTGCTGCCCGGCCATTGATCCGCATAGCGCATGACCCACAAACTTCTTCTAGACAATTCGAGTCATATGTAATCGGCATCGTCTGCTTCCCATTGCGATCTGTCGGGCTCATGGCGATGTCCATAAGTGCGCTGATAACATTCATGCCAGGCCTCCAGCGGAGATCAAACTCTTCCCAGTAAGCCTTCGCATTGGGGTTATCCTGCCTTTTGATGTTCAGACGTACGGTTTTCTCCGCCACATCACCTCCTACAACATTCTGCACAAGGATTTCCGATGCCGCTGAAATGGATACTGCCTTCGGGTATGCCAGGAGTCCTCACGCGGACCCCCCGGCAACGGCCTTAGTGTCTTCCCGAGGGGTCGGATAGGAGAGTTGCTTCCCTTTCACTCGAGCCCACGGGGTAAGAGTATGCGGCCGCGTGCGTGTCGGGCTTGCAATTTCTTCCACGCGAAAGCCTCGAACCAGAAGTGCATCGCCAATCAATGAGCGATGGCATCGCCAAGGCACAGCTTCGGCGCACATTATTGCGGTTTGCCGTTTTTGGGAGAGTTGGATGAGTTGATCCAGGGCCGCTTGAAATTCCGGTGTCTGCATGTAATCAGCGAAGCCGCGAAAGCTGGCATTTCTCCACCCTGCATTGATCGAGTCACGGCGCGCATGCCGCAGGCCGCCGAGTCCAGCCATATGCCGGTAACGGATTCCCGCTTTTTGGAGCGGGCGAGGTAGCCGGTCCCGGTTGAATTGCGGATTGTGTCGCGAGCGTGGGATGGTTCGAACATCGATTAACTGCTTAACGCCGTGAGCAAGCAGCAGAGCGACAAACTCTTTCAAGGTTCGCGTTGAGTGACCCACTGTCATTACCACGGAGCTCTGGTCAGGCTGTTTGGCTCTCCGCTCGACAGTCAGACGGAGACGATGAGCAGGCTTGCGGACAGGAGGTTCCGCTTCGGTACGGAGCCGTTTGTCCGAAGCACCAGCTCGCTTTGGCAGGTCGCTTGCGCTCCTAGGTTTCGGCTGCGTGCTTCTCTCCTTCTTTTTGAGCTGGAGAGCCATGGCCTCTAGTCCTCACATTATTCTGCTTGGCAGGTTGGTAGGACCCAGGTAGGGTGCGAAAACTGATCGCCAATCGGTTCCATCCGTTGATGACGAATAATTGCCAGGGTCAGGTTAACGAGCTCGTTTTCGCTGAAACTGCCGCGAGCTAGCTGGTAAATATCATCCGGCACGTGTCCCTGGCCGACCAGCGTAACTGCTTCTGTCCAGGCGAGTGCGGCGCGTTCACGCTCGGTGAAGAAAGGTGTCTCCTCCCAGACCATCACCGCGTAAAGTTATTGTTCGGTTTCGCCCTCGGTGCGGGCGTCTTTCGTATGCATGTCCACACAGTACGCACATCCATTGATCTGCGAGGCCCTTACCTTCACCAATTCCATCAAAGAGCGTTCCAACCCGCAGTGACGGACATAGGTTTCCAAGCCGAGCATCGCTGTCATCCCACCAGGAGCGGCTTTCGCGTATTCAACCCTCGGTTGCATTACACTTTCCTCAACCGTTCTTAAGATTCGATTCCCACTACCGCATCAAGCAATAGATTATTTGTACCAGCCAGGAAGACGAACGTCACAGCACGGCTGATGCCGGTCCAGTGGATTCTGTGCTACGAGAGAGGAGGCAGTACTCACGTTAGAGATTGAGAATATGAGGGTTGGAACGAGCCTTGAGAAAAGGTGTCCCAACTTATTTTTGGACATCGCTATCCGGAGATTCGTCTTGCAGACCTCTCGGAGGGTAACTCTCACCGTCTGCAAGCGTTCAGGAAAAAGCTCCTGCCGCGCTGGACCATTGCCGATCTCAACGTCGCCGTGACGCGCATTCTGACGCCTGTACAAATTCAGGAACAGCATTCTGATATGCGCTGTTTCATGCTTGTTTTGCATGCGACCTCTTACCCACAAGGCCACCTCCTCCCAACTCCAAAGGCTGCGTGATGGTTGTCTCCTCGACCGGTACAAATGACCTATTGAGGCCCTGACGTTTGGAGACGACGATTAGAAGACGAGCAATGCGCAGATTCGGCTCGCTGGTCCTTGGAATCGTCGCCTACCGTGCTGCAGGCTCCGAGGAAGAACGGAATCCGTGAAGTGCTTTGTCGATGGGTAAAACAAGGAGGGAAAAATGAGTACTGCTGTTGCCGACTGGCCGAAGTTTCTCGCGAAGCTGAAGGCTCGGCAGGAAATAGCTGAGCGCACCATGGCATTCCGCTTTGAAAAGCCAGCAAGCTTCAAGTTCATTCCCGGCCAGTTCATCGACATCACCTTGCTGAATCCGAAAGAAACAGATTCCGAAGGCAATACCCGTGGCTTCTCAATCGCGAGCGCACCGTATGAAGACTTCATCATGGTAGCTACCCGCTTACGGAACACAGCGTTTAAACGAGTGCTGAAGAGCATCCCCCTCGGCGTTGCCATGCAGCCGGTGCCAGTGACTGAACTCATTATGGGATGGCCGTTGGAAATGTGTACCACGCGTATGCCGTCCGTCACGACATCGACCGGCCGGCCCTGTCACCTGAATCCGCGTGAAACTGTGAAATCTCAGAGTTGAAGCGGGTTGGCCTTGGTGAGGCTTCGATGTCGCGCAGACTCTCGCGATAGGTCAACTGGGCGTAAGCCATCGCCAGATGGTGGTCCCAGCAGGAGAAGCCTCGCAGTCGGAGGTCGCCATGATAACGCTCGACGCAACGACGGAACTCCCGGTCGGGAAGAAAGCTGATCAATTGCGAGAATACGGTACGGCCCTGATTCATGAGCCATCGTCTGCTCTCCTCACATTCAAATCGCGGCAAGCCCGAAATAGCTTCAACTTATTGGGCAACTACTACTTACAGCCTCCACCCTGCAAGTTAACCGGACAGTAGTGATGCCACATCTGCAGTGTGACAGCCGAACCGATGATATGAGACACGGGTGACCATTCGGGAGCCGGGGCGGACGGGCCGTGGAGCAAACCAGATTCAGATCAGTTTTCGCTGGATGGCATTCATCACCGCTTCCAGGCGATTGTGAGTCCGCAACTTCTGGTTGATGTGGTGGAGGTGGTTACGGAGCGTTTGGGGACTAATGCCGAGAGTGAGAGCGACGTCGTCACTGTCCTTGCCCTCGGCGAACAAACGAAGGATGTGCTTTTCGTGTTCGGACAGTGGGGATATCGGCGCTGCACGCACCGCAGCTTCGCCGACCGAAGTGAGTTGCTTCGATAGATCGAGCACTTTGTGCACCAGTTCCTCGCTCTTTTTCTGCTCTGTGACATCATGAGCAAGGTGTACCAGAAGGCGACGGCCGGTGCGCTGGTTATCGAACACAATTGTTGACATATTTATCCACCGTCGCTCCCCGGAACGGATCTTTACACTCATATCGAAGTTGGGAATTTTGGTGGTGTTGCTACCAGCACATTCGGCCACACTGCAGTGCTGATGGCAGACGCGCGTGCCCAATGGCCCCATACCATCCAGTACCTCGTAGCAGGTTTTGTGGACCGCCTCGGCGGCTGGATAGCCGAAAAGCTTCTCGGCGGCGTTGTTCCAGGACATGATTTCGCCTTCTTCGGTAACTGAGAACGCCGCGTCCGAAGTGTGCTGCAGCAGGGTAAACAGTTCACTTTCCAGCATTTGCCCGTCCTTGTGACAACAGCGTACTTGCGTAGCAGTACGAATGCTCCATTGAGAGTTGTCGCCTCCCGAGACAAGTATAAGTCAGCCGGCAAAGTGCAAGAGGATCCGCGCCGGCACGAAGAGGCGAGACATGTGGAAAAGCAATCATTCTGGAATTAAAGCTACGACGCCGGTGTTCGGCCTGTTGCTGTTCGTATTCATGGCGGGCACGGAAATGCTGGACGCACAGACTGCCGTCCATCACATGCAGATGAAGACTACGACAACTGCGGCGAAACCGGTCGATATCGTTCGCGATCCGGCCGATGTTCCGCAGCCGATCGGCAACCGCGCGCCAGGCGTGGTGCACGTAACGCTCACGGCTAAAGAGGTGGTCGGTCGGCTCGATCCTGCAAACGGCACCACTTACCGGTACTGGACTTTTAACGGCAAGGTACCTGCGCCCATGATCCGGGTGCGGCAGGGCGACACCGTGGAAGTCACATTACAGAACGACCCGAGCAGCCACATGGCCCACTCGGTTGATTTTCATGCCGCGCTCGGTCCCGGTGGTGGCGCTGCGTTCTCACAAGCGGCGCCGGGCCAGTCGAAGACGTTCGCCTTTCAGGCGACTACGCCGGGCCTGTTCGTCTACCATTGCGGCACGCCAATGATCGCCGAGCACATCGCCAACGGGATGTATGGCTTGATTTTGGTCGAACCGCCCGGCGGACTGCAGCAGATAGACCACGAGTACTACGTCATGCAGGGCGAAATTTATACAACTGCGCCGAGAGGCAAGGCCGGGTTGCAGCAGTTCAGCGATGCGAAGCTCCTGCAAGAGGACCCCGAATACTTCATCTTCAACGGAGCAGTCGATGCCGTCTCTGAGCAACACCCGCTGACTGCCCATGTCGGTGACACGGTGCGGATCTTCTTCGGCGATGCGGGGCCGAACAAAACATCGTCGTTCCATGTTGTTGGAGAGATCTTCACCCGCGATTACGCGCTGGGCTCGCTGACCTCGCCTGCGCTGACCGGCGTGCAAACGGCCAGCGTGCCGCCGGGTGGTGCAGCGATCCTGGAACTCACGGCGAGCGTGCCGGGGCGGTTCGACTTCATGGATCATGCCATGGCGCGCATGGCCAAAGGGCTCATGGGAACGCTTGAGGTTACTGGCGCTCAGAACGAGGCGCTGATGCACGCCGGCCCAGCGTCGCCTGGCCCGGGCCCGGCAGAATCCAGCCGCATAAGCGGAATGACCCAGGCCGATGTGGCGGAAGCAATGGCTAAAGGTGCTGTTGATTCGGCACCGTTCGCCGCTAGCATACGCGACGTCACAGCAGCAGCCACTACAGATTCGATGGCAGCTATGCCAATGCGCCATGGCGGCGCAACTGCGGCAATGACTGTTCGCCAACCCGGTATGGTGCCGGCTCCTACTTCTCTGTCGAAGTCAGCGCCAAGTGCCCTAAAGGAACTCAATGGATGCCTGACGTTGCAAAGCGACGGCAAAGTTATGCTGAAGATCCTCAATTCATCGAAAGTCTATCGTTTGGAAGCACAGCCCTTCCTGTTCTCTGAAAACGCCAATCGCCTGGTGCATGTGAGCGGGAGTGTGGGAAGCGTCGTCGCAATCGAAGATCCTAACGTCCCCAGCTTTGTGGTGGATACGGTGGATGAACTCGCGCCCAATTGCTACACAAAAGTCTCTGCTGCAACTATCCGGAAGGCTTTGGCCAAGCCTGTGGCAGCGGCAGTCAAAGGAACGGTGGGCATGAGTGACATGAGATTTATCCCGACAACGATGACTGTTAACGTCGGCGAGAAAGTGACTTGGAAGAATTCTTCGCAGGTTTTCCACAATGTGGTGGACGACTCAAGCAAGGCTTTGTACAAGGTGGATGTCAGCCTGCCTTCCGGAAGCAGACCGTTTGACTCCGGTTTGCTGCAGCCTGGCCAGACCTTCTCCCGTGTCTTTACGACTCCTGGGGTTTATCGCTACGTTTGCACGCTGCATGAAGGCAATGGCATGAAGGGAGTCGTTATCGTGAGACCAGAACCAATGCTCGCGCGTAAGTAGCTGGGTAAGCATCGTAGGAGCCGCGGAAGGCCTCGTTTAGCTGATCGGTGGTTTCCACGATCCATGATCCTGGCCGGAGAGTTGTAGATTCGGTGGTCACGGACTGTGACTTCTTCACTATGCGTGCCAGATGGGAGGTGCATTAACATATGCCTGTTCAGATTGGAACAAAGACTCACAACTTTTCTGACCCGACAGGTTTGCTGTCCGACTGTCATCGGCGCATCGAGATGTTCCTCAGCACGCTAGAGGCGGTCGCGGCGGTGATAGACTGCCCCGCCTCGGAGGAAACCGGCCGAGCACTGGAATCTGCCCTGCGCTATTTCGGCCAAGCTGCGCCAAAGCACACGGCTGATGAGGAGGGATCCTTGTTCCCCCGGTTGCGGCAGATTCAACATGCTGAGATCCAATCCTCCTTCTCACAACTGGAACAGTTAGAGGAGGAGCACCGTTGGGCAGCTCCCTTACATGCGGAAGTCGAACAGCTAGGAGTAGAGTATCTTTCGACGGGAAGCCTATCCGGCACTCAGATCGCAGCCTTCCGTAGTGCTGTTGTGCGCCTTGCGTCGATGTATAAGCAGCACATCAACATCGAGGATTCTGTCATCTTTCCTCTAGCGGCGAGGCTGCTGCCCCAGGCGGAAAAGATGGCCATTGCTGAGGAAATGGCGAGCCGTAGAGACGTCAAATTCGTAACGCAGATCGATCTCTGAAAATGCAAATCGTTATTGATAGCGAGCCTCGATCCAGGTTCTTCGGACAACCATGGACCCCTGAGTCCAAAGGAACATTTGATGCCAGAAACATTCACGCTTACGGATGATTGGTTGTACCAGCATATCGTCGAGGACAGCCGCGTCGCAGTGATTTACGGTGATGCAGCCGGTATCATGCGGCTATGGAACAGAGGTGCGGAAGATATCTTCGGCTGGACGGCGGAAGAAGCATTGGGACAATCCATGAACCTCATCATCCCGGAAAAACACCGCGCTTCGCATTGGGAAGGATATTACTGCGTGATGAAAACTGGGGTCACCAAGTACGGCCGTAATGTGCTCGCTGTGCCGGCACTGACCAAAGGGGGCCGTCGTGTCTCGATCGAATTCAATGTTGTGCTGCTAAAGGTGCCGAGCGGCGAGGTCGTCGGCATCGCTGCCATTCTCCAGGACGTCACCGCGCGTTGGGAACGCGACAAAGCACTGCGCCAACGACTGGCGGCAGCGGAAGCAAAGGTGCAGGCAGCGACACATTGAAGTGCACGACAGTTGTTCGCCGATTTCTCTGACAG
This sequence comes from Terriglobales bacterium, assembly GCA_036511435.1. Lineage (GTDB taxonomy): Bacteria > Acidobacteriota > Terriglobia > Terriglobales > Acidobacteriaceae > Bog-257. Next base: position 4,938 of record DATCCF010000085.1, on the reverse strand, counting down.
TTTTCCTTCCTCCTGGTATTTCCCTCCTAAGCGGCGGTATAAACGGTTCATTGTTTTCGTTTTGATATTGCAGGATAACTGAAACAGCTCAACATTGTGTACGGAGCGACACATGATCAACAAGTGCGCTAATCCCATCTGCAATACTAGAGTTCCGCTCTTCTCGCGAGGGGCATCTCTTCCCATACGAAATCAAGGACCCGGAAGAGCCCTGCTGCGACGTACCCGCCGTGATCTGCGAAAAGAGGCCGCGGCATGCCACTGTCTATTTCTGGCTATGCGAACAGTGTTGCGCTCAATTTACTCTTCAGTTCACGGTGTGTACGGGTGTCACACTCGTACCTAAATACTCGGAGTGGGATGGTGATCGAAAATCACATTCGCAGTCAAATGCAGCGAGAAACCCAGAGGGCGTCGAGAGGAGATATGCGTGATTAAACTGAAGCGAATCTACGAACCCGCAGCGCCAAGTGATGGCGTTCGCATCCTGGTGGAACGCTTGTGGCCACGCGGTGTGAAGAAGGTCTCGGCCCGCTTGGACCAATGGGCGAAGGAAGCAGCGCCGAGTGGCACACTGCGCCGATGGTTTCACCACGATCCTGCGAGGTGGGACGAATTCAGGCATCGATATTTTCGAGAGCTCGATGAAAATGAAGAGCGCTGGAGGCCTCTGCGGACGGCATCTTCCGAAGGACTGGTCACCCTGGTCTATAGCTCCCACGATCGCGAACACAACAATGCCGTAGCTTTGAAGGAATACCTGGACCGCAAGCGCAGTCACGCCCGTCGTTCCCGGAAAGAAGCGGCGTAGCTGGAGATAGGCGAGGAGGCGGGAGATGCAGCGGGCCACGGACGGTCTTGAACAGGAACACCGGACAATCGAGAAGATTCTCCGAGTGATTGGTGTGCTGGCAGACGAACTGGCAGAGAACCGTACCATCGACAGTGAAACTCTTGGGGATATATGCCAGTTTTTGCGGATTTACGGAAACCAATGTCATCACGGTAAGGAAGAGAGTTATCTGTTCCCAATGCTTAAAAGCCACGGCGTGCCAGAGGAGGGTTGTCTCTTGGGCGCGTTGCGGCACGAGCACGAGCGGTCACGAGACCTGACGCACGAATTGGAGCAAGCTTCGGGGAATTATGCTGCAAATCCACATGCCGGGCGATCCGCTTTGTCAGAAGTATTTCGTAACCTCATACAATTCTATCCAGCGCACATCTGGAAAGAGGAGTACCTGCTCTTTCCGCTGGCAAGGAAGGTACTGTCGGTACAGGATGATGAGCGTCTTCTGAAAGAATTCACAAGCGTCGAATCCGACATTTTCTCCTACGCGCACGAAAGTTACGAGCAGCTGGCGACGGAACTCGAGGACCGGGTCGTGAAAGCTTCTCCTAAGATGAGAATCGCCGCCGGACAACGTGTGGCGTGACCATTGTTGGCCCACTTAGGAGGAGCCAGATGAACATTTTGGAAGTTTTATCCGTTCAAATCCCGTGCACACCATATGGACAGTTTTATGAAGTACCTCTGAAGGATATCCTGCTCTCCCATCAAATGCTGGAGCAGGGCTGTCCTGTACCCGATGAGACGGAGTGTCCGCCGCTATTCCAGACCAGACTTGTTAGCCGTGATGTCTTGAGTGATTTTGTTGAGGCATGGAGCCGGCTTGAGGCAAGTGCCCTCCAGGACGATGGCGTGATCGTGCTCCGGGATAGCAGTGAAGCAGCTCAGCCCCGGCGTCTCGGTGCTGTGGTCGGGAGAACGCCTCAAAGGGAACAGAAGCTATCGCAAGGGGACGGCACGGCGGGAGATGTTCGAGTGCTGCCGGACATCGTGCCGCGAAGAAACGCCAACACCACAGCAGAGGCGAGGGACCGAGGCTTGGACGAGACGCTGAGTGACACCTTCCCGTGCAGCGATGCCCTGTCCTCCATACCTGATCCTCCAGTGTCAGGTATCGTCTGGCAGTGAATCACAGACACAGCAACTTGCTGGAGGAAGTGCATATGAAAACCGACCGATCGTTTCTCGCGCCTGGCAAGGTCTTTGAGAGGCTACGCTCCCTTGGCGCCACGCGCAGAGTCGAAGGATCTACCGTGCTGTTTCTCCAGGGAGAAGCCCCCAGAGAAGTGCTTCTGGTATTGCGCGCAGACATTGCGCTCACGCCTGATGCGACGCAACCGAGCCTCTGCCGGGTTGCAGGTCCGGGTTCAATCCTGGGCCTGCCCGCGAACTTGAGCGGCAAACCTTACAGCCTTACCGCCGTCACCATCGAAACCTGCGAAATTGCTGTCCTACCTCGCAAGTGATTTGTTGAAGAACTTCGGGGAGATCCGGAGCTCGCGTTGGGCATCGTCCAGATACTGGCTGGAGCAATTTCGGAGATGCAAAACCTGGGTGTCCAATTCCGACTCGCGCACATGGACGAATTGGCCATCCAATGACGTGCCGCCGCAGAAGAGCGCAAGGTTCGCTTCCCGAATCCGAGGTGAGAGAACAAACCGCGCGGAAATAGAGAGAAGGAAGAACCATGGCATACGTGATTGCTGAACCATGTATTGGGGTGAAAGACACCGCTTGTGTTGATGCTTGTCCTGTGGACTGTATACATCCAAGGAAAGATGAAAGCCGCTTTGCTGAGGACCCTCAGCTCTACATCGACCCTGTCGAGTGTATCGATTGTGGTGCATGCGTACCGGTGTGCCCGGTATCAGCGATCTTCGCGCTCGACGATCTCCCTACGAAGTGGAAGGAGTACACAGAAAAGAACGCTGAATACTACAGGCGCTGAGTGCGCGATTCGAGTGTATGGTCTGATCACAAGCATGTCAGCGGCAGTGAAAAGAGAGAGGATACATGGACTACAAATTTATTCTGGACCTAGCTGCAGAGTTTGCAATGCCAAAGGACGGAATCATGAGCCGCGTACTCCACAAGGATGAGAAGCTCAATGTAACGCTATTCGGTTTCTCGACAGGCCAGGAGTTGTCAACCCATTCTGCCCCGACGCCGGCTCTGCTGTACTTCCTCCAGGGAGAAGCCGACGTAAGATTGGGCGACGACATCGTCGATGGAAAGCCCGGGTCTTTCATCTATATGCCGCCGATGCTTCCTCACGGCATTTCCGCTAAAACTCCAGTCATGATGTTGCTCGTGCAGATCAAGGAAACTACGGGTGATCCTGGGAAAGCTGCACGAGATTAGGAGGTGTTCTGATGTTGCAGGCGGAAGTCGGAGGCGGCGGCAGAGTTGACCCGGAAAAAGGACTCCAGAAGCCGGGGTACTTGATCCGTGACTTCGTTCTGATGTCTGCTCAGGGTGGACGGGTGCAGGTATCGGATTATCGTGGGCGGTCCAATCTCGTTCTTGTCTTTGCAGGGCAAGCAGGCATCGAGTCCGACTTTCTCCAGCACGCAGCCGCACGCTACCAGGAGTTCACCGAACAGGATGCGGTCATTGTCGCCGTGTTTCCGTACAACTCCCGGGAGACCCATCTCCTGAAAATATGGGCGACGCTGCCATTTGTAGTGCTTGCGGATGATGATGGAAGAGTGCACAGCCTCTACGGCGCCGTCGATGAACATGGAAGGCCTGGTCCCGTCATCTATGTGACCGATCGCTTCGGCGAAATTGTTTCTGTCTACGACGCCCGGGGCGGCCAGCACCCGCCCAGCAATGATGAGGTACTGAGGATGCTGGAGTTCATCAATCATCAGTGCCCGGAGTGTGAACCGCCCGAGTGGCCCCATTAAGTGCGTGCTCTGACCACGGATGCAGATGCGCTGTTAAGAATGAACGGGTCAGTTTGCAATCGAGATCAGTTGCGGGCGCGCTGGCTGGACTGACGTTACCAGTAGCTTCGGCCGGTTGGCGGCAATGTTCATAACCCGCCATAGCTCAATGCCCCACCACGATAAAGCCGCTACTTCCAGGAAACCGGTCAAGCCAACGAGGGGGAAGGCCACCTGCGGAAACCAGTCCGCCGTGATTTGCAGCGACACACGGCCGATACAGCCAATATTGAGCAGGAGGAATGGGCCCCATAGCCGGCTCAGGCGCGAGGCATCCAACCCAGCGAGAATCGGTACAACCCGAGATGCAACCCCGACGATCATCATGCTCACAAAGCCGACCGTGTAAGCATGGTGGTAGGCGGCCATGTAGTCATGTGCGAAGCCTTGACGGGTCCAGAATCCGTACGGCAGGAAGAAAGGAAGCATCGCCGCTGCGGTCGGGGCCTCGGGAGTTGGCGATAAACACTTGATGTATAGGAAAATCAAAATCTCGTGTTCGGCGTGAACGAGGCGTTTTTTGGCGGGTCGAGTTTGTATTGTTGGTTGAAAGAAGCAACTCAGATCGTCCTGCGGCCTGAAACCGGTGGCTGGTTCGGGGTGAAGAGCGGAAAGAGGACGGCGTCTTGCCGGTGCAGGTGGCCGACTTTGACCGGAGTCTGCAAGCTGTAGCAGCATAGGGGGATATGGGGTGCGAATCGCCGACGCCGGACGGCTTCGCGACCGCGCCGCAACCCGCGTGCGCATGACCGCAGTTGAGGGTGAGGGGGATAGGACCCCGAAAACTTTTAAGGAGGGTCAACGAAAGTGGAACAGGAATCTGCGCGAACGCCTATGCGGCCACTGGATCCGTCCGACCTATCCAATGCATGGATCGACCCCCGCTATCGACGAGCGGATCTACCCCGAAATGCTTTCGCAACGAATTCGCCCAGCTCAGCCGTGATGGACGAGGGCGCTTCTCCTGCCCCAGCAGTGCGAATAGGGCCGCAGAGGTCTGGCGTTTGGAACCGGGGGCCAGCAATCCGAAATAGCGAATCGCGTGTCGGTAGTGGTCCGGCACGTGCTCGGCAAGAGTGGCAACGAACTCCTCGATCGAATACCGAGTTAGCACTCGCCGCTTCTGTTTCAGGTCCTTCCTCC
>DATCCF010000084.1:0-5977 GCA_036511435.1 Terriglobales bacterium | reverse complement strand
GGGGAGGTTGCGGAATTTCGATTCCCAATCGCGCTCCCCAACCGCATGCGCGGGCGCGTAGCCATCCATGGGCTCGGGATTGTTGGCTGCATTCCCCGACTGCAATAACGCAAACAGCAAAACGGCCACAGCGATACGGCTCGTCACTAACCTACCTCCGTCCCGCGCTACTCTGCGGATGATGCCAAACAGTCTTTACAGGGTTGCAGACTATAGCACGAGTTCATGGAATGTTTTGATTTATGGGAGAAATCACCCGGCATTTCGATGCTAAGCAAGGTAACCTGGTGGCCGGCTAGGCTATCGCCCTCAATCTTCGGCAAGTCCTGGGCGACAAGCGTAGTGGCGACGGCCAGAGCCACCGCCGGCAGCCAGGGCCACGCTCTGGCTCCAAACATAATGCTGATCTACAACATCCCGCCGGTTTTCGTGGTCAGAACATTGAGCGCCATCTCCAGCTTGGCGATGGCCTCATCCAAGTCGGGATGTTTATCGAGTTGCTGCCTCAGGCCGCTCAGAATGCGGTGCGCCTCGGCAACGTGCTCAACCGCGCCGGTCTCTTGGGTCGGGGTAGACTTTTCTTCTGGAGACTCGAGGCTCATGGGATCACCTGAGGAACATCTTACCCGCTAGCCACGCCGTTGAAAACCGGCATCCCTAAACGCTTTCTCCAATTCGCCCCGGTCCTGCGCATTTCGGCTTGCGCCGGAAGCCGGTTCCGGTGCAAACTCTGCGAACACACATACGGGACCGCCTCGTGGAATTCAAGGGAAAATCCAATCCGGTCGCAATCGCGATTCTCTACTGTATTGCCACCGTCACCATCGCCGCATATGGCTACGGGATCGGGGGCATGGGCTCGCTCCGGGCAGGAGGCATCTACGCGGTCGCGGGACTGGTTCTCGCTTACGCCTGCGTGGGCTTCGCGCCCCGATTCATGGTGGTGGTTGCGCTGGCGACCGGTATGCTCGGCAGCATGATGCGAGCTTCCCTGGCCCCCGAGATGACGTCGCTCATTCCCCGGCAGAACACAATCGACTACTTGATGAAAATAATGGCGGTCTGCGGCGCCATTGGTTTTGCGGGGGGGCTGTACGGTGGATTTCGCTTCACCGGCAAGGGCGTCTTCAACTGGGCCAGCAAAGCACTCCTCATTCGTTTAGGAACTCCTAACGTCAAAGCAGTTCCCTTGCGCTATCACGCCATGCGCGAGTTTACTCGCTACGTCTACACCTCCGAGCGGATGTACTTCTCGATACTGGCCGCCTTTGGCAGCGCACTGATCGCGGAGATCGAGATCCATCCGGTTCCACGTTTGCTGTTCATCATCCTCCTGGCGGTCCTGATCTCCACTAATCTCGCGTGGTTCCTGGGAGACTGGCTGAGACCACGGCTACGCGTGCTTGTGGGCGTGTTCCGCATACTGCAGCAGATGTGGGAGGCGCTTCTGGCTTTCCTGCTGGGCTATGCTGCCATCATTTTCATTTTCGCCTGTTTCTACGCCGCGGCATGGCAGCATAACCGCATTTACGCTTTCCAAGGCATCAATCTGATGTCGCCCGTGCCTCCTAGTTTCGCTCAGTTTGTGTACTTCTCCGTGGTCACCATGGCCACGCTGGGATACGGAGACGTCATCCCGTCCGATGCCCTTACCCGGACACTCGCCTGTGTCGAGGTGGTGATCGGCGTAGGGTGGGTGACCGTCGTCTTGAGCGCTGCCTCAGCACTGGCTCGTCCGAGAGTGGACCAGATGCTGAAGGAAGTTTGGCAGGAAGAGGGCGAGAGCGACCCCGAAGATACCCCACCGCAAGACAAGAGCCAGACTATCGTCTCACCAGGCGATTAGCTTGACTCTTAGCTTAACCAGTTTCCCCGTCGAGCGGGACGTTGGTGGTCACCAGATGCCGTTTCGCCTTTTCCTGTAGCTCCTCGGTCATGGGCACGCTTTTGCCTGACTCCAGGCTGGCCTGCACCGCGACGCTATCGCAGGTCGCTACCATTTTGCCGGTTTCGTCGTTGTACATCTGGTGGATAAAGCGAAAATACTTTTCGCCGACGGCCAGGAAGCCGCTCTTGATTTCCACCAGTTCGCCCCCGCGCAACTCTTCCAGGAATTGATAGTTCTGGCGAACGATCGCGATCCGCAGATTTTTTTGTTTCATCGAAGCCGGTGTCATCCCGATCGCGTGCAGCAAGAACCAGGTGGCCTGGTCGAAGCGCGAAACATACATGTGCGAGTTCATGTGGCTCGCGAAATCATACTCCGACGCCAGAACCGCACCTTTGAACGTATGGACCCAGTCAGCCATGTTTTTCGCCTTTCGCCTTTCGCGATTCGCTTTTCGCGCTCAGCTTTTCGCCAACGGCCCTGCAGTTCTGTCATCCTGAGCGAGCACAGCGAGTCGAAGGAACCCTACCGTGGCGACGCACTCTTGTTCCGTTACAGCACTCTTCATCGCCGCCGTCGCCCCCTCGGTCCCCTCAACTTCTGCCACAAACTCCGCCATTCTCTCCAGCGTCGCTTCCGTCTGATCGCGGTGCGCTGAGTGCTTGCAATTCGGCAGCATCAGAATTTCGGTCGCAGGCACGCGCGCCTGGATTGCCCTCACTTGCGCGATCGTGCCGTACTCGTCCTCTTCGCCCTGAATGCACAGAATCTTGCAGCGTATCGCCGGCAAATACTTTTCGATGTTCCACGACCGAAATTGCGGATCGAGCCAAATGTCGTTCCAGCCCCAAAAGGTCGCATCCACGTGCTGGTGATACCGCCCAAGTTTCCGCGGCAGCTCGGTCGTCAGGTAGGCCACTTTGGCCTGGGTGATACTCGCGACGCTCAGGTCTTCCACAAAGACGTGCGGCGCTTCCAGGACCAACGCACGCGGCCGGTCCGGATATTTTCCCGCGAAGATCAACGCGATCGAGCCGCCATCGCTATGGCCCAGCAAAATCGGCTTTACGATATTCAGCTTGTCGAGCAACTCCGGCAACACCTTTTCGCCCTCATGGTGCATGAATTCCACCGGCCTCTTTTCCAGCAGCCTGTCGGAATTCCCGTGTCCGTAGCGCGAATAGACAAGTATGCCGCAGCCCGTGCGCGACGCAAGACGCTGCGGAAAATCCTTCCACAGCGCGACCGAGCCCAAGCCCTCGTGCAACATGACGATCGTCGGGCGATCCTTGTCCGCCGGCTCGATCCATAGCGTCTCCAACCGCTTGCCATCGACCAGAACTTCGCCGCGTTGTTGCAGTACTGTAGCAGCCATATCTATGCAATCTCCGACGATGATGCGACGTGCTGCTCGACCCAGGGCACGATCCACTGCGCCGCTACCTCTTCGGGCAAGGTGCCCGAGCTTGCGTCGTGGGTCAGGATTTCGCCGGCCCGCTTGGCACCGAGTTCGGTTAGCAGCTTGTCAAAGCGAATACCGCCGTGACAGTACGTATCTTTGTAGGTGCGATCGCCGAGCGCGATCACCCCGTAGGTCACCCCGGTGAGGTTCGGCTTCTGACTTTCAAGACTGCCGAACAGTGACTGTGCATTGTCGGGAACGTCGCCCTGTCCATAGGTGGAAGTACAAATCAGGAAGGTGCCGCCGCTCCGAAAGACGCTGGCGTCGAGGCCGTCCATCGCCCGAATCGTCGCCTGATGGCCAGCCGCCTCCAGCGCCTGCTGCACCTCCTGCGCCACCATCTCGGCCGTGCCGGTCATGGTTCCGACCAGGATCGTGATGTCGAGCCCCATGCGTGCGTCCTCACCCCAAGGCACTATTATACGTGCGGCACGGAAGTATAATGCATCCACCGTGGGCCGAAAGCGCGACATAGTGCATGTAGAGGAAACCGAGACGGCAGTGAGCTCCGCCGCAGCGATTTCCGCAAGCGCCGATCCCGGTTCCGAATCCGATTACCTCAAGTTGCTGGGGGAACGAGTCCGGGAGACGCGCGCTCGACGCGGCATGACGCGCAAGATCCTCGCCCGCGATTCGGGAGTTTCCGAACGCTACTTGGCGCAACTCGAAACCGGTCAAGGCAATGTTTCGATTTTACTGCTGCGACAGATCGCGCAGGCGCTCGACACTCCTCTGCAGGCGCTTGTGCTCGACGGGCCCGAGCCGCCTGTGGACTTGGTGCATACCACCGAATTCTTGCGCCGACTGCCAGCGACGGAACTGCTGGAGGCCCGCCGCCTGCTGGTGGAACACTTCAGCGGCGTTGACTTGTACGCGAGGCGCGGGCGCATCGCGCTGATCGGGCTGCGTGGCGCCGGCAAGTCCACTTTGGGAGTCATGCTCGCCGACCGCATCGAGGCACCGTTCCTCGAACTGGATCGCCTGATCGAGCAAGAGAGTGGCGTCAGCCTCAGCGTGATTTTCGATCTCTACGGCCAGAGCGGCTTTCGCCGGTTGGAGCGCCGCGTTCTGGACCACGTCATCGAGCGCTATCCGCGGTTCGTGCTAGCCACCGGTGGCAGTTTGGTCTCCGAACCCGCGACCTTCGAGCGTCTGCTTACCATGTGCTTCACCGTCTGGCTGCGGGCCACGCCGGAAGAGCACATGCAGCGTGTCATCGCCCAAGGCGACATGCGTCCCATGGCCGATAATCGCGAATCGATGTCGGACCTGCGGCGCATCCTTGATGTGCGCGAGCCGCTCTATCGCAAGGCCGACGCCACCATCAACACCAGCTGCTCCTCGGTAGAAGAGAGCCTTGAAGCGTTAACGCACGAGCTGCTGACCTAGGCGCAAACTTTAGGCTTTAGGTTTCCGTTAAACATGTTTAACATGTAAGTGTGATGGGAGTACGGCAATGTTAGGCATCCGATTGGATCCAGAACTCGAGTCTAGGTTGGAGCGGTTGGCTAAAGACACCGGCCGTACCAAGAGTTACTACGCCAAACTAGCGATCAAACAATTCCTGGAAGACCGCGAGGACTACCTAAGGGGCATCGCTGCCCTCGAGCGCAACGAGCCAAGAATTTCGCTGGAAGACCTGGAGCGAGAACTTGGCTTGGACGGTTGAGTTTCTGCTTACGGCCCAGAGACAGATGGCAAAACTCGACCGCCCCACTCAGCGGCGCATCGTCGGCTATTTTCGCGATCGCATTTTGGCCGCCGATAACCCTCGTCAATTCGGCAAAATCCTCACTGGGGATAAAGGCGGGCTTTGGCGATATCGCATCGGCGACTATCGGGCGATTTGCAAATTTGAAGAGGAACGCTTGGTGATTGTCGTCCTCAAGGTTGGTCACCGTCGCGAGATCTACAGGTGACAGGACTGTGACGTCCGAAGCTTCCCTTATAACTTCGGTGCAGTGTAGATAAGTCCCTGACGGCTTGGAAATGTTGCTCTGTATGCCAGAATCTTGATGGGTTTTACAAAATTCTGATGCGAACCCGCTGGATACGCGCTTGCGTTCCGGTGGACAAGTAGCAACAATGCACACTCTTGCGCACAGCCCCGTTTATGCCAAGCTGCTGGCGAGAATTCCTCCCAAGGTCATCCGCAGTGAAGCCGAGAACGAGCACTACATCAATGCGCTTTACGCACTTGAGCAAAAGCGAAGGTTGACGAGAGAAGAGAAATATCTGACTGACCTGCTGACGCTGCTGATCGAAGATTTTGAGGAGAAGCGGTACCAGTTGCCGCGCGCCACACCGCGGCAAGCATTGTCTTTCCTGATGGAGCAGCACGCCCTCAAGCAGAAAGACCTGGTAGACATCCTTGGTACGCGCAGCACCGTTTCCGAAGTGATAAATGGTAAGCGAGAGGTGACGAAAGAACAGATTAGGCGCCTCAGCCAGCGTTTCCACGTCTCACCGGAGCTGTTCTTCTAGGGCCTGTTAACACTAATTCGTAATTCTGTGATATGCTGCGATGCATGGAGATCACCGAAGCGCAGTACCAGCATATTGCCTCCAGTCTTCCCCGGCAGCGCGGTAACGTGAAGCTGCCCAACCTGCAACTGCTAAACGCACTG
>DATCCF010000083.1:0-19414 GCA_036511435.1 Terriglobales bacterium | reverse complement strand
CATTCGCCGATCGCGCAGCAGCGCGTAACCGAACGTCATCATATCGCGCCACGCCACCGGCAGAAACAACCGCCAGCACAGCCATCCGGAGGCGTTCTTGCCGCGCATGAGGAACCGGTTCTTCACCGAATGCCAGTTGATGACCAGCGGCAAGTCTTGTCGCCGCTCGGGGGTGACCCGCCGGACATGCCAAGCCACTGCTGCCGGCGTGTACAGGCACTTCCAGCCCATCACTTGTGCGCGCCAGGCCAGGTCGCCGTCTTCACGAAAGGCGAAAAAGTCCTCATCGAAGAATTCGCCTTCCACCGACACATCCTGGATGAAGTCGCGGCGAAACAGCACCGCGGCCCCGCTGGCGCCGAAAACATACTGCGGGCGATCATACTGGCCGCGGTCGGCCTCTTCGGCTCCTCGATCGAGATGCCGCATGTTGGGCGTGAAATAAATTCCTGTGGAGTCGATAAGGTTGCTTCGGTGTTGTTCCGCGACCGGGTCCCAGCGCAACAATTTTCCGCAGACTGAGCCCGCATCGGGATGCGCTTCGCCTCCAGCTACTAACTGCGTGACGAAATCGGAGCTGAGCACGACGTCGGGGTTAAGGCAAAGCACCCAATCTCCGCCTGCCGCCCGGATAGCCTGGTTCTGTCCGGCGGCAAATCCAACGTTGCGCTCGTTGTAGATCACTCGCCATCGTGACTCGACCCGGCGCAACAGCTCGGGCGTGCCATCGCTCGAGGCGTTGTCCACGATGATTACCTCGAGTTCGCGATAGTCCTGCTGCTCGATCGAGGCGAAGCACGCATCGAGATATTGTGCCGAGTTCCAGGTGACGATTGTGATGGATGCCATTGAGCCAGTGTGCTCGATCGTGCACAAAGGTTAGTTTAGGCGAGGCAGTTACGAATGGTGACCATCCAATTAGTTACTCCGTCCGGCCTGCCCGATGAAGTATCTCAACCAACTCACGATCTAGCCTTCACGTCATAATCCGTTGAATAGCGTTAAAAGAAACGAGACAATGCAGCACGTGCCGCAATGACGTCGTTCTTGATGGGGACAAGATTCGCCGCCTCCCTGTCAAGCTTCAGCTCGTCGCCGACGTTTAGCCATGACACTCCTCCCTTTCTCTCGAATGCCAATATCGACCCTTCGGGCGGTTCCGCTTCTGGCGACACCTCAGCAAGGGCTGACCTATACAGCCCGATTTCAACCGGACCTAGAGGAATGAAGGGCGGCCTGAAGTGTTCCACACTCAATACGCCTAAACTTTCGGCCAATTTAGCAAGTTTATCCGCCTGCTTCACGCCTGCTACATCTGCCACAATTTGGGCAGTAGAGAGTACAGGCTTGGCCTCGGGACGCTGCAGGAACTCGCCAATTGCGTATCGTAATCTGCGCAGTCCCACCGATGGAATTTTCAGGTACCCCAGCGCTCCTGTGGCAGCGGTTACTTCGCGGAACTCCGCAAAATCTAAGAACCTCCAAATGTCAGGAGATCGGCGCGCACAACTTGGTGTATCGATATTCAGGTTTCCGTGGTCAATGACGTCAACGTCATAGTCGCAGATAAGGGAAATACACTCAGCTAACCGAAAGCGTGCTTCACCTGTAAACTCGCGAGGATCGATAATCGCGACAAATCCTCTAACGGTATGGATGCTGCTGCTGGCGATGGGAATCTTGTACTTGGAGGCTAAAGCGACTTCGTACAAGAAATCCACCATAAATCCCACAAAAGCATCTTCTGGCCATTTCCGAGCTTGCATGCCGAGAGGCCGGAGATATTCAGTGACCCGGTCGAACACATCCCCGTCAGTGTCTACGAACGAGACGAGATCTTGCCGTTGAGGAGGTAACTTTGCAATACCTTCCTTAGCGCGATCTCTCGTTTCGGCATCCGGGACCGGGACGTAGATCCGCTCGGCACCCCGGCAGACGAAGACTGCAGCTGCGCCCGCAAGAACGGAAATTTTTAGGGGCTTACTCCCTAGCATTCCAATCGCATCAATATGCTGGAATAGGATAATTGCACCTCGTCCATTGCAGCCTACGAGCACAGCCAGCGACCGACGGGTATCCGGAAGGAATTTGTCGATTGCGTTAACAGCGGTTGTCGTAATTCTATACGAGTGGAAGTCAATACGCCCCCCGCCCGGAGAGCACGATGGGAATAGTACGCAGGAAGATCTTGAAATCGAGCCACAGCGACCAGTTATCGATGTAAGTAAGGTCGAGTTGCATCCAGCGGTTGAAGTCGACATGGTTGCGGCCTTCCAACACCCAGGTGCAAGTCAGGCCGGGGCGCATGCGCAGACGCCGCCGCTGCCAGTCTTCATACTGCTCCACTTCCTCGGGGACGGCGGGACGCGGTCCGACGAAGGACATGTCACCCCGCAGAATGTTCCAAAGCTGCGGCAACTCGTCGAGGCTGAAGCGGCGCAGCCAGCGTCCCACCGTCGTGATGCGAGGGTCGTCGCTGATCTTGAATACCGGGCCGTCGAGCTCGTTCAACTGGTGAAGCTCCGCGCGCATTTGTTCGGCGTTGTTGATCATGGAACGAAATTTGTACAGCATGAAACGGCGGCCGCCCAACCCGCAACGGGTTTGGCGAAAAAGCACGGGACCGGGCGAGGTCACCCTGATCATGGCCGCGATGCCCAGCAACAACGGCGAGAACGCAATCAACGTTGCGAAGGAGAGCGCCGCGTCGAAGATACGCTTGAAAAACAGTCGTAATTCACTGTCCGGCGCGCTCGACAGGCTGAGCAGTAGCACGTCGCGAAACTTCTCTAAATAGATCCGCGAATAGGCGGCCGGCAAAAATTCCAGTTGCACCCGCGTCCTCATTCCGACATCAGCGCAGTGCTGCAGCACCGGCTCGAGCCGAGCCAGTTCCTGCATATTCACGGCAAAGACAATCTCGTCCACCACTTCTTGTTGCAGAATACCGGCCAGCTCCTCGATGCGATGGACTCTGTAGCCGCCCACGTTCTCGAGCGAAGCATTCCCCGAGTTGGGATCGACAAAGCCGATCAGCCGTAGTCCCATGCCCCGGCTCTCCTCGATCAGCGCAGCCATTTCGCGGGCGCGCGGACCACAACCGACGATCAGCAGGTAGTGGTAGCGCTTGAGCCGGTCGCGCATCCAGGAAACGCCCGAGTATGTCGCCGCGCGGCCTATCACGAGCAAGACAAAATCCACCGCGCCGATCAGCAGGACATAGGTCCGGCTCACGTCCACACGACGAAACAGATACAAACCGGCGTAAATAACCACCAGCACAACGCCGAGTTGGCTGACGATATTCAGGACGAGCTGGATCGGGTTACTGAGTTCGAGATCGCGGTAGAAGCTGGAAAAATATCCGACCGCCGCCCACGTAATCAGAAAGGCGGCCAGCAACGGCAGATAATGACTGAAGGGATAAATGCCCGGCAAATGCCGGCTGAAAAAGTCCAAGTGGACCAGCAGACTGCGCAGCAGATACGCGACCACAAAGGAGACACACGTCATCCCCAGATCGTGCAGCAAGGTGACCGAACTTAAGAGCTTGGAACGACGATCGAACACAGTAACTGCCGTTGGTTACAGTTGGACGTTATGACCTGGGAATTCGGTTCATACCGCACGGTAACGTCAGCGAAGTTGGCGCAGAAACCAATGGAACCCCTGACGTGAGGACAAGTGCCTCTGCTCTACTCTAGCAGCATTTCTAAGCTTTATGCATTGGTGTAGGCTACTGATTCACCCGGAAAGCTTGCTCGATGGTGCCTGAACGGCAAAATTCCATACCCGAAATCGCACACCCGCAGGACGGCCCTGTCCGATTCTCCGTAGGGGCAGCTTGGATACGGCGGCTGGAAGGCCTTATCTTTTTCTTCCTGATTCTGTTTGCCATCCTTCTGCCACACTCGATCAAAGGAGCGCGCCACGCCTGGATGGCTGCGGGCTTCCTGTGGCTCGCCAAGCTGGCGATCGAACGCAAGCGCCCGTTCTCGCAGGCTCTTTCCGCGCCGCTCCTGGCCTATATCGTCTTGAGCGGTATCTCGACTGCACTCTCGCCCGATCCGTACCTGAGCTGGCCTCGCATGAAAGTCGTGTGCCTGGTGCTGGCTGGCGTCGTGGTCGCGCAGAATCTGCAACGGCTATCGCAGGTACGCATCCTAGTGTTGCTGTTACTGCTTTCAGGGCTCGCAGCAGCAGGTTTCACGGCATGGCAATACACCTACGGCGTGGGAGTGCAGGTAAAGTACGTCGTGCCGACGGCAGACTTGTATCGCGCGGGTATCCACGCCGGTGACATCGTTACCCGGATCAACGACCGCTCTGTGCATACTCCGGAGCAACTGACCAAGGTTGTGGTGCAGAGCCCACCGGGAAACCTGCTCCGGATCAAGTATCTGCGGGGAGAGCCGTTCCACAAGCGAGAGACGTTCCTCACTCGCGAACAATTTGTAAAGAGCGGATTGGGCGCTCCGTACCTCCAGTTGGCTCGTGGCAAGCCCGGACGTGCGCAAGGCACTCTGAGGCACTACATCGTCTTTGCGGAGATACTCATGCAACTGGGCTGCCTGGCCTGGGCCATGGTGCTAAGCACGCAACCGCAGAAATGGGGCATGCGGACGTTCTTCGCCATCGTGTTCCTGGCGGTGACGGCAGCTCTGATGGCTACTCAGACACGGGCGGACATTGCGGGACTGGCAGCCGGTTGTGTCGTCGCACTCTGGCTACTCGGGAGAAAGCAGACCCGGCTCTGGGCATTCGCTGGCCTGGTTTTACTGTTGCTCGTTGCGACATTGTGGATCCAACACACCAGGCGGCTGGACTGGGTCAGTCCGGGTGACTCCGGAACGCATTTCCGGGTGTTGATGTGGGAGGACGGAGTGCGCCTGATCCGGCAGCACCCATGGTTCGGGGTGGGGATGGATACGATCTTCAATCACTGGCAGGAGTGGAACATCCGCGGCTTCTCCCTGTATCGCGTGATCTATCACTTCCACTCCGATTACATGCAGATCGCTGTGGAACGCGGCCTTCTCACCCTGGCAGCGTGGTTGTGGTTCGTCGTGGCTTACCTTGTCTACCTGATTCGCCTGCTGCGGCGGACGCGCGAGCATAGCCGCTTTGCGACCGGGGTAGTTGCTGGTGTGCTCGCCGCCTTTGTCGGCTATCTGGTTCCGTCGGCGGTGCAGTATTGCCTGGGCGACGATCCGCTGGTGATGATCATGTTCTTCTACTTCGGGCTGGCCATCGCGATCGATCGCATGCTCAAGACGCCGGGAGCAGTAGATGTTCCGTAGTGCTGATACCGGGATTAGGCGGCGACCGTTACTTCCCCGCCCCGATGGTCTTCCACTGCCATTCGATCACGTCGCCGAAGTGGCGTATCACGAACTGCGGATCGTGCCCCCCGGGATAGATGTGAAACTCATGCGCAACGCCCCGTGAACTCAGCAGTCGGTCCAGTTGCTGTGCTCCCTGTTCGAAACCATAGTCGTCGTTATTGCCGACATTGAAATAGATCTTCATACGCTTCAGGCTGGTGGCGCTATCGCTTCGGGCGAAGTAAAAGATATTGTTGCGCTCGAAGTACGCGCGACTAAACGGCGAGCCGAAGACATCGCCCATCAGCGACCCGGGAGAGCCCGGCCCGCCAGAGGTAAAGTCCTTCGGCAGGTCCGCAATGAGCGCCGGCATCTGTGCGCTCACCGCAGCAAACTCGTCCGGATACTTGAAGGCCAGTCGTAACGCTCCATACCCGCCCATCGAGACGCCCGTGATGCCGCGTGTTGCGCGCGTGCTTTCGGCGCGGTACTTTTTCTCCATCTGCGGCATGAATTCCTTCATGAAAAAGTCTTCGTACTTCATTTTGCCGTCAGCCGAATTGAGATAGAACGTGTGCCCACCGCTGGGGGCAAGCACGATAAAGTCGCCGACCTTGCCTTGACGCCGCAACTCAGAAATCACGTCCCAGCCGCCGAAATTCAGCAACGACTGTTCGTTATCACCGAGACCGTGGAGGTAATAGAGCACCGGATACTGACGCGTCTTGTCCTGATCGAAACTGTCCGGCAGGAACGCGCAATAGCGTACCGGGCGGGGAAGGATGCTTGATTTGATGACCGAGCACTCGGCGCGCCCTTGCGCGTGCAGCACAGGGACCGCGCAGAGGGCGAGCAGAAGAATCGCTACGCGAACTAAGCAATCAGCTTGCCTCGACTTTATGCTTGAGCTCCAAATGAACAAGAGTTTCATTTCTTGATTCTTGGGTCGAAGGGATACTTAATCACAGATTTGATGCTGAGCCGCTGGGCATCGACGTGAAGCGGGTTGAGCATGACGTTGAAAGTTGCAGGAACAAGAGCGCTGGGAATGCGCAACAAGCAGGAGCGCTGTTCCCGAAGCCACACACCGCCGATTTCACGAGTGACCTCCAGTCGCTTGATCCAGTCCGCTGGAAGAATGCTCACATCCAAATGTTCTAAAGAAACCCGAGCGTCCGCCTCCACGCCCAGCAAAGTGTCGTTGGGAGGAACATCGCTGGCGCTGGTGTGGACGCAGGCCTCCAGTAAAGCCCCTGCCGGGCTCCCCGCCAGATAGACGACCGGCGCGCCACGCTCGTGCCAGCGACCGGGAGCGCGCAATCCACCCGCGCCGGCCAATTCACGATGCCGGCTAACGCGCCAGAGCATCGTCAAACGAACATACCTTCATCGATCTGGACGAGCAGTTCTTCCACAAGGCGACTGCCGGTGTCGGTCTTTAAGGTTTCCAAAGGCGTGCGACCGCGGAGGCGGGGATGGGGCCGACGAAGCCAGGCCAGCGCCCGCTCGCGCGATTCGTACACCGATTTCGCCTGCGACAGCAGGCGGGCGACACGTAACACCCGATCGGACTCCTCCACGGTAAGCTTCTCGCGACGCGACCGGCGGTGTTGTAGAGTCCGCAGCGGAATCACCAGACTGTCGATCTCCGGTCGGGTGATGCCCAGCGCGACCAGACGGTTGATGGCGGAAGTTGGGAGCTGGCGCTCCACGATCTCCAGCATCTGCTGGTCCGTCTTAGGAACAGGAACGCCCAGCCATTCGCCAATTTGCCGATGGAGAACCGACATGAATCACCTCACCTACATTATGCCATAGATTTACTGGCAAATTGTAGCCCCTTTGCTTTGCCCCAATGTCTACTCGTACTTCAGGGTCTGCACTGGATCGAGCTTGGCGGCACGGCTGGCTGGATACAAACCCGCCAGCAGGCTCACAACAATCGAGAACACGATAGCGGCGCCGATCAACCACGGCGGCAGAATCCACACTGCCTCCGACGGCAGTTGATGCCGGTGCAGGTAGATTCCCGTGCCCACGTTAATCGCTTTGCCGATGGCGAATCCAAGTGCAATGCCGAGCAGGCCACCGAAGAAGCCCATCGCGCCGGCTTCGGCGAAGAACAGTCGCTTTACGTCGCGGTCGCTGGCGCCAATGGCTTTCATCACGCCGATCTCGCGCCGCCGTTCCAGTACAGCCATCACCAGCGTATTAATGATCGCTAGCGTCGCCACAGCCAGCGCCAGCGAGCCAAATATGCCGAGGAAGAGATCGAGCACGGTGAAGAATCGGCGCAAGCTCTTGGTAGCATCGAGCACCGAGAACGTCCGGAAGCCCATCTTGTTAATGGCGTCCTGCACCTGCGCCACCTTGCCAGGATCCTTCACGCGCACGGTAAGCGTCATGTAGGTCTTGCCGCCACCGCCGCGCAACGAGCTGCGCATGTCGGTGAACTGCGCCATGTTGAGCTTCTCGGTGAGATCGACCGGCAGAAAAATACGCCCTCGTGAAACCGTTCTCATGCCGCCGTATGGCTCTTCTTCGATGATGCCTACCACTTTCAGCTTCTGGGTCTTGCGCACGACGGAGAAGCCGAAGTCATCGCCGGATGTTGAATTATTTCCGCCGGACGGAGTGCCCGTAAGCTGCGGACGGCCTGCCGACTCTGAATCCGGTGCAAGCGCCTGGCGTTCTCCGTATCGCAGGGTTACTTCCTGCCCGATCAACTCCTTGGGGTTCTTCGGATCAATCTCCTTCGCAAAGTCGCCCAGCAGGATAACTTCCTCCGCCGAGGGACCGGAGAAAAACTTGCCTTGCAGATTATCGAACGCCTCGTTCTCCCGCGCCGACATGGGCAATCCTGTCACGAACCCGAAATGCGTCTGTCCACCCGAGACAATCTCCCCCATCACGCGAATCTCGGGTTCGACTTCAGTGACGTACTGCAAATGCGTCATCGCACCGCGCGCCGGTTCGTCCAGCACGGGCGCGTTTTCCGGATGCTCGGTCTTCTGATCGTCCTCCCGGTCGAAGCCCCGGAAGTCCTGCTTCGAAGTCACGAAGACGGTGTCGAACATCCCTGAGCCAGCCAGCCGCCGGGTTGCTAGTTGCTGCAAGCCCACGCCGAGCGACAGCATAGCTACGAGCGATGCCACTCCAACAGAGATTCCAACGGTCGTTAACCCATTTCGCAACTTTGATTGACGCAGGTTGCGCACGGCAAGTTCGAACAGATCGTAGCCCTTCACGCTAGCGCCTCCTGCGATAGCAGCTTGCCGTCACCGAGAAAAACCAGCCGCTGCGCAAATCGCTCGGCCAGTGCGCGCTCGTGCGTAACCATGACCACCGTCATTCCCAGCGAAAGGCTCAGGTCGCGAATCAGGTTCAGGATGTCTTCCCCGGTGCGACTATCGAGATTCCCGGTAGGCTCGTCGGCCAGCAAGAGCGATGGACGATTGGCCAGCGCCCGCGCCAGCGAAACTCGCTGCTGCTCACCGCCCGATAGCTCCGAAGGCCGGTGCTCCAGGCGTTTACCCAACCCGACCTGCTCCAGCGATTCGCGCACCCGCTGCCCCCGCTCAGCACGCTCCACTTCTGCGAAACGCATGGGCAGCTCAACATTTTCGGTGATGGTCATGGAAGGAATGAGGTGGAACGCCTGGAAGACCATGCCCACATCGTTGCGGCGATAGGCCGCCAGTTCCTCCGACGACATCTTGGCCAAGTCACGGCCCTGCACAATCACCGAGCCGGAACTGGGCCGGTCAAGTCCCGCCAGCAAGTTCAGCAAGGTGGATTTCCCTGAGCCCGATTGCCCAAGCAACGCGACAAACTCGCCGCGTTCGATGGTGAGAGAAATGCCGTCCACCGCGTGAATGATGCCGCCGCCCATCGGGTAATAGCGGCAGACGTCTGACGTTCTCACCGCGGGCGCCACCTTGGAACTAGGATAAGAATTCATGTGTACTCGATTCGATGCTATTACGGCACTCCCCGGCGCAACGCACGCGCGCGTTCCCACCCACTTGCTGGATACGAAAAAGGGAGCCCATCGGCTCCCCGATTTCTGTAACGATTTGTAAACGCCGGCCAGGCGGCGCCACCGCTCCACCGCCAACCCAACCGCGTTTCCGCCACCCTGCCCGGCTGCCATCCTCGGTGCGTCGCGCGGCTACGAAGGCATCGCGCACACTCTGCCGATCGGAATTTATCGATTATTGTTTGGGCTCCTCTGGTGGGGGCGCAAGAGCCTTCGTCCGGGAATGATGGCGCACGCGTGGCACGACGCTTTCATCGGCCTTGTTTTGTGGATGCTGAAATAGCCAGTGTTCATGCGCCTTTCACGCATGCGTAAAATCGGCGATGCCAGCGCGAGGGAGCCAGCGCGAGCGTTTCTCGCAAGCGTTGAGCTGGGGGCACCCTCACGCGCCACCGAGTTCTGCACATTGCTGTGCGTTTTTTGCTTGACTATTTTTTTCAATGACTCTATACAACTAACAAATTGCGATGAAAGTTTGAATCGCAATATTCCATGACAAATGGAAGGGAGAATAGAACAATGGCAACTAAGAAGAAGGCTACCAAGAAGGCAGCGAAGAAGAAAAAGAAGTAGCTGCTTTTCCATTCAACCAAGGGGGCGCGCAAGCGTCCCCTTCGCTTTTGGTACTGCACTGCCGAACGCAGCTTCCTGTCCGTTTCACGCCTCGATTGAGTTTCCGCCAATACGGCGCATCGCCGTTTTGTTTGGCATTCTGCATGGAACCGGGCGCTCGTCTGGCCGAAGCGTTTTGGCTGGGTCAGCTCGTGATCGAAGCTTGCCCGAGTTTCCTCGCAGCGTGGGGCGATGTTCTGGCAACTCCTTAGCCGCCCCACTACCATTTTCCGGAAGCCTTAGTCCACGTTCCGATGCGTTTTTGCACGCCGGAAGCGAGCGCCGGAATGAGGTGCTGCGATGCAATAGGTCGAAGCCGCTTTAGCCACTTCAAAGCCAACAGGCAAAAGAAGTCACGATTACCCTGCGGCGAGGTATGCTGAATTCAATGATGGAGAGACTCGATCCTGTGGTAAGCGACGCGCCGGCGCCCCGGACCGCCAGGAAGCGGCCGCTGGAGCGCCTTGGACGATACTGGGACTTTCTCGCAGTGTTGCTGATCGTGCTGGCCTCGGTGCCAGCGGCATGGCTTTCGCCGCATACGGTGGTCGTGATCCAAAACCCGGGCTTCATCGATGACAACTGGCATCTCGACGCCGTATTCAAAGCGTCGCGCGGAATCTGGGTTGGTCGCGATGTCGCCTTTACTCATGGTCCCCTGTTCCAGTGGCTCTGCAGCGTGCCGGGGCGTTCCATGGGAGTGTCCATGGGAGGCATTTATCCGACCTGGGACACGGTGCCACTGTGGTGCGCCGTACTTTTCGGGTTTCTGACGCTGCGACTCCTGCTCCCGGAGCAACGCCCCTGGAAGCGATTTCTCCTGCTGCTGTTGCTGTGCATCTTCTGGGGACCGTCGTTGCGGACGACGCTCGCGACTTTCGCCTTCGCTGTATTCCTGCGCGGCTGGTACGCGATCGCCGAAGGCCGCGCGAAGCCATATGCCTTCGGATGCGTGGCTGCCGTGCTGTGCGCAACCGCATTCCTGGTAGCTGCCGACCAGGGAATATACGCGATGTCGGCACTGTTGGTTACGCTCGCAGCAGTGGCCATCGATACGCGCCGCGCAATACAAGGCGTCAGGAGATTTTCGCTGGCGGTGCTGTCGATTGTGGCAGGCTCGGCAGTGCTCGTGATCGCGATTAATTGGGTATTCGCCAAACCCTTCGATTTTCGCTTTTGGAGAGATTCTTTCGCGCAGGTGTCTGCCTATCGCTGGGCTACACCGTTCCACATGTCGACGATGGGAGCAGCTCATCTGTTCGGAACCCTGGTAGCCGGAGCTGTGATTTTTCTACTCCGTGCCGTCACTCGAAGGAGTGGCAATGCGGCGATCGCGCAGCGAACCGGCTTCCTGCTCGGCGGTTTTGTCTTCACCCTGGTGATGCTACAGAGCGGTCTGGTGCGTGCCGATACCGGCCACATCGTTTCGGCATGTTTCGCCATGGTTTTCCTGGCAGGCGCAATCTTGTTCTCATTCGAATCGCCCAACGTTTCCATGGCTGCGGTAATGGTGGCGCTCTTGTGTTCGGTCTTCTTCGGAGAGGCGGCGTTTCAGCCCTCGAGCCTCACTCAGCTCTATGCGGGGTTGCGAAACCCTTTAACCGACTGTCCCGCTGGCTTCACCGAATTCGATCGCGTCTGCTATGCACCGGCGTTCACCGGAATGTTGCAATCGGCTGCCGGCTACCTGCAACAGCACAGTGGAACCAATGACTCCATCGTGGTCTTCCCTTACCAGACTATGTTCGGGATTGCTTCGCGCCGTAACGTGGCGGGAGGGCTGATGCAGGCCTACACCGCGAGCGGCGCAGATTTAGCACAGTTGGAGATCGCCGGGTTGGAGCGCGCGCCGGCCCCCACGGGACTGTACTTGCCCGATCCTGACCTGAGTCATTGGTCCAATAACGAGATAGCCTACTGGCGCAATCTTGACCTGAGTCTGCCGGTGGATGGTGTCGCCAATTTCACGCGCACTCCGGAGGTTTGGTTCTGGCTGCTGCATCACTATCGCTCGGAGCAACAACTCAGCCCCGGAGTTTTCGGACTGCTGAGGGACGACTCGCGAGCCTCTCGAATCTCGATGCAGTCGCAACCACTGGGACTGACGGCGCAAACCTACCCGATAACCGAACGCAGCTCGACCATTGATCTCGGAGCGCCCAACTGGCCCGCGAATGCAGATTTCCTGCGGCTGCGCCTCACGGTGCGCTACGGCGCCTTGTGGAAGCTGCGCAAGCCGGAGCGGATGCAGGTGGAAATCACGCGCGCGGATGGCAGCCAGACCCTGCAATGGTTCGTGTTGCCGCCTAATGTCTCGACGGAAGTCTGGTTTTATCCTTGCAGTGCACCAGACCTCGTTCATTATTTTGAGGCGGACGAGAGCCATTGGCGGCCGAGTCCACGATCCGCGATCACCAAGCTGCGCTTGGTCGCGACGCCGCTGGATTGGGTCTCACAAACGCCGGACGCGATCACACTCGAGTCAGCCGACGCGGTCTGGCTCACGATGCCTCCGCAATAATTGACGACTGAGCTACTGCATCCTGTAGGATTGCCGATTCTGCATATGATGAACCCATACTTTGGAAGGCCGGCCCAATGCTGATCATCCCCACGTACAACGAGAGGGGAAACATTGCTGTCCTTGTAGCCAGAATCCGAAAAGCCGTCGGCGAGGAACCGATTTTCTTTGTGGACGACAATTCTCCCGACGGCACGGCGGATGAGATCCGCCGCATTCAGGAGAACGACAGCCATGTTCACTTGATGGCACGTCCGGGCAAAGGCGGCTATGGATCGGCGTGCCGCGATGCGATGACAGAGATCCTGCGGAAGGACCTTGCCAGCTACGTGATCCAGTCCGACGCCGACTTGTCGCACCCACCCGAATTACTACCCCGCATGATCGAGTTGCTCAAGACATGTCAGGTAGTGATTGGTTCCCGTTATGTGGCGGGCGGTGGCGCGAAGAATTGGAGCTTCTCCAGGCGGTTTCTCAGTTTTGGCGCGAATCTGTACGCCCGCATTCTCACCGGAGTGCCGATCCATGACATGACGGCAGGTTTTGTCGGATACCAAGCCGGCGTGCTTCGAGGAATCGACCTGGACCACATCCGCTCCGAGGGTTATGCCTTCCTGATGGAAATGAAATTCAGCCTGCACCGGCGCGGAACGCGGTTTTGCGAGTTCCCCATCATTTTCTCCGAACGCGAAGCCGGCAAGTCCAAGTTCAGCCGGAAGATCTTGTTCGAAGGAATCAGATTTCCGCTCAAAGCGTTTGCACAGCGAATCGCCGGAAGGTCATAGATTACTTCGCGCGATCCATCGGGAGTTGGCGGCCTCGTATTCCTGCGCCGGGCATTCTTTGTATAATGAGAGACGCGCGAGCGCCGCGTTAGCGCCGCCCGCACTTCCCTCGTTCCCAACCCTTGTGGGGCTATAGCTCAGCTGGGAGAGCGCATCGTTCGCAACGATGAGGTCGTCGGTTCGATCCCGACTAGCTCCACCAAACGGCCGGAAGAAGTTGAGCGGCTTCGTAACCCCAAAAAACGCGATTCTGATGTGGATCGCGCTTTGCGGAAAACCGCAATTGTCGCTTACTGCACGCTTCCAGTTGTGACGGTTACCTCGTTCCCGATTGACTCACCGGATACGACCAGTTCAACCCGCCGATTCTCCTGCCGTCCGGCGGAGTTATCGTTGGAGGCTACCGGCAGCGTATTGCCAAACCCTTGCGCTGTTATGAACTTTGTCGATACGCCTTGTTGCACGAGATAATCGCGCACGGCCCCGGCACGTTGCTCAGATAGGCTTTGGTTGAGCTGGTCGGTGCCCACATTGTCGGTGTATCCTCCAACGGCAATGTTGAGTCCAGGATAGGCAATCAAGATACCGGCAACCTTGGAGAGTTTCTCTCGGGCGCCCGGCTTCAACGTGTACTTGCCGGTGTCAAACAGGACATCCGACATACTAACAATCAGCCCACGTGCGGTATCGCGCGTTTGCAGGATGGAGTTCAGTTGCTGCGACAACCGGGCGCGCATAGCTGCTTTGTCGCTTTCGGCTGCCTGCAGCTGCTGCTGGGCCTGAGCTGCCGCCAGGCGAGCCTGCTCAGTATCGGCTTGCGCCGCAGCTACTTGACTGGCTGAGTTGGCTTGGCTTAGCTCCATGTCCGACTTCGCTTTGGCAGCATCCGCCTGCGCCAGTTCCTTCTGCCGGGTCGCGTCGTCCGCTGCCTGGGCGGACGCCTGCAGTTGGTTCGACTGATGTTCCGCAATCAGCTTCTTGACTGCAATCTCGCGGGCGTCTTCCGCCGTCTGTACGGCTTCGCGCGACACGGCAATCATCTGTTTTCTGTCGATGTGCTTGCTTGTAGCGTATCCGTCCGCCTGGTCCATCAGGCTGACAGCATGCTGGTAGCTGGAGCTGGCGTACTTCTCTGCCCCAACCGACTGTGCGATGCGCAGAGCATTACGCGCCTCGAAGAATTCCAATGGCAGCCTGGTGTTCAGCACGACCGGGTCGAACTTGTAGCCGGTGGGAATATACCCGCCACGTTCGAGAAGGTCGTATTTGGTGTTCATGGCCTCGGTCGTTCCCTTGGTGTCTTCCCGAACGACGTTCTCGAGCACGACGACGTTGCTGGGCTGGCGGACGGCATAATACGGCTCCGCTGTAACAATCAGCGCGAATGCCTGCAGGTCGGTGGTGACGTCCAGTTTGCTGCGGTCGTTGTCGCCTACCAATACTTCCCCGAGGTTCACGGCGCGGCCCTCAGGACTAATCGCCCACATCACATAGGTCAGATATTCGTTGCCGAAGGTCGCGGGCTTCGCCAGCTTGCCAAATTCGACTTCGATTTCGATGTAACCTTTCTTGCTTTCCACCTTGGCTTCGCCGTTGGCCGCAGGCATCAGATCGGTTCCTGCGAAATTCAGCTTCGTCGCTCCACCGCGGTGGCGATAGTTGACCGCCTGCACCGTCCGACTCACTACATTCACGCGGAAGGTCGTTATCGTGGTCTTGGTTTCCACGACTTGTGTCGTTTGCTGTGTGCCAGGATCGGGTGAATTCGTCTGCGGCGGAGGTGGCATCGCCAGCGCCGAGGCACCCAATACCATGAGGCATGGCAGGAACATTGTCGCTATCTTCATTATGAGTCTCCTTACAACAAACTTTGCAGCTACTATCTTGAAGGTTGTGCGTCCCGAATACTGAGCATATTTGACCGCTCCGGGTTGTCGCAGGTCAGTAGAATCCCTTCGTTTGCTATGGCCGTACTGTGCGAAATGCCTAATTTCATCGGCAGAGGTCCGCCGAGCTGATGTTGGAGCCCCTGTGCCGAAACCTTACTCGGTGGACAGTTGCACATAGTGACTCATTGGTTTTCCTGGGTGTGCAAAAGGAGACAGTTAATCATCTCTGCTGCGTTTAAGCTGCAATAGAGGCAACGTCCCATGAAACGAGTTGGAGTTATCAGTACAGCCGTTCTATCTTTGCTTCTCGGAACCGCTGCTCTCGCCTACGCACAGACGGAGCAGCAAGTCGAAAAGCAGAAGCAAGAGCAGCAGGGCGAAAAGCAAGCCAAGCCGCCACAGCAAGCCAAGCCCGCAAAGCCGCCGGGCGGACAACAGGCTAAGCCCCAACAACAGCAGCAACAGCGCGCTCAGCAGCAACAGCAGCAGGAGCAGAACAAACAGCAGCAACAGCGCGCTCAGCAGCAACAGCAGCAGGAGCAGAACAAGCAGCAGCAACAGCGCGCCCAGCAACAACAACAGCAAGAGCAGAACAAACAGCAGCAACAGCGCGCTCAGCAACAACAGCAGCAGGAGCAGAATAAACAGCAGCAACAGCGCGTCCAGCAGCAACAGCAGCAGGAGCAGAACAAGCAGCAGCAACAGCGCGCTACGCAACAGCAGCAGCAAGAGCAGAACAAGCAACAGCAGCAGCGCGCCCAGCAGCAACAACAGCAAGAGCAGAATAAACAGCAGCAGCAGCGCGCCCAGCAGCAACAACAGCAAGAGCAGAATAAACAGCAGCAACAGCGCGCCCAGCAGCAGCAACAGCAGGGAGAGCGTCTTTCACAACAGCGTCAGCAGCAGCTTGTTCAGCAGCAGCAGCAGCGCCTGACGCAGTACCGTCAACATCTGGATCAGCAGCAGCGTGTCCTGCAACAGCAGACAGCACAGTTGCAGCAACAAAAGCGTATGGCGCAGTACCGCTTTCAGCAAGACTATCTGGAGCGCCAGCGTCAACAGCAAGTATTTCTCCAGAACGACCGTCACCCCGATTACGATCACGATCCCTACTTCTACACGCCTCCGATCTATCGTTACCATCGGGGCGGCCGCTACTACGAGACGAATCAATACGGCGCAGATTTGCTCCGCCAGGCTGTGAACTACGGTTACCAGGAGGGCTTCCAGGCAGGAGCGGCAGACCGCCAGGACCACTGGCGTTCCAACTACCGAAGCTCTTATGCCTATCAGGATGCGAACTACGGCTACAACGGCTACTACGTAGAGCGGGACGATTACAACTACTACTTTCGCCAGGGATTCCGTCGCGGCTATCAGGATGGCTACAACAGCCGGTATCAGTATGGCGTCTATGCCAACGGCTCCTATAGCATGCTTGACGCGATCTTGTCGCAAGTCCTCGGCTTCCAGCCGCTTCAATAGCGAGACTGAGAGGGTAGCGGGCTGAACCAAGCGCCCGGTTTCATTGACCGGAAGAGTCAGTGAGCCGGGCGCACCCTTTTCACTCCTGTTCCCACGAACAATCAATCTCGCTTGGCGTCCCGTTTCGGGATGAAGCCGAGGCCGTTTTCCGGAGATGTTCAATTCTGCTCAGACCGCAGAAAGGCCTAGAGATTACAAAAGTGTCGAGTCCCAACGAAGCTCAGAAGATCGGCAATCCGAGCTTTACGAGGGACGAAGGAGAAATATGAAAACCAGCACGAAAGACAGGATCAAGGGGAGCTTCCACGAAGTGAAAGGCGCCATCAAGGAGCAGGTCGGAAAGGCTACCAATGACCGCACTTTGAAAGGCGAAGGGAAATCCGAAAAGAAAGTGGGCAAGGTTCAACAGCGAATAGGCCATGCCAAAGAAGTCGTCGCAAAGTTGAAAGGAAAGCTGAAAGCGGTAAAAACTCGATAGGCCATTCAGAAGTGAACCGGCAAAGTCGAAAAGACCTTAGGGGTAGTGTGGATCGGCGTATTGGGAATGCCGTTGTACCAACCCGGCAGGCCATTGGCGGCTGCCCGGTAACGCTGCGGATTTTCCGCGCAGTTTTGCAGGAGGACACGCTCATGAACCGTAAAGACACAAGGGGACCGGGACCATGACTGAATATGTTGGAGCGATTGAAAAGCAAAGTCTCGAGAACACGTATTTTCGGCACGTACTATTCACGGCTCAGCACGCTCAGCTTGTTGTGATGTGCTTACGGCCGGGCGAAGAGATTGGTGATGAAGTGCATCCGAATGTCGACCAGTTCTTCCGCATCGAGCAGGGGGAGGCCAAATTCATTTTCAACGAGAAGGAGGAACGCCCGGTGCACGACGGAGATGCCGTCGTGGTTCCGGCGGGGACTTACCACAACGTAGTTAATACGTCGAAGACGGCGATGTTGAAGCTATCTACGATCTATTCTCCGCCGAACCACCCGGACGGGACAGTACACAAGACGAAAGCCGAGGCAGAAGCGGCAGAATTGGTCGAACACCACTAAGACGCACGGTGTTCTCTGTCAAAGTGGCGCGTGCCTCCGATAGAACTAGAACTAAACGCTTGTACCAGCAACAGTAAAGCACGGCGAGAATCGCAGTCGTATCTAACGGCGACACTGGTAGCGGAGTAAACCGCAAGAGTCTTCCGACTGACGTATGCGGCAGTACTGGCGGCGATCGTCACGACGGCTAACACGCTGATCAGCAACAGCCGGCTAAGCCGGCTCTTCAGCGGATTTCAAACGTTTGATCGATTGTGTACAGTCTCGCCAGTTTCTACGCGGTAGGCTGGGCCTGCGGACTCACCGAATCAAAACGATGCCACCGGTTTGACCGTAGGCGGTGTTCAATTTTGTACAGACTCGCAAGCCTCGACCTGTCATTGTTTTCATAGACGGGGTTACGCAGGTCCGATGCCGCGCCAAGAGTGGCGTACCCAGCGGCTACTTGTAAAGCGTACCGTCCAGGCTGCCGCCAACCTTACAAGTCAACCGTTCGGAGAACTTCAATGAGTCTAGAAACGATTTTAATTATCGTCTTGGTTGTGTTCTTGCTTGGTGGAGGCGGTTGGTACTGGGGGCGCGGGCGCGCTTAACGCGACCTTGTTCTGGAAGCGAAATAGCCGCTCTGGAACGCGACCTGGCATGTAAGCAGCATCTCCGCCAGTCAGTCAACGTCGGCCTCGGAATCGAGTCCGATTCTCGTTCATGGCATTTCTGTCGGGGCGGGTAACGGAAGTCCCGCTCCTTAATTAGGCAATTCTCTAAGGATAAGGAGAAAATCGATGAGCACGAGTACGAAGGATGAGATTAAAGGCACTTTTCATGAAGTGAAAGGCGAAATCAAAGAGAAGGTGGGCCAAGTCACGAACAATCCTGACTTAGAGGCTGAAGGCAAAGCCGAACACAGGGCCGGCAAAGTTGAAAAAAAGGTCGGGCAGATCGAAAAAGTGCTCGAGAAGTAAATTAGGCGGGCTCTGTCCGGAGCATGTTCCTGTTTTCGGAGCGACTGACGCCCTGCCGTTCCCCGCTCAGTACTGCAGAGATTCGGCGGGCGTCATCTTGTGCGCTCGGAGTTCTGTATTAAAGCGGGCCACACATATCGGCCCCACGAACCAAACACTTCCTCGCACGAGCCTGCGCTGCTGTCCCCGTTGAACACCAAAATCAGTTAACACGATTGCAACAACTTACCAACAACAGAAAGACAAGCAAAGGAGAAGTAAAATGTTGGATCAAGAAACTCGCAACCCACAGCACAGCGATCCGCAGAAGCCCGGAAACCAGCCGAACGTGCCAGTTCAGCCGAAACAGGAGGTCCCGAGCGGACAGCCCAAGACTCCGCAGCCGGCGCAGGAGAAACACGATCAAGAGAAGAAAAAGCCGGCTTAGGCTGCAGTGGATTTAGACCGGTGAAATGGAAGGATCAGGACGGTTCGATTGACATAGAGCCGTCCTGATAAACGTCGAAGAGATTTGGCAGTCGAGCAGTTCTGATGTTTCGGCGGATCTCACCCTCACAAGTTCGCCCACAACATCACGTGGGATCAGATCAAAGGAGGTGTTCTTATGAAGAAATACGCAATTGCTTTGTTAACGTTGTCTTTGGCCACCTTTGCGTTCGCTGGTCCGGGGCAGCAAGACACCGCTGCGCGTTTACAAGCGGCCGGCCAGGTCATGAACGAGATCATGGCTGCGCCCGATAAAGGC
>DATCCF010000082.1:0-28266 GCA_036511435.1 Terriglobales bacterium | reverse complement strand
CTAGAGCGGTTTAGTTATTTGTGTAGTCTAGGTGCCGCCGGCTGAAGCCGGCTCGGAGGTGAAGGATCAGCGGGAACGCGGCGCTGAAGCGCCGCTCTACCCGTGCTCGCTCGACTACAGTAATTCTTAAACTGCTCTAGTTTCCCTATCGGGAAGAGTGCTGTCAAGCAGAAACTGGGGCTGCGGAATTCGTGGTCTGAGTGGAAGCCTGGGCCACCCGGCCTCCGTTCAGTCGAATTTCGGGGTTCGCCTTACCGTTTGTTCTGGATGATTTTGCATTTATGATTTAACTTCCAATCATCCATGCCCTCCGTAAACATCCCCCCACTCTTGTCCGTTGAGGATCTGATGACAAGAGGCTACTTCCCTGATCGAGTAATTCCGCCCGTGAACTCTCTCGCTCTTGCAGTTGCTGTTCCCGACATGCTTTCCTACATCGAACCCAAGGTCTTGGATATTCTTAATAAGGTGAAAGGCGCGGGGGTTCCGCGAAGTCGTTGCGTCACTCATTCCGTTCCCAAGCGCAAACACTTGCGAAGATCTCTGTCGATTCCGAACCCGCTACATCAATGCATTTTATCTGATGAAATAGCAAAGAATTGGCAGATGCTTCAGGCTTTCTGTAGCAAGTCTCCTATATCCCTTAGTGTTCCGAAGCCAAGCGTCGACCGCGCGCTTGAAGCCACAAACGGCCTCAACGAACAGCCGCTATACCGGGCCCAACGATCTGTAGGCGCCCGATACTTACTGAAGACTGATATCGCTCGCTACTATCCTTCAATTTATACCCACAGCGTGCCGTGGGCTCTTCACAGCAAGAGCGCGGCGAGGTCCGATAAGAAATTCAATTTATTAGGTAACCGCCTTGATCTCTGGCTGAGGGAAACACAGGATAAACAGACTGGGGGCATCCCAATTGGTCCCGACACCTCCTTCCTCATCGGTGAAGTTTTGGGGACCGTACTGGATCTGCAGCTTGAAACCAGACTTCACTCGCTGCGGGGGACCAGATCAATCGACGATTACTATTTGTACTTCTCAACGGTCTCCGAAGCAGAAAAAGGACTGGCTGCTTTGCACGAGGTCTCACGCGAGTTCGACCTCGAGATAAACGATCCCAAGACGGAAGTTGTTCAGTTGCCTGAAAGGCTAGAACCACCATGGAAGGGTGAGCTTCGAACACTTACGATTCGGGACACCGGCCAACCGCAAGCAACAGACTTGCTAACTCTTTTTGATCGCGCATTCGAGTACGCAAAGAACTTCCCTGCCGACAGTGTTCTCACTTATGCGGCAAAACAGACATTAAGTGCCGATATCAAGGATGAGAATTGGAGCTTCTGTGAAGCGTTGCTCTTGAAAGCGGCATTAGGCGAGCCAAGCATGTTGCCAGTGTTGGCGGATATTTACGATAAGTATGCGGCGTACCACTTCGGGATTTGCAAAGTGGCGCAGCTACATGACAACCGCGAATCTCTATGATTGTCACTGGCTCATTGCCTATGAGGCACTTGAGCAGGGCTGGCTACCTTCACGTAACAGTAACGATTACGTCGGAGCGGACAGTTTCTTCGCAATTCTGCGTGCCCATGGAGTTCGCTTTTACGGTGCCGGGCTGACTGAGGCGGCCAGTTTCTTCATGTACTCAGAAGACTGAGACTCAATGTATTGAAATGAATCGTTGCCAGCCGAGAGCTGACCCATTCTCAATCACATCGACCAAGTAGCATGCTCAATTTGGTTGGTGATTTCCTCGGCTGGCGTTTCCGGCGGGAAGCGCATTGGCTTGCCGATCACGACCTTCAGTTCTCCCGGGCGCGCGATCTTGTGGCCAGCCATCTTCATCTGGTACAAACCATCGATTCGCATGGGGACAACGGGAATGTTCAGGCGCGCTGCCAGCATCCCGACACCCGAGCGGAACTGGGACGGTTTGCCATCCGATGTGCGCGCGCCTTCGGGATAAACCAGAACGCTGTAGCCTCGATCCACCGATTCACCGGCGTAGGCGAAACTCTCGCGCACGCCTGACTGCTGCGGCAGCGGAAAGACGTTGAACAGCGCAACCACCAGGTAGTAGCCGGCTCGATACGCCCAGCGCACGAACGGATTCCAGGTCGCTGGCGGCCGCCACATCTCCCACAGCATCTCTCCCCACATGCCGACCGCGAGCTTGTGCCGCACACGGGGCGGAAGCGCGATCAGCGCGAAGCCAACATCGATGTAGGTGACGTGATTGCAGCTGATGAGGAACGGCCCGTCGATACCGCGAAGGTTTTCGCGGCCAATAATCTTGGGGTGCGCCATGATCATGGTCGCTGGCCAGGTGAGCAGGTAGTAGATGAAGCTGCGAATCCACCCGATGGGCCAGCGCTGCGCCCATCGCGGATAGCGATACCCGCTCTGCGGCGACTTCTGCGGCCCGCGCAGCAAACGTTCGAGATCGCCAACCGTGCTGACGCTGGTGAAGTTCGCCTCGTTGAGATCGACCTGGTAGCGGTCTTCCAGCGCACTCATCAGTTCGACGCGGTCCATGGAGCTCAGGTTCAGGTCTCCGTCGAGCCGGGCATCGGGGGTGAGCGGGCCGGTGCTGCGCCCGGTGACGCGCGCGATCAGCTCTGCCAAAGCGCCCTGCGGCACACTCGCTCTATCGTCGCCCGAGGCGAAGTGTTGCTCGACCGCCTGTTGGATCGCCGCGGTCTTTGGCTTCTGCGTGGGCGTGCGCGGGAAGTCTTGCTCGGGCCACACCAACCAGCGGCGCATCTGCTGATATTCCGCGAGCTGCTGGTTGGCACGCCTGACCAGCGACTCGGGATCGACAGAGTCTCGCAGGATAAGCACCGCGCAAGGCTCAGCGTTCCCGCCTTGCTCCAGTCCGACAACCACGCACTCGCGTGTGCCAGGCTGCTGGCGCAGCGCATTCTCCAGGTCCTCGGGATAAATGTTCATTCCTTCGCGGGTGACGATGACATTTTTCTTACGGCCCTTGAAATACAGATTGCCTTCGGGGTCGAGTTCGCCGAGGTCGCCGGTGCGAAACCAACCGTCCTCGCTCAACACCGGCTTCAGTTCTTTTCCTTGCCAATAACCGGCCGCGACGTTTGCGCCGCGTACCAGGATTTCGCCGTTCTCATCCAGCTTGATCTCGCGGCCTTCAAGCACTTTGCCGATCGAGCGTTTGCCGGTACGAAACGGATGGTTCAAGGAAATCAGCGATGTCGTCTCTGTCAGGCCGTAGCCTTGAATGACCACGAAGCTCAAACGCCGCCAGAATTCCTCGGTGTCGGCGTCGAGCGCTGCGCCTCCTGAGATGAAGGCCCAGAACTTCCATCCGAATTGGTTGTGAATTTTGCGGAAGCGCCACCAGCGCCTTACGAAGTGCTGGTTGTTTGCGGTTTCGAATTGTCGTTGGAACCACTCCCGCTGGCCGGCCGCGTCGAAATCGCGCGCGAGCTTGTCTTTCAGCGACTCCAGTAGGCGCGGGACCGCGACCACCACCGATACGCGTTCCTTCTTGATGACGTGCAGAACTTCCGTCGGGTTGAGCGTGTCCTGGAAGATCACGGTGGCTGCCAGCAATTGCGGCAGGAAGATTCCGAGGAACTGCCCAAAGATGTGGCTGAGCGGCAGCAGATTCAAGAAACGCAGAGGATGAAAAATGCGCTCGTAGCGGAGGTATTTCCCGATCTCGCGCTCCAGCGGCTCGAGGTTGGCCAGGATGTTGCCATGCGAAATGACCACACCGCGCGGCTCGGCAGTCGTACCGGACGTGAAAACGATCTGCACGATGTCATCCCGCGTGAGCGGTGGCGGAACAACTGGTTCGCCGGAACGATTGGCAATCTGCTCGCGCAAGGTTTCCAGGTTGATCTCTGCGACGTCCGCGATGTGGTTCTGCATCGAGCGGACACAGAGCCTGGCGTCCACCTGTTGCGCAATACGCTGAGCGAAATCCGGAGCCGCAATCTTGTCGATGGGCACCACGATGGCGCCGCGCAACAGGCATCCGAAAAATGCAATCACCCACTCGGCGCAGTTCTCACCCCAGATGAGGACCTTGTCGCCCTTGCCGATGCCGCGCTGTTCAAGATCGCGCGCAAAGCGGTAGGCGCTCGTCAGCACATCGCCATAGGTCCATCGCTGCATGCGATAGCCGCGATGGTGAACGTAGGCCACCTCCCGAGCGTGGCGGCGGAAGTTGTCGAGATATTCCAGGATGGTGGTGCGTGCCATCTGCTGACAGTTTAACTGTTCGAAGGAGTGCAGAGCGTGGGCCTCAGGCCCTCTGGGTGGACCGCACAAGTTCTTTTCACAAGCCGCCAAAGGCCGGAAAAGCAGGTCCCTCCACGCGGACTAAAGTCCTCGGTCGGGATGACAAATCAAAAGGTCTGTTCTAGCAATTAAGGAGTGCCGTGCAAGTCCCTATCGCGGGCTGCCGCGTTTTCGACTTTCTCGATCACGACGATGGCCACCCACTCGTTGTTGCGATTCAGGTAACGTACCGTCCGCCCTCCGAGGATGTTCGCTACTTGCTGCGGGGCCAGTTCCTCGTGATAGTCGAAAAAGCGTTCCTGAAGTTCCTTACCGAAGGGCAAACTGCGGAAGAGAGGGTGCGGTGGCTGCCACTTGGTCGGAAACAGCAGCGCGACGTCAAACTGATCGGTGGCTTGGGCGGCCCGTTCAATTTCGAGCGCCGAGAAGGTCTCGATGGGTACCACCGTGAGTGGCTCCTTGACGTATCCCAGGAACGGGCGCGTAAGTTCATCGGAAGCCGGCCACGCGGTGAGCACGCGTGCATGCGGGAAGCGCGTCGCCAATTCGTCGGCCGCCTGTTTGTGAAGAATGACGTAATCGCGGTACAGCAACGTGTCTTCCGGAGCGATCCGATACGGCGGCGGAGTCAGCAACGCGAAGATAAAAGCTGCGCATGTTAACGCGATCCACCAAGCCCAATGCCGGATGCGCCGCCACAGCGTGGAAACACAAAGCAAGACCACCAGCGGCACGGCAGGAAGCATGTAGCGAGCCAGCACCGCGCCCCCGAGGGCTGACAGAGCCAGGACGTGCGCCAGGATGACCACCCCAAACACAAGCTGCACGTTGATGGGAATCCGGGGCCGCTGCGTGCCATCGGGCTGCTGTAGTGGAGGGCGGCTCATGGCGTAGGCTGCGGCCAGCGTCAGCACAAACAGGTTCAGGTAGCCCAGCGTGTGCCAGAGCCGTACCAGGATGGCAAGAAGGATGCGAAGTGGGTTGAGCGTAGCTTCCAGGTTGTAGCGCAGGTATTCCGGATTGCCGAAGTAGAAGCCGGTTCGGCTATGGTGGTAGAG
This sequence comes from Terriglobales bacterium, assembly GCA_036511435.1. Lineage (GTDB taxonomy): Bacteria > Acidobacteriota > Terriglobia > Terriglobales > Acidobacteriaceae > Bog-257. Next base: position 22,936 of record DATCCF010000082.1, on the reverse strand, counting down.
AAACCAGAGCGCGAGTGGAAACAGACACAGCAGAAACCAGACCGCAGACAGTGGTCTTCGCCGATACAAGCAGAGTGCTTCGGCTCGCCGTGTATTGCCTTGCAGCACGGGACAAAGCAACTCCCAGGCCAGCAGCGCCAAAGGGGTGACGATGGCGGTCTCTTTGGCGAGAGGCGCCAAGGCGAAGAACACGATGGTGGCCACAGGTCTTCGTTCCACGTACATTGCCAGTCCCCAAAGCGTCAGGGCGCAAACCATCATGTCGAGGTGGGCCAGCGAACTCTGTGCAAAGAACACGGAGTAGACCGCGGTGCACAGGACGGTGGCGGCGGCGATCTGCTCATTGGCTACGTCGCGCGCGAGCCGCCATAACCCCAGCAGGGCAAATGCGGCGACCAGCAGCATCGCAGTTCGGGTCACCGCCGGGGTGAAGCCACTGAACTTCCACCAGAACGCCAACCACAGCATCACCAGCGGAGGATGTGCGTTGGAGAGCGTGGTGTGCGGAATCAGCGACCCGGTGAGTAAGAGATCGCGCGCCGCGGGAATGAAGTAGCCGGCTTCATCCCAGAAGTACGGCAGCCGCAGTAAAGGAGCATGGGTGACGAACAGGAAGGTAAAGATGAGCGCATAAGCGAACAGGTATTCGCGCAGGCGGGCCTGAAAACCCGACACCCGCAAGTTGTCCGCAGGTTTTCTCATTTCTGCAACGTGTCAGCCGACCGCCAGGCGCCTTCTCTTCTCATGGTGCAGAAGCGTCCGCTCACCGCACGCAGGCATTGACCATCCAAGAACACCGGAGATAACATCACCGTATGGAAAGAGCCCCGAGCGTAGTTGGCTTTGACCGCATCACCCTTGACCCGGACCAGATGAACGGGCAACCGTGCGTTCGAAATATGCGCCTGACCGTTCGACGGGTCCTGGAGGCAATTGCCACCTATCCTGATCGGGAGGAACTCTTTCGCGAGTATCCAGAGCTTCAGGAAGAGGACATTACACAGGTCCTGGAATTCGCACCTGCCAAACGCCTACCTCTGCGACGCCCAAAATAACCGACGCGGCAAGCCTCTTAATGAATCGGGCCGGTCCCGGGACCCATGCGCGGATCCAGTTTGATCTCGCCGAAGGTGTTCTCGTAGTTCACCAGGTTTTGCTGCAGGATGGTGTACAGCGCTTTCGCCTGCTGCGGACTCAAATAGATCCCCTGGAAGTTGCGCACGTCCACCCGGGTTTCGTCCTGCTGTTGCAGGGTGCCAAATATCAGGAAAAAGTCCCAAACGTTCACTCGCACCTGCACGCTGTTGGCATAGCTTTCGCGGTAGTCGGGGGTGTTGGTCAACTGAATCGATGGCTGCGGAGGATTCGACATGGTGACCTCGAAAATCGCAGTGTAACAGAACAGTTGCCAGTGGTCAGATTGAAAACCAAGGCCGAGCACTGACACATGCAGAAAAAAACGGCGGCCCCGAAAACGAGGCCGCCGAAGTAAAGCAAGTCGAACTGGCTAGAAGGTAATCCTGCCCGAGAACTGGATCACGCGCACTGACGAGTCGAAGCCCAGGAACACTCCGTAGGGACTTGTCGGCAGGGGCTGCATGGCCGAGATCTGTCCGAACGTCGAGTCACCCAGGAAAGCATCGGGGTTGGAGAAGTTGGGGTGGTTGAAGATGTTGAAGGCCTGCATGCCCACTCCGAACTTCATGCGCTCTCCAATATTGAAGTTCTTGAAGATGCTCAGGTCCGTGTCGAAGAAGTGCGGCCCAACATACTGGTTGCGCCGCTGCGGTGAGAAGGTTGGGTAGCCGACAAAGCTTCCAGAAGCCGAATCAACGAAGGCGGCAGAGTTTATACACGGAATCCCGGTTCCGTTAATACTCGCCGCTCCCGCGCCACAACTACCCTGTCCAGGCGCATTCCCCGGAAGTACAGGATAGCCAAGGATGGGTGCGACGCCATTGACGACAGAACCTTCGGTATTGCCGTCTTCCACCGAGAACGGAAGTCCGCTGCGCCAGAAGACCTTACTGGTGAACTCCCAGCCATTGGCCACGGCGCCGGCGAACTTGTTGCCTATATGGAACGTAGGATGGAAGACGAAGTCCGCGTTGAACGAGTTGCGGACATCATAATCCGAGCTGCCGTAGTTGCACTGTTTGAGGCTTCCAGGGCAAATTTGCGTTAAGGTGAGCGAGTCGCCGTAGGTGAAGATACCGCCGTTGGAGAGCTCATCCATGTTGTGGGCCCAGGTGTAATTCGCGTGCCCCGAAAACCACTTCGAGAAGTTGCTCCGTAGGCTTACGGTTATGGCGTTATAGTTGGAGACGGCACCGCTCTGGACTTGTGCGACAGTTCCGTAGTTGCTCACCGCAGGCGCGCCGGGAACCAATCCTTCGTACAGTCCGCCTGGATCGTATTGATTGAACCAGGAGTTGCTGTACGGAATGCGAATCCCGTGGTTGCCAGCGTAGCCGAGGATCAGGGCCGTGTTAGGAGTGAGCTCCTGCTGCAAGGACAAGCTCCACTCCTGCCAACGCGGGGCGTGCAGTGTGCCGTTTATCGCGTTGAAAGCCGGACCGAGGAAATTTACCCCAAACGGAAGCAACGCTGCGTGAAGCTGGTTGTAGGTTGCATTGTTCGGGAATCCAGTGTTGAAAATATTAGCCGACTGCGTGTAGGCATACTGCGAGCCGTTTACGCCGGGATCGAAGGGCAGCGTGCCATTCGTTCCAGCACCCGTAGGCCGAATGCGGAAGGTAACCGACACCGGAGGATTGGTGAGCAGATTGTCCACCAGGCCGGCTGGCGGCGAATCATAGAACAGGCCAAAGCCGCCACTGATTACGGTCTTGCCGGTCTTGTACGGATCCCAGCGGAAGCCAATGCGCGGAGACCAGACGAGCGAATCGATACCCGGGTAGGCCTGATGCTGGTTGAAGGCGATGTCCGAAGTGTAAGGAACGTCACCGGCATTGGCGCCTGCCTGGACGCTGGCGAGGTTCGGGAACGACGTCTTGAAGTTGGCGAAGCAATTGGCCTGACAGACCGGGTTCGAGTTGCGCTCCACGCGCAACGCCAGTGTCAGCGACAGGTTGCTGGCTATCTTCCACTCATCCATGCCATAAACGCCGAGGCCCCAGAGAGCGATTGGAACATTGCTCGCGAGGGTGTCGGCTTGGCGGTACTGGCCCGCCCGCCCTTCCGTAAAGGCCTGCAGCGCGTTTTCCGAGCTGGTGGCCAGGCTGAAGTAGACCGCGGGATTAACATAGAAGAAATTGTGATCGCTCACGTCGTAGCGCCGGAAGTTGCCACCGAACTTGAAGGCGTGGTGGCCTTTGTTCCAGCTCAGGTTGTCAATGAACTGATACTGAGTAATGTTGCGCCCTTGTGGGAATGAAGACATCAGGCCTATACGGTTTACGTTACTTGCCGGGCCAAGGGGGTTCGTCCCACCAAAATTGAGGGCCTGCGGGAAGGTGCTGAGCGCCAGCGCCTCATTCTGCGCAAACTGGGCCACGTAGTGGCTGCCGGCAGCAGTGAACTCGTTGGTCATGTTGGGCGAGAAGACGTGGGTTTCCTGGAGCTGCATGTCCCACGACGGCTGGATCGACAGCGCGTCGAAGTTCGAACTGATCGGATCCAGGTAGGTCGGCTGGACGCCATGGTCCTGCTTGTAGCGGCCCGATAGCCGATCTTTGTCACTGATGTTGTAGTCAACCTTGAAGGCCAGGATCCACTCCTTCGCGAGAGCGCTCGGAGTAGCGTTGAACGACGCGAAACAATTCTGCGTCGTTCCATCGAAGCCCGGCAGCCTGAGCCCCGTACATTGGCTGTTGTTGGGAATCGGCTGCGCAGTACCGGCACCCTTGGCGTTGGCAAACAAATTCATCATCTTCTGGTACAGCGGGAACTCGGCCGGCTGCAACGCTTGCACGTTGTTCAGAACGGCGGTAGCGAATGCGGGCGTCGGAATGTTCGTAGCAATGACGTTGGGAAGAACAAAACGCAAACCCTCGGTGTCTACGAAGAAGAACAGCTTGTTCTTCACGATCGGTCCGCCTACATTGGCCAGCCACTGGTTGGCATTGGAGAACGGCCTGGGCGCGATCGGGTCGGAGTTGTTGTTCAACCAGTTATTGGAGTTCATGGCGCGGCCATTCCACCAGTACTGGGCCGTTCCGTGAAACGCGTTGGTGCCCGACTTGGTGATCATGTTGACCTGAGCGCCCGACAGTTGGCCATATTCGCCGGAGTACGGGTTGGCGACGATGGTGGCTTCCTGCACTTCACCCGAACCGAGCGTTAGGTTGGTCGCGCCCGAGTTGTTGATGTTGAAGTACGGGTCCATGTCATTCTCGCCGTTGACCGTGAATAGATTCGAGGTCGCGGGCAAACCGTTGACGGTAAAGTTGCCGTAACCGCCGGTGTTGTTCATGACCGCGCCCGGAGTGGTTTGGGCGATGTTGGTGATGTCACCGCCTGCGTTGGGCAGGCTCTGCACTTCCATCTCGGAATATGCTGTGCTGATACTCGGACTAGTGGTCATGACCGGAATCGTTATGGCAGAAACCTCGATCGTCTGGGCCGTTTTCGAGATCTGCAAAGTGACATCCGCCGTCGTCGACTGCCCGAGGGTCACCGCCACCGGCTGCTCGACCGTGGCAAAGCCCGGCTGGGCAACAGAAACTTGGTAGTGGCCCGGCTTCAGCAGCGCAAATCGGTAATATCCGGTGCCCGAAGTCGTACCCTGTTGCGTCGCTCCGGTATCCAGGCTTTTTAGTATTACCGTCGCGTTAGGAACGACTGCATGGCTGGGATCGGTCACGGTGCCAGTTACTTCCCCTGAAGTCAGCGACTGCGCCATCAGCGAAGGCGCCATCACGGCTGCGATCACCAGCAATGCTAGAATTCCGACAATCAGTCTATTTGTTCTCATAATCTCCTCTTGTTCTCATAATCTCCTCAAATTGGTACTTGAAGTTACTCCGTACCCTGTAGATGTTATGGCGATATTCCTCGGTCAGCGGTTTCCTTAGTACCCCAGTTAACGGGGCCAACGATCGGCCTTTCAGGAACTGACCAACTGGGTATATGCAATGCATCTGCCAATCTGGTACCTCGCCTATTACTAGTACAAACTGCTGAAAATAAATGGGATGATTCGAAAGATGAGCTTTCTTTGGAAAGTAAAGTACTACTTTTCACAGATTCACTGGTCTCTAATCTCCAATTTCTTGGAGAATTCGACACCCAGAGGGGGACAATCTGCTGTTTTTTTATGCCGAAATGCGTAGCTGCATCGGACGGCGACTTACTTCGCCGGCATAGTGTAGTAACCAGTCCGGTGGCGCACCTGCAACTCGGCGGGATCGGGATAATCCTTGGTCGCGGGGTCGATCTTGATATCGATGCGGCGGAAGTCCGAGTCGGAGAGTCGAGTACTGGGGTAGTAGGCGATCAGATATTGGGTGCGTAGTTCGTCGCTAATCTGCCGGAATGCGGCATCTAATTGCTCCAATCCGCTGGCGTAAAAGTACTTCCCTCCCGTGTCGCGCGAAAGCTGAATGAGCGCGTGTTCACCGCCGATGTCTCGGCCTGCGCTACTTTCAATCGGCACGATGATGATGCTGTAGAGAATGACCTCGGCCTCCTGGGCAGCGCGGACGGCATCGTGATAATTGGTCTGGCTAACGGTGTCGCCGCCATCGGTGATCACGACCATGACCTTGCGCCCTCGGCGTTGCTGCAACGCAGCCGACCCCAGGTAAAGAGTGTCATAGAGGGCCGTCGCGGCCCCGGGCCGAATGTGGTTAATGGCGCGGTCGATCACTCGAACATCGGCAGTGAAAGGTGTTACCTGGTCAACAATCTCGCTGAACTGAAACAGGGACAGGCCATCGATGGGACGCAGGATGGCGTGCGCGAAGCGGCGCGCGGATTCCAGTTCGAGCTTTTCCGCGCCTATTTAGGGCTGGGCCGTTGGGATGCTGCCGGCCAGCATGTGGCCAAGGCCAACCAACTGCGTCCCGACGATCCGCAACAGCATGTAGTACTGGGCAACATCATGCTGCGGGAACGCAATGCCGATGGCGCCCTGAAGGAGTTCCAGGAGGCGCTGCGGCTGGATCCTACAGGCCCATGGCCGAGCCAACCCGGCAAATGGTCGCCAGAATCGAGGCGGCATTGCGGCAGCCAAAATAGCATTCAGCATTTGGCGCTTGGCGCGTAGCCGGTGGGCGCAACGGCCAATTGCTGATCGCTAAGGCAGTTCCAGAGTTGGTGTACCCGGCTTGGGAGCAGGCCTTTCAGTCCTGCGTCCAAAGGCAGGAAGAAAATGGCTAAAACCGGAGTTGTGCGGACGCCCTTAAGGCAGAGCGTGTGTGAGGACCCAACATGATATTTGCCGGTGGAATTTACTAGGCGAAAATCCAGCGCCGTAGGCGCGGCTCAGTCTAGCCCAGCACGCAGCCGCAGGCGGAGTGCTGGGTAGAGTGGGAAATAGATCCGAGTCCCGTAGGGACGACAGGGGTTCTCACACACGCTCTGAAGGCCCGCTCTACCCGAGCTACAGCCACTCTGGAACTGCTCTCGAACCGCTCTGAGCTGAACGTTTCAGCGGTCACTTAGCTTGGATGCCGGCCTTGAAGGCCGGCTCTACCGAACATCGAGTTGTTCAGAGTTTCCGGAGCTCGCGGACCGACTGCCGGCAGATGGCATTGCACAGCCGCAAAAAGCAATGGGCGATTTGCCCTGTTCCCTCTCTGCTATTGGCGTTTCCACTACTCGGGGTACCGCTCGGGTCAACATCTGGCGTATGGTGAAACAGCTTTGTGAGCCCTACAATAACTTGAATTGGGGAGCTCTTGCCAGTATGCTGCGAGGCGAAGAATTGGCGAATATATAAGCAGTCCGATGCAAACGTTAGACCACCGGGGAGAACCTGCCATCAGCAGCCACGCCAAAGCGAGCCGAACCAAGCCAACACGATTGCAGGCGCCGCACTCGCAGCCCGGTATAGCCACACCCAGGGAGGAGCCATGTTGGACGCGCGCGAAGTGATGAACATACGTCAGGCATCCCAGTATTTGGGAGTTTCGCCCGACACGCTCTACAAGTACGTCTCCGAGGAAATGATCCCGGCGTTCAAGCTGGGCAACCGCTGGAAGTTCAAGAAGAGCGTCCTCGACAGTTGGATGGAGAGCCAGAGCTTCCACAGCGAGGCGTTCCGGCCGCGCAAACTGGGAAAGCCCGCCCGTGCCATGGCGGGAGCCGATTGATTCAGGATAGTCAACTCCCGCTTCGTTGGACTACTCTTTTGCCATGCCTGAGAGCCTGATCGAAAGCCAGCGCGAGAGTCCCAAGAGGCGCGTCCTGCACGCGCTTTTGAAGGGCCTGGCGTTTGTTCCGAACCTGGTATTCGCAGCCATCGTCGGCTCGCTATTGGCCGCTCCGATCAGCATTCTGCTCTTCCGTGTCTTTCCATCTACCGTTGCAGCCTATGTCCAGGATGTGACGACGTTACTGCCGGCATTTGGCTTGGGATACTTGGTCGCGCGCAAGTTCCATCATTCCGTCGCGCGCTGGATTTGGGTTCCGGCGATTGCGCTGTGGCTGCTGGTCGTCCTACCCGACGTGGCAAGCTATACCGGCCAGACCTGTGGCTTGTCCCGATCGCAATACTTTCTGCACGAATTCGCTTTCGACATCCGCACGAATTGCGATGAAGGATTGGCTTGGCCTTTGTACACACTGCCAACGCTCTGTTGCATCGGCTATTCGCTGGGCGCGAAGTTCGCGGCGCACCGCCACCCGCCCCAACCCGAATAGCACTAAAGGGCCACCGCTGCCATAGCGCTTATTTCCAAAATTTACACAACTTTCGGGTGGCCTGCTTCATCTACACCCATCAGGGCGAGAAGTCCACGAGTTGGGGTGATCCGATGCGCAACTATTTGAAATTGACATTGTCCTTTCTGCTCCTCTTCGATTTGTTAATCCTTGGTTGGGGAGCGATAGGCGCTTCCTCCTTCCCTTCGTCGTCAGGCCATGTGACGGCCGCAGCGTCAACCGAATCAGGCAGTCAGGACCGAGAAGTTGGGCGCTATTTCCTAGGATATGCAGGTGATGTGGTTACATATCACTACAATCCATCTCGTCAGGGCGCGAATCTTCTTGAGACAACTCTGACGCCTTCTAATGTCAATTCCACTGCGTTCGGAAAGACTGGCTTCTTCGCAGTCGATGGCAAAGTGGATGCCCAGCCCCTCTACGTGTATAAACTGCCCGGCACGTCGCGTATTCAAAATACTTTGTTCGTAGTGACGGAGCACGGCAGTGTTTACAACTTCGACGCCGATGCGGGCACGCAAACCTGGAAGGTGTCCGCACTGCTTCCCGGTGAGACCCCCAGCGATAATCACGGTTGCGGCCAGATTTCACCGGAAATTGGAATTACAGGCACCCCGGTGATCGACCGCCAGCGAGGACAATTCGGCGCCATCTACTTTGTGGCCATGTCGAAAGATTCTTCGGGCAATTATCATCAGCGTCTTCATGCCCTGGATCTTAAGACTGGGGCCGAGCTGTTCGGTGGTCCCACGGAGATTATGGCCAGCTATCCCGGCACTGGCGATGGCAGCCAGGGAGGCCGGGTCATCTTCGCCCCGGGACAATATGCAGAGCGCGCCGGCCTGTTGGAGCTAGGCGGGAAGATTTATATAGCATTCACTTCCCATTGCGACCTGCGGCCCTACACCGGGTGGGTGATGGCCTACAATGCGCAGACTCTGGCGCAGACGTCGGTGCTAGACGTTACTCCCAATGGCAACGAGGGTGCGATCTGGATGGCCGGCGCCGGATTAGCTGGCGATAACCAGGCTCTCTATTTTCTCGACGGCAATGGCACGTTCGATACAACGCTCAACTCCCAGGGATTCCCCGTGAATGGCGACTACGGCAATGCCTTCATGAAGGTTTCTGTCACGGGCCAGCTCGCAGTTGCCGACTACTTCACCATGTTCAACACGGTGCAGGAGTCAAACAACGATGAGGACCTCGGCTCGGGCGGAGCGATGGTGTTGCCCGATCTCATGGACGGCCAAGGGCATGTGCATCACTTAGCCGTGGGAGCGGGCAAGGACAGCAACATCTACGTGGTCGATCGCGACAACATGGGGAAATTTAATCCCAATGACGACAGCGCCATCTATCAGGAGATCGACGGAGTTCTTCCCGGAGGGGTGTGGGCGATGCCTGCCTACTTCAACAACACCGTCTATTACGGTTCAGTGGGAAGCCCGCTAAAAGCGTTCGGCATTACGAATGCCAAACTGTCCACCTCACCGACCGGACAAACCAGTACATCTTTCACCTATCCCGGAACCACACCCAGCGTATCGGCCAATGGATCTTCGAACGGAATCGTCTGGGCCGTCGAGAACACCAACCCAGCCGTGCTGCATGCCTACGATGCCACCAATCTTTCGCACGAGCTGTACAACAGCAACCAGGCCGGATCGCGCGACCAGTTTGGGCCGGGCAACAAATTCATCACTCCCCTGATTGTTAACGGCAGAGTGTTCGTGGGCACGCAGAGCGGAGTGGCGATGTTCGGACTGCTGCGCTAGAAAAGCAGGTCCCTCCCCTCGGACAGAAGTCCTCGGTCGGGATGACAAAAATAAGGAGATTGGACACGGACCTGAGGTTGCAGTCGTTGTTTTGAAGGGGCGCGCCTTTAGAGCCTGCCCTGAGCCTGTCGAAGGGTGCGCCGCCAAGCTCTTCATTTTGTCATCCCGAGCAACGGAGCTGCTTGGGCAGGTTGAAACAGGAATGACAAAGGTCAAAACGCATATTGATTCTATTGGGTTTGCGTCTTTGTCATCCCGAGTGTACATGGGCCTGCGGCCCACCGATAGGAATGAAAATTAACCACGGAGGCACGGAGATCACGGAGAGAACTCTATAGAAATCAAAACTCCGTGCCCCTATGTGTCTCCGTGGTGAACGATTTTCGACGGAGCGGTTTATTGCGCGGAGCTGCGCTTGGGTCGGAAAGCATGGAAATACCACTTCAAATATTGCGGCAGCCAAGCCCATATCTTGAACCGCGACTCGCCCTGGGTTCGGCCGCGCCAGGTTGTCGGTAACTCCACAATGCGATAGCCGGCAAGGAAAGCTTTCACGGTAATTTCGAGGCTGAGTTCAAAGCCCGCCTTGCTCTCGATCGTCATGTGCTTCAGGATTTTGCTGTCGTAGAGCTTGAACGCATTGGTAGCGTCGTGGGTGGGAATTCCTCGAAACCAGTGCAGAGTGAGGCCCGCAATTCGCGACATTGCCCCCTTCAGCGGAGGCGCATCCAGCAACCGGCCGCCTGGCATGTAGCGGCTGCCCACGACTACCTGGTAATCCTTGCGGTAGTAATCAACCATCTGGTCCACTTGTGCGAGGTCGTCGGAAAGATCGGCCATGATCACCAGCACCGGCCCGCTTTCGACGCGATTGAACCCCGTGCGAATGGCGCCGACTACACCCCGGCCCACATTGTTCTTGACCGGAACCAGCCGAGTTTCTCCCGCGGAGACGATCTGCTGAAGGACGGGAACGGTGTTGTCTTCGTCGAAGTCATAGACCACGAAGGCATTGAACCGCGAACGGATTTGCGACGTGACCGCACTCCATAGTGCGGGGAAATTGGCTGCTTCGTTGTAAACAGGAATGACCAAGGTCAATTCGGTCGAGGTCAGTTCGGCTTCGACATCCACTAGATCTGACCTACTTCGATCTGCCCAGCCACCCACGGGATGACTTCGTCCAATATCTCGCTCAAGCTCGTCGTGGCTTCAAAGCCGAGCAATTGTTTCGCCTTGCGGGTATCGGGTGAGCGTTCCTGCACGTCATATTCGAACGGCGGATCCGAAACATAGCGGAACGGTTTGCCGTCGCCATGTACCTTGCGCCAGATGATCTCGGCCAACTCTAGAACGCTGGTGCGAGTTTGAGTGGAAAGATTGAAGTCCTGGTTGAGCGCAGCGGGATGTTCCAAACAAATTCTTATTCCCTTAGCCAGGTCGCCACCGTAGGTGTAGTGCCGGACTTGATTTCCAGAACCGAGAATGTGGAGGGGGTCCTGGCCCTTGAGTACCTTCTGCGCCAGATCGGGTACCACGTGCGACATCGCGAGCTTCACATTGCCGCTATAGATGTCACGGTCATGCAACGCCCGCCTTTCTCCCACACCTACGCAATTAAACGGACGCACGATGGTATACGGCAGCTTGTACTGCTCCCACGCGCCCTGAACAAAATACTCGGTGGCCAGCTTCTGGAATCCGTAGGTCGAACGCGGCGGGGGGCAGCGGTGCTCGGCGCCTTCGGGGGTGGGATACTCCGCAGTACTCTCGAACACCATGCTGGACGACATCACGGTTATCTTCTGCAGCTTCCTGTGCTGGTGAGCATAGATTGCGGCATCGAACGAGGCTGCGGTGATACGTTCATTCTCCGCCAGCAGGTCGTAGGCGAACTCGTGGAAGTAGCTGATGCCGCCGATCATCGCGGCCGCAGCGACAAAGTGATCGCAGTCGGACAGCAGCTCCTTCAGCAAGGACACATCCTTACAATTGGCCTCGACGAATTGGTAGTGTGGATGTTGGTCGTACGACTTCTGCAAGCGGCCGTACTTGCTGAAGTTATCGACCCCAATAACTTCATAACCGGCTTGAAGCAATTCCTCGACCAGGTAGCCGCAAATAAATCCAGCAGAACCAGTAACCAGTACTTTCATGACCGGACTCCTTCTGCCGCAACCGTTATCGCAGGGTGGGGAGACTCTCCCTGGCGCTCCGGCCAATAGTTCCAGATATCAACCACAATCTTGCCGGCTGGAATCGCAAGATCCCGGTAGGCCGCGTGGGGCGCTCCGAGCACAAATATTTGGGCCCGACTGAGGGCTTCACTTAGCGGAACGAGGCGCGGATCGGGCACGTAAGGATCGGTGCATAGGACCTCTTTGGCCTCGACTTCGAGCAGCTTCTTCAGCTTGTAAGACAGGCTGTCGCGAATGTCGTCGGACTCTCCCTTGAAAGCCATTCCCAGGATCGCGACGGTCTTATCGGCGAGATCGAGCGGGCGCATCTGCGTCACAATGAAGTCAGGAAGGCCCTCGTTCACCAGCATGGCGGCGTGTCCGAGGAAGAAATGATTGCCGGAGAACGCCGAAAGCTGCAGGGTGTCCTTGAGCAGACAAGGGCCGGCCGCAAAGCCGGCACCCGCGAAACTCCGCATCCGGGGATATTCGCGAGTTACCGCATCGTGGATGCGGTAGAAGTCGAGCCCGTAGGCCGCGGCCAGCATGTAGAACTGGTTCGAGATGGCGAAGTTCAAATAGCGCCAGCTATTGGTGAACAGCTTGGCCAGCTCGGCTTCCTGTGGGGACAACTCAATGATTGTGGAGGCGATGGTAAGGAATAATTCGCGCGCCCTCTGCAACGCCAGCGGTTCGAAAGCTGACACGATCTGTGGCAGCTTAACCAGTTCCTCCATGGCGTTGCCTTCGGCAATGCGCTCGGGACAGAAAGCCAAATCAATATCGCGTCCCAAGGACTTGATCCTTTGGTATACGAGCTTGGTCACACCCGGACTGACGGTACTCCGCAACACCAGCAAGGTCCCGTCATTGATGTACTGGAGCATGCCGTCCACACTCTGGTACAGTTCGTTCACCGTGGGATTAAGGTGGCGGTCAACCGGCGTGCCGACGACGGTGATGACGGTGCTCGCCATTCCCAGGCAGTTGGCGTCCGTGGTGGCCGTAAGAGTTTTCCCTAAGACCTGTCTCAGAACCGGCTCAGCTCCCGCTTCGCGAAAAGGCATCTGGCCGGAGTTGATTTTTTCGACCTTAGCGGTGTCGATATCGAGGAGGGAAACCGAGAATCCGCGGCTGGCTAGTACGATTCCTAGTGGTAAGCCGACATGTCCGCAGCCGCCCACAATGACGAGGTTCTGTTGATTTGGCAAGGAAAGATCCTTAAGCACGGGGTTGAAGCGCAATTTTACCGCATTCGTAAGTGGGCGTCACGCTGGCGCTCTGCTCCCGTCACCCGGGCGAATCAACCGAGAGCGTCGCCAGAGGCTTCCTTTGGCTTTGGCAATGCGGTTAGCCCCCGCAGACATCGGAGCCTATCACCACTGCGGGCGTATCAAGGGTATACTTGTTGTTTCGGCGGTGGCGAGGAATCCTTGACCATACCGGGAATGAAGATTTTCCCGACCATGGTCGCTGTCCCTGCTAATGTGGCCATTCTGACCCGTGCCGAGTTCCGGTGGCAGCGTGCGAGAAATTGGGGTCGAGCGGGAATGCAGTACAATGGCCAGACGCCAAATCGCCTTAGCCCGTCGGGACGGCAGGGCCAGCTAGGTTTCCGCGGCCATCAATATGAATTTGTGCCGGTCGAACGCCGCGAAGAAAGAACCGGGGTTGGTGTCGATTCTTGGGATTCTCGCTTAGCTGGAATCTCTAAGGGAGTGAACTCGGCTGGAACGAATGTGCAAAGGCTTGCACTACTTGCATTAAAAGTTGGGCGGTTCTGGGAATCAGCGATAAAAACTTGTTTATTATCATCTATTTATCGAGTATGCTAGCTTGAGCTCTCGGCCAAATAATTGCACATATCCCGAGGGACTGCGAGAGAAATCAAATAGGGAGCGAGAACCTAGTGGCGCTGGCTGGCACCAAAGCGACGAGTATTGCTTTGACCCACCCCCCAGACGATCAAGTCATGTTGGGGGATAGTACCGCTGGCAAATCTTCGACCTTGTGGCAAACGCTCAAGCCTTTCGGCTGGCAGGGGTTGCTGCTGATCGCAGTATTGATTGTGCTGTACGCACCGGTTCTGAAGATTCTGGTTCGTCAGTGGTACAGCGACGCCGACTATTCCCACGGATTTCTGGTGCCTTTACTGACGCTTTATTTGATCTGGCAGCGGCGGGGAAAGTTGCGCCAGATCGCGCGGCGTCCTTCGCTGTGGGGAATGTTAGTTGTCTTGTTGTCGGTCGGGCTGCTCGTTCTGGGAAGTTTGGGCGCGGAACTCTCCCTAACCCGGATCTCGATGCTGGGCACGATCTGCGGGCTGATCGTGTATTTTTGCGGAGGCGCCCTGCTGCGCGCCATGGCCTTTCCCATGGCATTTTTGCTGTTTGCGATTCCCATACCGACTCTGATTTACAACGAGATCGTTTTTCCGCTGCAGTTTATAGCCTCCAGATTCGCGACTTGGACGTTGGAGACGCTTAACCTGTTTCCCATCATGCGTGAGGGCAACGTTCTGATCCTGCCCAACATGTCGCTGGAAGTGGTGGAGGCATGCAGCGGTATTCGGTCGCTGATGTCGCTGCTGGCCTTGGCTGCCGGATATGGGTATCTAGCCGAGCGCAGCACCGTGGTGCGGTGGCTGCTGTTCCTGGCAATGGTTCCCCTGGCCATTATCAGCAACGGAACCCGAGTCATGATAACTGCTTTGATGGCGAACTACATCGGTCCCAAGGCAGCCGAAGGATTCATGCATGAGTTTTCGGGCTGGGTGATTTTCGTAGTGGCCACGGCGTTATTTTTGGGATTGCACAGCTTGACGATTGTGGTGCGCAAGAGACTAGGATGGCTGCCAAAAGGTGAAAGCGGCCTGGCAAAGGCTAAGGTGACCCAATGAAATCCGGCGGCCGCTATTGGCTCATGATTGCCGTGCTAGTGGGAGCGACCGCTGGCATGAAGCATCTGTCACACCGAGAAGCCACTCCGCCCGCCAAGCCGCTCTCCGAGTTTCCTGCCCAGGTCGCAGGATACACGACGGGCGCCAATTGGCCACTTGACCAAGCAACCCTGGATTTGCTTGGGGTGACAGACTACCTCAACCGTGGTTATGTCTCGAAGTCCCAAGGCCTGGTCACCTTGTACATTGGGTATTTCCGCAGTCAGCGCACCGGCGCCACCATTCACTCTCCCAAAAACTGTTTGCCGGGAGCAGGATGGACGCCGATGAAGGAGAGCGTCTACCAACTCCCTCTCGACGATGGGCGTAAGGTGCCCGTTAATCTTTATGTCATTCGCAAGGATTTGGACGAACAACTCGTGCTGTATTGGTACCAGGCGCACGGCCGTGTAGTGGCCAGCGAATACTGGGGTAAATTTTATTTGGTGTATGACGCGATGCGCTTGAACCGCACCGACGCCGCTCTGGTTCGTATCACCACTCCAATCTACCACGGTGATGAGGAGCAGGCGCGCACGCGGGCGCTGGCATTCGCAAAACAAATTACAACTGACGTAGATCAGATCATCCCTCGGTGACCCAGGAGAAGGCATGCGTAACCGCTACATCGTCTTTGTCGTGATGGCTGTACTGGCCATCGTTTTGATTGGTTGTACTCGTAACCCGGAAGTCGCCAAGCGCAAGTACGTAGAGAGCGGCATGAAGTATATGGAGCAGAAGAAGTACGATTCTGCCGTGATTCAATTCAAGAAAGCCTTGCAAGTCGATCCGCGTTACGCCGAAGCCCATTACCAACTGGCAATTGCGGAGATGGACTTGCTGCACTTTCCTGACGGTTACAGAGAACTCAGCCAGGCAGTTGAACTTGACCCCAACCACTTCAAGGCGCGTCTTGCGCTGGGCACCTTGCTCATGGCCAGCCATCAGTTCCCTAAGGCGGAAGAGCAGGCGCGCTACGTGGTCGAGCACGACGCCAATAACGCGGATGGATATCTTCTGCTTGGCAACTCTCTGCTGGGCCAGAAGCACCAGCAGGATGCCGTTGACGCATTTACTAAGGCGATCTCACTGAAACCCAATAGCGCCGACGCATACCTCAATCGCGGCGTGTTGTATGCCTACATGAAGCAGGATGCTTCAGCCGAAGAGGACATGCGCAAAGCCATCAGCCTCGATCCGCAGAAATTGCCGGCCTACGCCAACCTCGCTGGCTTCTACCTCTACAAGAAGGATCCCAAGAAGGCCGAGGAGGTGTACCGGCTCGCCATCCAGAATAATCCGGACTCACCGGTTCCCTACCTGCGCTTGGCGGGCCTGATGTTGTCTGAAAACCGCAAAGCAGAGGGCGAACAGGTGATTCAACAATTGCGCGACAAGCAACCCACCTCCGCGGAAGTCGCGGGCGCAGTTGGAGACTACTACCTGGCCTCGAGAAATCCAGAAGCCGCCATCAAGGAGTACCAGCGCGGTCTGAACTACGATCCCAAGAACCAGGAGTTGCAACTGCGCTTGCTGGAGACCTTGCTCAATACCGGCAAGGTTGACGATGCCACCAAGATGGCGGATAGCATGCTGAAGGACAAGCCCGGTGACGTCACGGCGCGCACCACCCACGCGCGATTGTTGGCTATTAAAGGCAATAGCGCCGAGGCCATCACTACGCTGCGTGATGTCGTCCACGATGCTCCCGACAATGCCCAGGCGCACTAC
Source organism: Terriglobales bacterium (assembly GCA_036511435.1). Taxonomy (GTDB): domain Bacteria; phylum Acidobacteriota; class Terriglobia; order Terriglobales; family Acidobacteriaceae; genus Bog-257. Next base: position 6,464 of record DATCCF010000082.1, on the reverse strand, counting down.
ATGCTGGGACAGGTGCTGCGCCAGACCGGCGATCTGCCCGGAGCCAAGAACGAATTGCAAGAAGCCGCCAAGCAGCAGGCTTTTAGAGGTAAACAGGAAAGCCCGATGATCCTCAAGGCCCTGGCTGAAACCTATCGTGACTCGCATGATTATGACACTGCTAGAGAATACGCAGCGCGCTTGCAAAAGCAGAATGAAAACAATCCTGAAGCCCATTTCCTGAACGCCACCATCGATCTTGGCGCGAAGGATTATGCCGCCGCTCTCGATGAATTGAAGGAAACGCAGAAGACCGCGCCCAATGATCCCATGGTCCACCTCAACATGGCATTCGCCTACGCGGGGCAGAAGAAATACGCAGATGCGGAGCGCGAATTCCAAACTACGGTAAAGATGTACCCGACATTTGACGCGGCCTGGGCCGACTACATCGCTTTGATGTTTGGCACCAACCAGACCCCCAAGGCCCTGGCATTGGCCAACCAGTATGTCACCGCCAATCCTAACCGGGCTTCCGCGCACTTCATCAACGCTTCTGCCCTGGGCACGGCCAAGAAGTACGACCAGGCCGTCGCGGAGTTCCAGAAGGTCCTTCAAATTGACCCTAAGTCGATGATGGCTTACTTCCGTCTGGCCCAGATGCATCAGTTGATGGGACAAAGCGACGCAGCTTTGGACTCGTACCAGAAGGCGCTCGCACTGCAGCCAACGTCGCCCATGGTGAATACCGCACTTGGAGACTTTTATCTCAGCAAAGACGATTTGAAATCTGCCGGCAAGTACTTCCAGGCAGCGCTGGCCCAGAATTCTCATGATCCGGTCGCCGCCAACAACCTGGCATGGGTTTATGCCGTTCAGGGCGAAAACCTTGACATGGCGCTGAGCCTGGCGACCCAGGCGAAACAGATCGCCCCGGATATGACCGCGGTCAGCGATACTCTGGCCTGGATCCAGTACAAGAAAGGCAATTATCGCGTCTCCGTCTCGCTTGCTGAGGACGCGGTAAAAAAGGAACCGCAGAAGGCTGACTACCGCTATCACTTGGGAATGGCCCTCAGAGGAGCAGGAGAAAGAGACCGCGCCAAGGCCGAGTTGCAGAAGGCACTGCAGTTGAACCTGAAGGGCACGGACGCCCAGGAAGCACAGAAGACCCTGGCGTCCCTGCAATAGCGACTCGCGAGATCCTTGTATCTGCGCTGCTGCGCTGGCAGCCTGACGTCATTCCTTGTGAATTGGCGCGGCGACCTGCTGGCGCAGCGCCACCGTGCAGCAACCAGGAACTCCTCGAAGGAAACCCAACCCAGAAATTGCCGCAAACGCCCTTTCGATGATGCCGGAAGGCATGAGCGTTCGCGCGATCCCCGCTTTACCGGCATCCCGGGTCACTGAATTTAAGCGCCTCTGGGGAAGCAGCACTCCGGTATTTTTTGTCGTGTGCGGATATCTCCGGGCCCCAAGGGCCCATGGTTAAGCAGAGATCGCGGTTGGCCGCCGGTACGGCCGTCTTTCCCCCTTGTTCTTCCGCAGAATGTGCAACGCCAGGGTCAAGCTCCACCTCCGCAAGCCAGCCCGCTGGGTAAAGTTTCCCAGCGACCGAGAAGCTGAATCGGGATACCTTCTCTGCTAATCTAACTAACTAGTTAATTAAAATGTCACTGCCCGTTCGACCTACCGCCCGGCGAGGGACCCGCCGCCAACCCGAGGCGAGCCGGAGCGCGATTCTCCAGGCGGCGCTTGGCGAATTTGCCCAACAGGGTCTTGCGGGTGCGCGCATGGACGCCATCGCCGCTGCCGCTAAGGTCAACAAGGCATTGCTGTATTACTACTTCCGTGACAAGGAAGCGCTGTACGGCGCGGTGCTCGATGAGTTTTTCGTCCGGCTGCTCGGTCGCGTCACGCAGGCGCTCGATGGTGCGGGCCCGGCTGGCGAGCGCCTGCTTACCTATGCCCGTGCACATTTCGATTGCATTGCCGAATCCTTACATTACGCGAGGCTTTTTCAGGGAGAGTTGATGAGCGCCGGCAGGGGCCGATCGTCACATCTTATGCGCGTCGTGGAGCAATACATTCGCCCGATCTCAGTACGCTTGGTGGCCGTGCTGCAAGAGGGCATTGAGAGTGGAGAATTTCGGCACGTGGATGCCATGCAATTCGCGCCCTCGATGGTGGGGATGATTGTTCACTACTTTGTCATAGCACCCATGGCCCGCAAGCTTTTATCGAAGGACCCCTTCTCGCAGGAAGCCCTTCAGCAACGGCGCGCAGCCGTTCTCGATTTCATCGCAGCGGCGTTGTTCGCGGACCAATCGGCCGGCGTGACGCTGGCCGCGGAAGTGGCAAGTCGCGCCGAAGCGCAGCCCAGGGTCGGTTCGGATGTTGTGAAGACACCCAAACGCCGCTTCCGTGTGCAAGGGAAACGCAAATGAAGCCAAGCAAATTTTTCATCTTCCTATTCGTCCTGCTGGCGATCGCGACCGCGTACTACTTCTACTCGACGGATCGCACCACGGAGACAGTGCTCATCGGAATCGTAGATGCGAATCAAGTGATCGTGAGTTCTAAGGTTATGGGGCGGATTGAGAAGCTATACGTGGATGAAGGATCGAAGGTCAAGGCCGGAGACCTCATAGCGGAGATCGACTCCGCCGAACTTGAGGCCCAGAAGAACGCGGCTGAAGCCACCATCCGCTCCTATGACTCGCAAGTCTCATCCATGCGCGCTACCGAGGCGCAGACGCTGGGCGAGACCAACAGTGGCGTGGTGAATGCGCAGGCGCGACTGGCCTCGGCCAAAGCCACGCTGGTCCAGGCGCAAGCCGACCTGGCTCGAATTCAGAGCGACTCGCAGCGCATGATTGCGCTGGCCCAGGCGGGTGTCGAATCCGAACAGGACCGGGTGCGGGCCGACCAGCAACTGAAAGCGCAACAGGCCGTGGTTTTGAGCGCGCAGAAAAATGTCGATGCGGCACAAGCTGACCTGAACACCGCCATCGCAAGGACGCATCAGCAGGGTGCTGCGGCCAGCAACGTGGCGGCCAATCAGGCCCAGGTAGCCAACGCGCGCGCCCAACTGGCCGAAGCCGAAACCCGCCTCGGTTACGCGAAAATCTACGCTCCGGTGACCGGAACGGTTTCCGTGCGAGCCACGCGGCAGGGCGAAGTGGTGAATCCGGGAACGCCAATCGTAACCATCATTGACTTCGGCGACACATGGATCCGTGCCGAGGCTCCCGAAACGGAAGCGCGCTTCGTGTCGGCTGGCGAAAAGCTCACGGTGCGTTTGCCGGCGGGGAAGCCAATCGAAGGCACGGTGATCTTCAAGGCGGTCGAGAGCGACTTCGCAACCCAGCGCGACGTCAGCCGCCGCAAGCGCGACATCAAGACCATTGGCCTCAAGCTGAAGGTTGACAATCCCGACGGCTCGCTGGTCCCCGGCATGACCGCAGAAGTCTTGCTTCCGCAACAACCGACGAAAGGCGCGCAATGAGCTGGTTCAGTCCAAAATCGAAGCCTAGCGCAGCCTGCGATGAGCCAGCCAGCGGCGATGCCATCGTAGTCGACCACATCACGAAAAAGTATGGTGATTTCACTGCGGTAGACGATGTTTCGTTCAATGTGCATCAGGGCGAAATCTTTGGATTGCTGGGGCCGAATGGCGCCGGCAAGTCCACGCTCATCCGCATGATGACTACGTTGCTGCCGCTGACCAGCGGCCGGGCGCTAATTAACGGCTTCGACGTCGCGAAGCAGCCAGACTCCGCGCGGCACTGCATGGGCGTAATCCCGCAGGCCCTGACCAGCGACATCGATCTCACCGTGGAAGAAAATCTCAGCATTTACGCCAAGCTGTACGGTGTTCCCGCCGCAGACCGTAAGCGCAACATCGACGATCTGCTGAAAACGGTAGACCTGCTGAAGTGGCGCCATGCTCAGACCAAGACGCTCTCCGGCGGTATGCGCCGGCGGCTGGAGATTGCTCGGGGACTGGTACACAGCCCGAAAATATTCTTTTTGGATGAGCCGACAACCGGACTCGATCCGGTATCGCGCGTAGCGGTGTGGGAGATGCTGACCAAGGTCAAGAACCGGCGCGCGCTGACGATTCTCATCACCACCCACTATATGGACGAAGCTGACAGGCTTTGTGATCGTCTGGCGATCGTGGACCACGGCAAGCTGGTGGCGCTGGATTCTCCGATGGCGCTGAAAGCGAGCGTGCCGGGAACCAATGTCATTGAAGCTCAGTTCCTGAATGCGCCGGCGGTTTGGCACGAGGAATTAGGAAAGCTCGAGGACGCCACCTCAGTGCAGCCGGTGGGTGCGGACATGTACCGCATTCTGAGCAGCAATGGTTCCAAGACAACCACAGAACTGGTGGAACTTGCGGTGCGCTCCAACGTGCAGCTCAAATCGCTGTCAGTCCAGAACACGACGTTGGACGATGTGTTCGTACACTACACCGGCCGGCAACTGCGCGATGAGCAGGTGAAGGCCTACAACTTTGTGATGCCAGATCGCCCGGGGATGCGGCCATGAACAGGATGTGGGCAATTGTCGAGCGCGAGCTGCGCAAGTTCTTTCGCTCTCCCGCCTTGATGCTGGTCTCAATGGTCTTCCCCTTGGTGCAGCTTATCGTGCTGGGCAACGCATTCGGCGGAAAGATCAAAGAGGCGCGACTCGGCGTCGTCGATCAGGACCACGGTACGCAGGCGGTGAAGATTCGCGAGGCGTTGGCGGCGGTGCAGTCCAATGCGCGGACGTTTATTCCGGTGCCGTACGACAGCGACAAGCAGGCCATGGAAGACGTGCGCACCGGACGACTGGACGGCGCCATCATTATTCCGCCGGAATACTCGCGCCGCGTCTATGAGCAGAACCATCCGCGGATTGCGCTGGTGGTGGACAACACCGACAACTTCATGAGTTCGACGCTGGAGCAGCAATTCAGTTCTCTGACCGCGGCCCTGAATAATCCCGACGTCCAGCCATCGCGCATTCTGCAGCAGATCACTCTCGACACTGTCGAGCTGTATCCCTACATCGAGTACATGAAATATCTGCTGCCCGGATCGATCGCGCTGGCCATGTTCGTCTCGGTCATGATCGGCGGCGGCATGTTGTACATCGACGACAAGGCGCGCGGGGTGCACGAAGGTTATCTGGTGACGCCGATTACGAAATTTGAACTGGTGGCTGGACTCAATATCGCAGGCGCGATCAAAGCCATCATGGCGGGCATTGTGATCACCGTGCTGGGATCGCTGCTGGCGGGATTGGGAACGGTCTTCACGCCACAAAACATGCTCTACGTCTTCCTGATGGTGGTGGCGACCTCGCTGGCATTTAACACCATGATGTTCTTGCTCGTGGTACGGGTGGAGGATCCGCTGGTGCCACGCGCCATGTTCGGCATCCTGAACACCCTGCTGTTTTTCCCCAGTGGCGCCATCTATCCCATAAAGGCGTTTCCGGCGTGGCTTCGCGGAATCGCCTACGTCGATCCCTTCACCTACTCGGTGCACGGCTTCAAGGCAATTCTGCTGAAGGATGCGGGCTTCGCGGCGATCCGCACTGACCTGCTGTATCTGACGGTGGCGGCCGCCATCATGATCACAATTGCCACCATGCTGTTCAAGCGGACGCTGTAGCCGGCCGGGTGGCGCCCGTGGCGTCGCCGAACAAGGCTGCCGACAAAGCGAATGTGATTTGAAAGGGCATGGCTTCAGCCGTGCCGCATGGGCGTGGAGACTTGGGCTTCAGCCCCTGAGGGAACTCGCATCCTCGTCTCAACACCGAAGTCCCTCAGTGGCTAAAGCCACCATAATGACTGCGCTTACGGCACGGCTGAAGCCGTGCCCTTTCAAAGCGCAAGGTACTTAGAAATGATTCCGGTGGAGGCCCGCATTATCCGGGACGTCACCTTTCTCGGCAGCCCCTAAAAACATTCCAGATCAAGGCAAACTCTTGTCCGTGGGAGGCATCTTCTTTACATAAGCGACCTCCTGTCACATTCGGAGTCGGCAAAATTTCACAACAAGATTTCCACCTTAGGAGGACGGCATGAAGAGTTTCCTGATTGGCTTGGGGCTGGGAGTTGGCCTCGGCATTCTATTTGCCCCGATGAGCGGAGAAGAAACCCGCAACAACCTGACTGACCGCGCTAACGATCTGGCCAACTCGGCGCGCGAGACCTACGAGCAGAACAAGGGCCGCGTGCAACGTGGAGTGCAGTCCATTCGCGGAACCGCCGAGCGCGCCATGGGTAAGGTTCGTTCCACCGCCAGCGAGGTCACCTCCCCCACGGGCACGGAGGCCAGTGGCGTCTAGAGCATTTCTAATTTAAGTGTATACAGTTTATGCGATACTTGTCCTGCGGTTTTAGGGGAGGCTTAGATGCAATCCTATTCGCAGGATTTGCGTGAGCGCGTATTGCGAGCGCTCGGTCGCGGGGAGGCTGCGACGGC
>DATCCF010000081.1:0-5333 GCA_036511435.1 Terriglobales bacterium | reverse complement strand
GAATCTGCTGTTTCTTTCCTTTGCGACGACTTGTTCGGCAGCCTATTTAGCTGCGCTGAACCTCGATGGAAACCTACTTCAATTACTTTACCGAGATCGAGGAGCACTTCCAGCGCCGCCGGGGCACCTTACTGCTGCTGTCACCGCTCGACTGGGCGCTGATGGAGACCTGGAAGGATGCGGGCATCCCACTCGAAGCCGTGCTGCGCGGTATTGACGCGACTTTCGAAAAATGGGAGCGGCGTCCCAAGCGATTCCAAAAAGTGAATGGCCTTGCCTACTGCTCTCAGGCAGTGCTGGCTTCGGTAGAAGAGATGAAAGAAGCCGCAGTGGGTGCGGCCCCAAGCGAAAGGAAGAATACGGGACTGGACCACTCTGCGGTGGTGGAATACCTGAATCGCAACTCCGGGCAACTCGATGAAGTGCAATTGCCGGCGACGGCACAAACGCTCGCACAAGAGACCGCCACGACCTTGCGTACTCTGGCGGCTTCGTTGTCGCAAGACCGGTTGCTGTCCATGGAAGACCTGGAGCGACGGCTGACCGTGGCGGAAGAAAAGATCTTTGCTGCGCTGCTGGCAGCGACGCCTGATGATGTTTTGCTCGCGGTACGCACCGAGGCCGACCGCGACTTAGCGCCCTATCGCCGCAAGATGAGCGCGCCGCAGATCGAGCAGCTTCACAAACAGTATGTCCACAAGCGAGTATTGGAGCAGTACCAGGTTCCCCGCTTGAGCCTGTTCTACATGTAGGCGTAGAAGGTTTTCGGGGCCACGGATTTGCCAATACTCGGAATCTGTTCCGATGAATTTCGGAGCGAGACACAATAAGGTCGCCTTGATTAGGGCTGTCTTTAGATGTATTCCGACTGGCTTAGATTTGAAGGGGCACGTCTTCAGACGTGCCGTACAGTATTGCTTGGTATTTGGCTTTAGCCGCTGAGGGACTTCCGTTTTGCCCCGGCTGAGGGCAGCCCCGGTTGATGCAGCAAATCAACGAAAACGATCTCCCTCGGGGGTTCAAGCCCGGCTGTTCTTTCGATCTCCACGGCACAGTTGAAGCGGTACCCTTTCAAGGAGACAAGAGATCATCCGCGAAAATCCGCGTTGATCCGCGGTTCGATGTGTTGTTTTTCTGGGATTGAGGTCCCGCCTTTGCAAATAGAAATCGAAAAACTGGTTTACGGTGGCGACGGTCTGGCGCGCATGCCGGCCGACGAACAGGGTCGCGGCAAGACCGTCTTTGTGCCATTTGTGTTGCCCGGCGAGCGGGTCGAAGTGTCCGTAACCGAGAGCCGCTCCGGCTTCGCTCGCGCCAAACTCGACAAGGTGCTGACACCTTCTCCCGATAGGACTGCCCCAGCCTGTCCCTATTTCGGAGATTGCGGCGGATGCCACTATCAGCACATGAACTACGAAGCGCAGTTGCGGCACAAAGCCGAAATTCTGCGCGAATCGTTGCGCCGCACCGCAAAGCTTGAGCTCCAGCACGACATTCAGCTTCATCCTTCGCCGCCGTGGAACTATCGCAACCGCACCCGTATGCACGTGCGGCACACGCCTGAGTTTGCGCTGGGCTATTATCGTTACAACTCCCATGATGTGCTCCCGGTGGAGTCGTGTCCCATCAGCTCGCCGCTGATCAATCAGGCGATTGCCGCGGTGTGGTCTCTCGGTCGCGAGAAAGCTGTACCGGAATCTCTGCACGGGTTGCAATTCTTCGCCAACCACGATGACACGCAGCTTCTTGTAGAAGCTTACGTCTGCCCCGGCAGCAATGTGCAGGAATTGCAGCCGCTGGCCGCAGCACTGCACAGCGCGTTGCCACCGGTGGCGGGAGTTGTGGTTTTCCTGGCCTCGTTCATAGAAGACGAGAGCCGCCACCATGCGCCGCTTACCTCAACTCATCTTGAAACGGGGCAGGCCATCGGCGGCGATTCGCTTATGTACCACGCTGTGGGACAGCGGTACTGGGTCAGCGGGGGATCGTTCTTCCAGACTAATCGCTACCTGGTCGACACGCTGGCGCAGGTGGCAACCGCCAACGGAGGCGGACGCGCTGCACTCGATCTCTACGCCGGTGTCGGCCTGTTTACGCTGCCGCTCGCTCGTAAGTTCGACCAGGTGCTGGCGGTGGAATCGTCGCCACATTCGTTCGCCGACCTGCGCCTCAACGTTCCCGGCAACGCGAAATGCATTCGTGCGGCCGCCGAGCGCTTCCTCGCCGAGCGCGGCCCCAAGCTGGCGCCCGACCTCGTCGTCGTCGATCCCCCGCGGGCCGGGCTGGGCGAAAAAACTGCCGCCGCTCTGGGTCGCATGTCCGTCTCCCATGTGACGTACGTCTCATGCGATCCGGCAACCCTCTCTCGCGACCTTCGCCTGCTGTTAGAATCAGGCTTTCGGGTCGAGCAGGCGCACCTTGTAGATATGTTCCCGCAGACCTTTCACATGGAAACCGTTCTGCATCTGGTACGTTGACCCTCGACAACTCGCCCGGAGGACCAATGTACGCGCTCGCCATTCTTCGTTATCGCAAGCCGCTGGAAGAAGTTTTGCAGCACGTTGACGCTCACCGCGCCTATTGCCAGGGCCTGAAGCTGGAGAAACTCCTGATCGCTTCCGGGCCGCTGGTGCCGCGCTGCGGCGGCGCCATGCTGCTGCGGGTCCCCGATAACGAAGCTCAGGCGACGCTGGACAGTATCCGCGACAACGATCCGTACACCCGGTTTGGGGTCGCGCAATACGAAGTATGGCCCTGGGCCCCTGCTTTTGGCGCGGAGGACCTGGGCCGGCTGTAATCACCCAGGTAGCTGAGGTAGCGCGACTGGACGTTCAGTGGCGACAACCTCCTCTTCGACGATCACCGTGCCGGCATCCGCGCCCGCGCGACCCGCGCTCTACTGCGGCGGCAAGGAGCCGGTCTTCCTTGCAGCCCTTGCTTTTTCCGTAGGAGTAATCGCCGCCAACTATCTCTGGCGTTCACCCCAATCCTGGTTGATGGCGTGTCTGGTTGCGCTTGTAGGCGCTGCATTCTTCTACCGCCGCTCACCGCAGATCGCTTTCGGGTTGGCCCTTCTAGCGTTGATTCCGCTCGGCGGATTTTATCTTCAAGCCCGCGATGCTGCCGCGCCGACGATCGCCGAAAATCTCCAGCCCTTTGCCACTGGCGACGATCAGGTCGATGTCACCGCCTATGTCATCCGCGAAGGATTGGTGCGCGACAGCCCCTATGGCGGTAAGCAAGAGTCGGTGGATGTCGACGCCGAGCAGCTTCAGCTTGGCGACCGCGTCCTCAAAGCAGCCGTCGGCATTCGCCTTACGATCTACACCAAACAGACGGAGGAAGACGAAGCTCGCGATGAAGGGACCGGCTCACCGCTTCGTGTGTACACCTACGGTCAGCGTCTGCATTTCATCGCGAAGCTGCGGATGCCGCGCAACTATCGCAATCCGGGTGCGATGGACATGGCCGGCTATCTGGCCTCGCAAGGCATTCGCCTGACCGGTTCTTCCCACGCCAGCAGCGTGGAGATGCTGCCGGGTTTCGTGGGCAGCCGCATCGGGTTGTGGAGGAGCGCTGCGCGTCGCAGTGTCCTAGCTCACATCATGCAGCTCTGGCCCGGCGAACGTGGCGCCCTGATGCAGGCCATGCTCATCGGAGGGCGGGCCTTCTTCGGGCGCGACATCAAGACGGAATTCCAGCGCACTGGCACCTATCACATCCTGGTCGTATCCGGCATCAACGTGGGCATTCTCGCCTTCGCGGTTTTCTGGGCGTTGCGCAAGCTGCCCTTTGGCGAGACGTGGGCCACCATCCTTACCATCCTGCTGTCGTGGGGATATGCCTTCCTCGCCGATCTTGGCTCACCCATCGTACGCGCCACCATCACGCTCGGGATTTACCTGGTCACGCGTCTGCTGTTTCGCGACCGTGCCGCGCTTAACGGACTCGGTATAGCGGCGTTGGGTATTCTACTGGTGAATCCGCGAACCTTGTTCGAGGCCAGCTTCCAGCTCACGTTTCTTTCCGTGATCGCGGTTGCCGGTATTGCGGTGCCAGTATTACGGCAAACTGTGTACCCATTTCGAAAGGCGCTCAGCAACCTCGACTCGCCCGCCTTCGATTTCGCGCTTCCGACGCGAGCTGCACAATTTCGTTTCGACGTGCGCCTGATTCGCGATCAGATCGAGAACATCTGTAACCGCTGGATAGCGAACTTCATAGTTGTCGGCTTCACTCGGTTTACCATTGGCGCGGCTGAACTGCTGTTCACGTCTACCGTTATCCAGATCGCGCTCGCGCTGCCAATGGCATGGTACTTCCACCGCGCCACTACCATGGCGTTGCCCGCCAACGCGCTGGTGATCCCGATTGCGGGGATTCTGTTACCCGCCGCCGTAGTCGCGGTTGCCGCTTCCTACATGGCTCATTGGCTGGCATGGCTACCCGCACTTATCACCCGGTATGCGTTGGACTCGCTGACTGGCACCATTCGTGTGATCGGCCATCTGCGCGTCTCCGAGGTTCGCGTGCCTAACCCGGCGCTACTGGTGTGCTGTGCCGCTGCGGCCGCGTTCGGGCTGGCCCTGCTGCTGGCCCGCCGACGGATGACTTGGGTCGCTGTTGGGCTGGCGGGATTGCTGGCTGCGGCGGTTTGGATTGTGGCGTTCCCCCCCAAGCCGCAATGGCAGCCCGGAGTTTTCGAGGTCACGGCCATTGATGTAGGTCAGGGTGATTCGCTGCTGCTGATCACTCCCGAGGGTAAGACCCTGCTGGTGGACGCTGGTGGCACCCCCGGCAACGCACGATCTGATTTTGATGTTGGCGAGGAGGTAGTGTCGCCGTATCTCTGGTCACGCGGCATTCGCCGGCTTGACGCGGTTGCCATTTCGCATGCCCACGCCGACCACATCGGCGGCATGCGCAGCGTGATTGCGAACTTTCAGCCGCATGAACTCTGGTATGGAGTTGAATCCCCGAGCCGCGGATTTCTCGACGTGGAACAGGCGGCGCGCTCAAATCATATGGATCTGAAGTCGTATGTTGCCGGGGAATCGTTGGACTTCGGGAGCGTCCACGTGCGCGTGCTCAATCCTCAGCCGGGATGGCAGCCGCGCGATCCGCCACAGGATGACGAGTCGTTGGTTCTGCGCCTGCAGTATGGCGGGAATTCAGTGTTGCTGGTGGGCGATTCGCATAAGCGGATCGAGAAGTTCCTGGTGGACGAAGCTCCGCAATCCGATTTACTCAAGGTGGGACATCACGGCAGCGCGACTTCCAGTTCGCCCGAATTCCTGGCAGCCGTGAAGCCGCGCTACGCCGTAGTTTCGGTA
>DATCCF010000080.1:0-5707 GCA_036511435.1 Terriglobales bacterium | reverse complement strand
GCCCGAGTTCTTCCCCCACCCATTGCAGATCATAGGGCGGGAACTCCGCCTCCAGTGCGTAACGACGCTCGGCGTTCTCACGACCTTTGAGCAGTGCCGTGAGCTGGTCGCGATCGGCCTCGCATTGCACGGCCTCTCTAGCAGGGTGTTGATTAAAGGGTGAATTTGGAAAATTCGTCTCCGGGCGCGAAGCGTAGGAGCGTCTTGAGATCATTGGAGATCAGTTAGTACGTAGCCAAATCCGTCAGTTTGTATTTTTCAACACCCTGCTAGGCGTCTTGCCGCCGAGCAGATCGAGCGCCTCATGTACTTCCTCTACGCCAGAGGGAAGTACACTTTTATTGTTCGGGTTCGTGTCCAGACAGCAGAGAACTGCGACCAGAAATGCCGTCGCTCCACAGCCACTCTGACCGCGCGCTCGAATGCTGCCGCCAAGTCGCCCCCGTGCGTCCGATTGATCTGCGCAAGGGACTCAGCAGCCCTCCGCTTCAGGTCGGTGTAGGCGGCGCTGAAAAACGCCCGGTAGTGACTAATGACGAGGGACCCAGCGAGGTCCTGAGCACAGAATGGGCAACTCGTCGTCGCGGTGTTTGGGGCGGGCGGCGGTATGCGCCGCATGCCTTCGGCTATCCATGTTTCAGCGCCTGCACCCAACGTTGCCAAGTGGGCTTGCACCCGAGCCGCGGCAACGGCATCGAGCGACGGTAGATCTTCCCGGAGAATCCTGTCGATGCCCGTGACGTCGAAAGCGGGCAGGCTCAGCGTTTCGAACAACGAGGTGTTCCGCACGGGATCTTGCTCACGAGCCGCAGCTAAGTTGCGCTCTGAAACTTGAAGGGCCGCTTCGATGTCGGTGCGTGGCGGGAGCGCGCAGAAATCGTCCACTGAGAGCGTGCCGCACTCCGCTGCTGGTATCGCAGCCGCCTTGTTTCTCAATTCACTATTGTGGACTTCGATGCGCCCGATAATTTCTTGTAACTGCTGGTTCAGCACCACCGCCTGCGCGCCAAGGATTAACTCGTGGAGGTTCTGCCGGTGTCCCGGCAAAACGGCGAGGCCCGAGTAAACGTTCTGGTCGACGAATACGTCGTCGAAGACCGTCATGTTCGGAACGGTGCGGTTCCATGCGTTGTTCTGGAACATCGCGGCCGGAGGGCCACCGTCGCAATCAAGAACAACATGCGGAGGCTGCAGCGCCGCGAGCCGACGCCGCTCCCCGATCGGGACCGGATCGCCCGTCGCTAGGGAACGCAGAATCGCTGCTAGGGTGGTCTTGCCTCTGCCGTTCTCGGCGTAGACTAAAGTAAGGGGTGCGAGCGGGATATTCGCACCAACGCTCACCGATTCAAAAAGTCCGATGTTTCTGATCAGCTGGAGCTTATTGATCATCCGCAAGACCTTCCGCGAGCGCGCGGACCAACGGCGGTATGCGCATTGGTCAGCCAATTCACCCGCGGGCGGGCTCTCTGCTATTTGGTCTTCCCGAACGACAAGTCGGTCCACGATTGCCGGGTCTTGACGAAGGCGCCGGGAGAGACGCTGACCTCGCCGCGAAACGGCCAGTCGAGGGCAACGATCAGCACCACCACCAGCGCGAGCGAGATCGCGACGGCCGCGGTCATCACTAGATGCATGCGGAAGTCATCGAAGCCAAACAGGTAGGTAAACCCAATCACGACCGCGCCGCCGAAAAAGATGATCCACCAGATCACCTCCGGAACGTGCCCTTGCACCGCCGAGAGCCGGCTGGCCCGGGCGCGGTAGATGTCGTTTAATGTCCTGAGCAGTTCGGCCTGAATCACTGCTTCACCCAGATTGACCGGCTGCAGCGTGACGATGGCGCTATGCAGCCTGCGCAGCGGTTCCCACGCCTGGTTTGGCGTCTTTCCGGCCTGCTGCAGCGGCCATTCGTCGTCAATCACGGTCCTGATGTACTGCCGCGCATCGTTGCGAATGCCTGCGCCCATATCGGGTGGCAGGCCCTGAGTGTCCCGATAGATGCTGCCGACGTAATCCGCCTCGAGATCGACGATCTGCTCCGCGTGGCTGAAGGATTCCCAGGTCGCGACCGCGATGAAAGCGAGCAGCACCGCGTAGGTGACGCTGATAGGACCGACTATGAACCCGGCCAACTCATTGTGCGCCCGGCGAAACTCCACGTGGACCACGCGGTGAAAGATCGCGAGGCCGACACACGCTCCACCTGTGACGAGCGCGACCAGAATCGTCCCCCACAGCCACGTCGGGTTGTTATAGATCCAGTCGCTAATCATTCGGCCCGCCCACCGCTGGCCGCGCGCTATCGCTTTGTGGTCATCCGCCACCCGCAACCCGGGCAGCCGAGCGAGCAGCTAAGGCTGCTCGCGCTCGACCGCCACCGCTACCAAGTCCTGGCCGTCGCCAACGCGCAAAGCGCGCCGCCCGCCGTCGCCAACTGGTCAATACGAGCCAGCTCCGGTACAGCTTGGGAACTTGAACGAAGCGATTCGGGTCTGCCAGTTCGGCGCGTCTCCGGTTTTCGGGATGTATTCAGTCGTGTACCAGAAGGTGCAGTCGTCACTGGGATCGATCGACAGCGCGCTGTAATCGCCCCATCGTTCCATGCCGCGCTGCGAGCCTTTGCCGGCCATGATGATGCCCTCGGATTCCATCGTTCCAGCCAAATCGCCGGGTGTGCGGCCGGTGTATGCGATGTGCGGATGGATTCCCGGTGCCGAGAGGCTATAACCGATTCCAATATCACCGGCAAAGTCCATCCCGATGCTGCCCATCCAGCGCCAGCGCGCGTCGGGCGCGTAGGTACCTTGTTGATAGATGTTCGGAGTGGTTGACAGTCCCCGGATCTCATACCATCGCAGCGCCGCGCCGATCGCCTTCTTCTTCTTCTCGATTACGCGGGCCACTGTGTGCGTCGCCACCAGAGCCTCGTGATCTCCAAAGTTCCGATAGGCGGCCCGATACATCATCCGATCCGAGAGCTCGTCCAGTTTCATCGCAACGCCAGCCTGCGGAACGCATCCCGGCGCGTCCTCAGGGTTGCCTTTCTTGGGATACAAAATCGGTCCCGGTTCAACCTCCTTGCACGCAGGAGTGAAGGACTGCACCGGAAGGGCGATTGGGCCATTGAGATTCGCATTGGCAGGATTGGTGAAGTCCGCGTGCAATGACCAGATATTCAGCAAATTGCTGCCATACGTCACGAAATAGTTGGGCGACCCGAGAGGAGGTGCGGAGGCGCCGTCCCAATCCGATGGCACGCTTCCAAACAGCGCCGGGACATCGAAGCATTGCGCCGTCGCCGTGGAATTGTTGAGCATCGCGTTGCGGTCGAAGGCACATGCCCTTCCCCCAACCAGAACCAGGGGTTTCCCGCTGAACATGTTGAACGAGAAATAGTAGCCGTCGGGCCATACACCCATATGCGGGTAATCGGCGAAATTCGGGCCCATCGCGAACGCGTACCGGTAGTACACCCCGGTGGCATCGTCAGTGGCGGAGACCGCGACGCACTCGAGGTACGGTGATGCGCTGGTGAACTGGCTCAGCACCCAGCGTTTTGCCTGCTTGTCGTAATTCACGATCGGGTCGCCGTCGTTTCTACCTGCACAGCCCCCGCCGAATCCGAACCAGATCGCGTTCCCAGTGAGCGGGCTCAGCAGCATCTGCCCGCTGCTCTTGTCAAACACGGTAAACGAGGTGTTCACCCATTGGACGTACTGAGTCAATCCAGCCGCACCGGTGGTATCTGGAGGTGTCCAAATCGGCGTGAAACCGGGGGTGTTCACCCCGAGGCCGTCGAAATTCATTCCGATAGAAGCAGCCAATGGAATGCTGGCGTTGGACTGCAATGCTCCATCGGATTGAAGCCCACCCGGCGGAAGTGGAAGGCGGTGTAACGGCATAATCCTGGGGATGGCTTGACCGCTGACCGCCATCGCGCTCAGCGTGCGCAATGGCGGTGAAACATCGTGTTGCACGTCAGCCGCGATAAACTGCTCCGGCATCGAGACTTCCTCTGCCCGGCTTGGAGCCGCGAAGCCGACCGCAGCCAGAACAAGCAGGAGCCTCACACATCTTCTTCCCCGCAACGATCGTAATTCGAGTATCGATCCTCTCCTTTCTTTATAAGCCTGGATCGCCGCCAAGGCCCAGCGCGCAAAATAACCAGTTCTGTTCTTCATCTGTATACCTCTTCTGTATACCTCTTCTCGATCTCAAAATGCGTACCCATCGACGCTAACTAGGCTGACGCTGTGGCGATGGCCGAAGCAAGCGAGCCAGGACGCATCGGGAAATTTGTAGTTCTACGGCTTGGTACGCCCAAACTTGATCGGCGCAAGCCCGGAAAGGAACGCGTCCCCCGGCATAGCCGCCATACGCAGAGTTGAGGAAGTCAATGATGAAGAGGACGACGGCCCATGCTGTCGGGGCAGTGCCGTTTCGATACAACTCGCCGGCGAGGCGCCGGCTGCGCGAGAGGATTACCCATATCCCGCTTGCATCAACGCAAGCGCGGCATCACCTCTTTCGCAAACCGCTCCATCGAGCGGCGCGCCTTGCGTGCCGGCAGCACCAGCCGCCGCCACAGGTTGCCCAGGTTGTACGCTCTGGAGCGCCAGCGCCAATATCTGCGGAAGCCCTGCCGATGCCACTGGACCACGGTTGCGGGCTTGACCAGGACCATCAGCTTCAGGCAGCGTGGCCAAACCCGGTAGAGCCAAACCCACAGCAAGCGATCACCTGGACGAAGCTGCGGTCGGCTAGGCCGCTGCCGGTGGAGAACCGCCAACTGATGCCTGAGGGCGAGCACCTCCAGTTCCAAGGAGGTCCGACTCCGAAACCGGAAGGAGACCTCAGAAACGATTGAGCACAGGATCGTGACCATGCGGGCCACGCTAAGGCGACAAGCGAAAAAACTCCAACGTTTACACGGCTCGCAGAATTATGAGCAGTCACAGGACAGACACATTGCTCTGTGGCCGCGCACAGTCCAGTCGCGAACGGGGAGTGGTCCTTACTATTCCGATCCTAGTGTTAGGTAGAAAACCAAAGGAATACCGCCCGCAGTACCTGCGAACCGTAGCCAATGTCGCCCAATTGGCTGGGAAAGCCGGCGCGGACAGGTGTGCTAGAGAGGAGAAATTTTCATAAGGACTGTTGCGAACCCGGACCGCCCCTGACATTATCTATCCCGCGACCTACCTCGCGAATCACGCAAGCCCCGGACAATTGACGCGCTCAACGGCCTAAACGAAAAAGGAGCACTCCTTGGACCTTCAGGAAATCTTGTCGGATCTCACGGCGGAAAAAGATCGGATCATAAGGGCAATTGAAGCACTCCTCGAATCGCCCTCAAAGCGTGGCCCGAAAAAGGGTGTGAAGCGCCGACGAGCGACGGGTAGGCGTCGCGGTGGAATAACTCCCGAGGGTAGACGGCGCTTGTCGGAGGCCATGAAGAAGCGCTGGGCGGAACGCAAGAGAAAGAAATCTTAGCGGTCCAAGAATCTAGACTTTCAGTTCGAAGGTCCGCGGTTGTCGTTATCGGGCCCTTCCGACGACAAAGGAGTTCGCGCAGTTGTATAAAATTACCGTTGTATGGCCGCTGTGCTTGGTCATTGCCCTGACGCTGCTGGCAGGATGCAGCGGCTCTTCCGGTCCCACAGCGCCGCCAACTCCTGCTCCGCTGAGCGCCCGCAACTTGAACCTG
>DATCCF010000079.1:0-3320 GCA_036511435.1 Terriglobales bacterium | reverse complement strand
GGATTCCTTGCGCCTCAATGGCGACGTCGAAATCATGGCGGCGAGCGGTGCGGGCAGTTTCCTGTTTACCCGCATCGAGCCGCGCAACTTGCAGCACTACAAATTGCGCGGCCGCTACACGCCGAAAAAATGGCTGGTGGTTTCGGGCACTCTGAATTGGATTCAAAGCCAGAACACCGGACCCGACGTGGATGGCACCTTAACGGCGAACCATCACGACCACAATCGTTACGCGGGATTCGACATTTCGATGACGCCGCGCGAACTCATCTCGTTTGACCTAGGCTATAACTACAACAACGTTGTGTCGACGACCAACACTTGCGTTAACCTGGGCACTCCGTCACTCCCGGCCGACCCGTGCTCTGCCGACAGCAATGGATCGAATACGTTCGCAATCTGGCACTACCAGAACACGGTGAATTCCGTCTACTTCAACGTCATCCTTCGTCCCACCAAGCGTACGGCGTTTGCCGCCGGATATTACCTGGTGAACAGCACCGGCAGTGACCCCCTGTTCCTGCCGACGACAGGTGTGGTGACCGTGGCCAATCCGCTGCAGCCGCTGGGTTCGTTGTCCTCGCTGTATCACACGCCGAGCGCCTCACTTGCCTTCGCTCTTGCGAAAGGATGGGAGGCGAAAGGTATGTGGAACTATTACGACTACAACGAGCGCGGTAATCCCGGACCGATTCTGCCGCGCGACTTCCACGCCAACACGGGAACCATTGCTGTCAGATACGCGTTCTGAACGGTTGTCCTCCGCAGAAACCTCGGACGGTCACGCCGATCGTTGTTCCAACCAATATTCGTGATGTAAACCGCCAAGGATGTCCTTGGCTCCGATCTCGCTGTCGCGTGGCAATCTGTGCCGGTGTGTTTTTGGCTGTGGCAGAGGTCGATCCATGGTTTTCTCGGGAATTCCTGGCCCTAAACTGGAGTGTGGGCGTCCCTTATCGTAGTGAGCTGTCCAAGTTCGCAGGGTCCTACGCAGGCGCCGCTCGTTGGGCGGAATCATGAAATCCAAGCATTCTCGCCGTACTGTTCCAACCAGCCGTTCGCAATACGCGTTCGCCTTTGGCGCACACACCGGCGTCCGCAACGCCCTGAGGCCAAACGAACGCTTGAGCTCCTCATCCAGCCCTGGCTGAGAAAATTGAATTGCGATCATGGATCAAGAACTGATAACGTCGGTCACTGGGAATGGCTTCCCGGAACTGCTGCCGCGCCCAGGCTGCGGTCGGGTGAGCCGTCACATTATAGTGGAGAATGCGGCGGCCGCCGACTTCCATCACGAGGAACCTCTCGAGTACAACTGTACAAGCCAGCGGGCATCAACTAAAATGGCGTTCTCGTCAGTCTGTCACCGAAGTGCGCGATGTTTGCTCGGACGACCACAGAGGCAAAACCGAAGTCAACCACTCCTGTTGGCAAACGCGCAACATCGGGACCTCTATCACTTCCGGCGGCTTCCACTCCGCATAAGACTAACGCCGGCGACCAGCACGAGCCCAGAACTGGATTGACGCACGAGGTCTTGGGTTCGCCCGGCCAACCCCTGCCTGCCACGACACGCGCTTTCTTCGAGCCCAGGTTTGGCTTCGATTTTCCCCGCGTCCGCATCCACTCGGACGAGGCGGCCGCACGATCTGCGCAATTGGTTGGAGCGTCAGCCTACGCGATCGGGCAACACATCGTTTTCGGCGCAGGCCGCTATGAGCCGGGGTCGATTGGCGGCCGGATGCTGCTTGCCCACGAGCTCAGCCACACCATCCAGCAGCGCGACGCCGTACAAGCCGGCCTTCGCGCGCAAGATGGAATCCGGCGTAGTACTTCGAAAGAGGAGCGCGAGGCGGAGCGGGCGGCGGCCTCGGTTCTGGCGTACCACGACCCCGCTCTGATGCCCAGATCCCAGCTCGCCATCGCCTGCGCCCCAGCCGACGCCGGCGTCGAGGACCCGGCTGCCGCAAAATTGCATGACACAGAGCAATTTGGTGATGCCGCCGGCGATTTCAGAAAACACAACTCAGGGCTGGGAGCTGATGCTCTGTCCAAGATCCGATCTGGGATAATAAAGTTGGCCTTTGAGTCCAAGACCTACGAGGTTGCTTATTCGTTCTTCGAGTTCTATTCAAGCTTCCGCAATAGCATTAGGAAAATGTCGGCGGACGAAGAAGCGAAGGCGAGAAAGCAAGACCGCTTGGCGGAGACCGATACCACTCTTGGTTTCACGACGACTACGCTACGATCAGACACTCTGAGCTGGGACGACAAGCAGCTCGCGGTTCTTCTGCTGCACGAATTCTCGCACACCGGGCACATTGCCGGCGCTGCCTCTGCCGCTGGAGAGGGGAGCTACCAGGAGGGCCAGTCGTACGGGATCGAGTATTTTTACGCCGAGATTGCCGGCGACACGGCTCGCATGATTAAGATTCGGGACATTGTGAGCGCTGGAGAAGTGCTGGGCTACCTTAAAGCGGCATATCTGGCGAGGTTCCAGGAAGATTTCAAGGTCACTTACGCCCTCCTGACGGCGCTTCGTGAGGTGGTCACGAAGGGCTCCTCACTGCATCTTCCGTTTCCGGAACTTACCTCGGCGAGCGCACAGTTGCTCGAAGCACAGATCGTGACGAGCTTCCAGAACCCGGGCACCGAGCTGGCGAAATACATCGCCTACGTCAAGGCGAATCTCGCCTTGTTCAGCCTTCCGCCAATCTAACGCGAAAGAAACACTGTCGATGCGCCCTTAGACCTTTCCTGACAGAAAAGGCAGTTTTATGGTAGGCAAGGGACAACGGATCGGATACGTCCGCGTCAGCAGTTACGATCAGAACGCCCAACGCCAACTCGAACATCTCGACTAATATTATTGGTCTATTGGCAGTTTGATGGTTGGTTGTGCTCCGCAATAACCTCTGCAGTTCGTTAAGTGCGTGACCCACCGTGCAAATTCAAGGAGCTTCTCTCCGGATCAGGTTGGGTCGAGTGTGGGAATTTTGGGAATCAACGAGGCAACTGTAGGCAAAATTGTAACTGTCAAAGCACCCGAGAACCGCACAATCCAACAGCCTTCAACTAAGGCCAGTCGTGGCAGTGCCTAAGGTCGGTGGACTGCACCACCGCTACGAACGACGGGCCGCCTGAAAGAGCCCGAATCCACCGTGCTACGCGCTGCCTCTGCTCGGCCCTTTGCAGTCTGTCTCCGAACTGCGCTCCCTTGCACACGCATGCATCCGTGAATTTCCTTCATCAGACTCGAAGCAGGTCTGCGAACTCCCTAAGCTTCGCGGTTCGCCTAGGGGAATGACATCCGCCATCGG
>DATCCF010000078.1:0-5751 GCA_036511435.1 Terriglobales bacterium | reverse complement strand
CGCGAAAACCCGGGCGGTCGATCTGCTGGAGAAGGCCGTGGCGACAGCGATCGCCGCCGTTACGCCTCACAACGCCACCGCTTGGTTTCGCCACTGTGGGTATTTATTATCGGATACAGCTACCCCGGAACCGCTCTAGCGCGTGAGGTACATGGGTTTTCTTTACCTCAGGCAGCTGAACAGGCTGTTGAAAAACTCTGTGGGAGGCTTTTGGTGGAAGCCCCCTGCTTTAGCAGGGGGAGCTGGACTTTAGTCCAGCGGAAAAGGAGTCGATTTTGAAATGGGCTTTAGCCCCGGGATTTCTCGATGCCCCGCGCTAAAGCGCGTGATCCAAGCCGAACTTTTCCCGGAGCGCTGAAGCGCTCCTTCCCCCGCATAAATGCGGGGGCTTCCACCAAAAAGTACACTCCATGGGGTTGGCACAGAGTTTTTCCGGAGCCTCTGAAGCCGGTTTCCCGAGCGACCGTCAAATGCAGCGCTGAATGAAACGCTGCTCCACCCTATACACCAAAGGTGAAACTGCCCTAGCGGTCCCTCATCCCAAAGCGATAAAGCGGCGCGCCAACAGTGGCCCCAAGCCGATTATGAAAAGCGCCAACGTACTGGGCTCGGGAACATTTGCAAAGGCTCGGAATTGCCCATTCGGTGGCCAACCGGAGGGTCCGAGATCGATTGTAAAGTTCTCCCCATTCAGGATTCCGGGGCCACCCGAAAAATCGATGATGGCAAAATCGCTGGACTGAAGCAGCACTACGCAGGTGGCGAAGGAAGTACCTCCACAGGTAATCACATCCGTTGGCAGAGGCGCAGGCGCTTCGATTTCGAGGGAGGTCCAGTCCTCGCCACTGTCATTGGTGAAACTCAACATGCCGCCGCCAGAAGCATCGGCCATGAAGGTGAAATCGAGCCCCATTATTAACGTAAACGGGCCAAGGGGATCATGGGTGCCGTTGAGTATGATGCGCGGATCGTTCGGTTGCGGACTGGCCTGCAGCCGGACGACACAGGCCATAACCAAGACCGTCAAGATCAGCACACGGAAACGCATTATCCGAGCACCTCCTGGCTGGATGCCGAGGTCAGTGCTGCCAAGTATAACTCCGTTCGGACAAATTGCCATGAGTTTGTGTCACTGGGCCTTGCCCTGTATTGAAAGCAGTTCGACCTCAAAAATGAGGGTGGCGTTGGGGCCAATGTCGGCGCCCGCGCCGCGCTCGCCATAGGCAAGTTGGGCTGGAACAAAGAGTTGCCACTTCGATCCCACTGGCATCAACTGCAAGGCCTCGGTCCAGCCTTTGATGACTCCACCTACGGGGAATGTCGCCGGTTCGCCGCGCTTGTAGGAACTGTCAAATTCCTTGCCGTCGATGAGCGTGCCTCGATAATTACAGACGACAGAGTCACTGGCTGAAGGCTTCGGTCCTGCACCTTGTTTCAAGATTTTGTATTGCAGACCGCTCGCTAGCGTGACTACACCTTCCTTAGTCTTGTTAGCGGCCAGAAATGCTTCGCCTTCCGTCTTGTTCGTCCCTCCCATGTGTTGCGCCTTCTCCGCCTGCTTCTTGCGCAAATCTTCCTGCAATTGCGTAAGCAGGGCCCGAGCTTCCTCTTCTGTCAGGAGGGTCTTGCTACCAGCAAGCCCGTCCTTTAAACCCTGCAGCAGGATCGTCGGGTCAACATCCACGAACTGCCTGCTCAGGTTCGCCCCGAAATTCATCCCGAGCGCATAGCTAATTTTGTCTTTCTGTGTCTTGAGCTCCAGAACGTCTGGGCTTTTTGCCGCAGGTGTTTGCCCAGTCTGCGCCGCAGCAGCGTATTGAGTCTTTGCCGTGGGAGTCTGTGGAGTATTAGCTGGCGTAGTCTGTTGACCCCATGCATTAGCATGAAGCATCGTCGCGAGCGCCACCATCGTAATAACCGTGGTAAATGATTTCTTCATGCACGTATTCTCACATTACCCTAGCGTCTCCGCAAACTCGCGGGTACGCGCCGCAAGAATTAGAGCGATTCCAAAGTAACTGTATCCTGCGAGTAGGCGTAGAGCGGTGCTTTGGCTGGATTATTCATTCGTTTCGATAGTTTTGAAGGGGCATGGCTTCAGCCATGCCGTTGTGAGTGTAGAGAGTTGGGCTTCAGCCCCTGAGGGAAGTCGCCCGCCGCGGCGGGCCTCAACACCGAAGTCCCTCAGTGGCTAAAGCCCCATAAATGACAGCAGGTTACGGCACGGCTGAAAGCCGTGCCCCTTCAAAGCGTGAGATGCTCGAACCGCCCCAGATACATGAACTATCGTCAACCTATTGTCTATTCTTCGGGCGGCGTTTGGTCCGCTTTTTCTTTTGCGTCCTTCTCCGCGGCTTCGGCTCCGGGCATCATGTTGGTCAGTGGCGCCCTACGCTGCTCTTCCAGTTCAGGATGCGGCAATGGCTTGCGCGGCAGCATCTGGTCGCGCATGGCGGTGTTGTACACAAAAATGGCTTCCACCACCGCAGCCTGGGCAAGGTCCTCCGGTTGCAGGCGTTCGTAGGTGTCCATGTTCGAGTGGTGGGTGCGCGAACCGTAATCGAGTGGGTCTTGAATGAACTGGAATCCCGGAATGCCGACCGCATCGAAGGCTTCGTGGTCGGTGCCTCCGGTGTTGCGCATCGTCAGTGTAGTGACGCCAAGGTCCTTGAGGGGCTCAATCCACTGCGCAAAGATCGGCGCCATCGCCGCATTTTCCTGCAAGTAAACGCCACGGATCTTCCCAGTGCCGTTGTCCACGTTGAAGTAGCCGGAGACCTTCGACTGGTCGGGCTTAAGCTGCACCGGGCCAGCGGGTTTGCGTATCCACTCCGGCAGCTTGAGTTGGTCGGGAGCGGTGGAGAGCGGCACGCTGCCGAAATGCTGCTTGACGTATCCGTAGGAACCGAACTCGCCTTCTTCCTCGCCAGTCCACAGCGCCACGCGGATGGTGCGACGCGGCTTCACCTGGAGCGTGTTGAGGATGCGCATCGCTTCCATGGCGACAACCGTGCCTGCGCCATTGTCAGTGGCGCCGGTGCCAGACGCCCACGAATCGAGATGCCCGCCAACCATCACCACTTCGTCCTTCAGCTTGGGATCGGTGCCGGGGATTTCGGCGATGGTGTCATACCCGTGCTCCTGATCGCCGGCAAACTTCGTGTCGACGTTCATCTCCATCGTGACCGGAACATGCGCCTTGAGCAGGCGATATACGCGTCCATAATTTTCAATGGCCATCACTACAACCGGTAGCGGGTTCGCGCTCTCGCGTTTGTACACCTCCCAGCCGAAACCGGCGCTGCTATCGTCGAAGATGGTGCCGCCGGAGCCGCCACCATCACGGCCGTCGCGGCTTGGGGTGACGACCGCGAGAACGTGTTCATCTGCCAGGAACTTTGCCACCTTCTGGCGTAACTCCAGCCGCTTCATGTACTGCTCGATGAAGTCCCGGCCGCGCGGCTTGAGCGGATAGTCGGTAAGCTTTTTCAACTCCGCGTCATCTAGTCGCACGAAGAGCGGTTTGCCGACGGGAGGAACATCTCGCATCGCGCCATACAGCACGATTTTTCCGGCCAGTTTGCCCTTGTATTTATCGAGGTCCTTGGCGTCCTTGACGTCAATCCAGATCGCCGGAGCATTGATCGCGCCATTCGTTGCCGGTGACCACGGAGCCGCCTGGGCGATGAACACCGCAGTGTCGGGCGCCGTCATGCGGACCCACGTGTTGAGCTGCTGCCATCCCATACCGAACTCGCCCCAGTCCTCGAGGTGCGCATTGCTGCAGCCCATCGCGGTGAACTGATCGCGCGTCCACTCATTGGCGTGTTTCAGGTTGGCCGAGCCGGTCAAGCGTGGTCCGATGTCGTCGTCCAGCGCGGAGGCATACTCCATCACATGGGAGTGGCCGAGGCCTTCATCCCGAATTCGCTGGTACATGCCGTAATCGAGCATCTCACGCTGCGGTTGAGGCAGGTCATAGGATGGCTGGCTCGCATTTGCGGAGGCGGATTTGGATTTGTCGGCAGCGACCACGAAAAGGCTGAGAGTGGAACCGAGGAAGACAGCAAAGAAAACGCGCACGTATCGATATGGCATCGGGCGAAGGGACTCCATTCCAAGAAAAAATTGACCTCGGAAGAGTAACAGAAGCATCGCTAGCAAAGTGGGCGCCCGTGCGATTCAGGTGAGGATTCTGGAAGCACCCACAAGATCATAGAATAACGGCCAGTACCCAGCGCATATCCTAACCCTTCCACTCCCGGCGCGCCTGACCCCGCCAATGGCGCCGAGCCCGAAAGGGAAGAATGAAACGCGCAACTCCGTTCGTGTTGACGCTCTTGTTATCCCTGGGACCCACGCTTCAAGGCCAAAATCTGCAAACCCAGCCTGCTCCGACAATCCCTACACTCCAGAGTGGAACTCCGGTCCGGCTTCGGCTGAGCGAGACGCTTTCGTCTTACAGCGTCATCGTTGGCCAGACCATCGAATTCGAGGTTTTGGACAATGTGAAGGTTGGGGAGGTCACAGTCATAGCCAAGGGCGCCTTGGCTTGGGGCACTGTGTCCGAAGCGCAGTCCAGCCGGAGCCTGGGGCGTGGCGGCAAGATGGACATCAACATCGATTCAGTTCGCTTGGTGGACGGGGAAAGGGTAGCTCTCAGGGCGGTGAGAAATACCAAGGGCAGTGGCAATGTTGTCGCCATGGCAGGGGCAGTCGCAACCAGCATAGTGTTCCCGCCGGCGGTGTTCTTCCTGTTCATGCACGGCGAAGACACCACAATCCCGGAAGGAATGGAGATCACTGCGTACATCAATGGTGATGTGCCGTTGGACATCCCAAAGTTCACGAGGCCGCCTGCTGAGCCCGCACTCATGTTCACCGCGAATGGTCTGCCCATTCGGCGGGCTGCGGTTCGCGAGACTTCAAATCAAACGGTCGCTGAAGAAGATCCGTCCGTCGTGGTCGAGTTCACCTCTGTCCCAACAGGCGCGGACATTACGATCGATGGCAACTATGTCGGGAGCACACCTTCTTCGGTCGCAATTGCCACCGGCGAACACACGATCAGTGTTTCCAAGCCCGACTATCGCTCATATGAGCGAACCATGACGGTTGCACCAGGCCATCCTAGGGTTGCTGCATACTTGGAGGTTCAAAAAGCAAAGGTCAGCATTAGCCATCACCAGTGACGGGGATATCTCCTGCTGCAACTCCTGAGAGGCGACAATTGTCCGGCGCTTGCGAGAATCCAGAAAGAAGCAAAGCGGCTCAAGCTACCCATGGAGATCTTGTCAACACAGAAGAACTAACGAAACGGCGAAGCCGGACTTTTAGGAGGCGTCGGGCACGAGGCTGCACGCCGGTGGCTTCTTCGATTTTGCCACGGAAATAGCAGGGGCTGCCGACTCATGGCGAGTTCCAAACTGGAACGCCGATTTGACTTGAGAGCGCGTCAGGGCAGCCGGACGTAGTTTTTTCCTCGTCCCCAAACCAGAATCGTCGCGCTAGGGGCTCCAGAGCGCCAGCAAATGGCATTCTACGCGACGCCTAGTCTAACACTTTAGCATTGTAGATGTATGGCACTAATAGGCTACATGCCGGAATGCGGTCTAGGGCGTGTTAACACTACTTAGATACCTGAGCGCTTCGACGATAAGAGCAAAGTGGAGGAAGCCGAGAAAGACCAGGTCGAGTTTGTCGAAGCGCGAGAAGATGCGACGAAAGCCTTTGAGCCGGCGGAACAGGCGC
>DATCCF010000077.1:0-8577 GCA_036511435.1 Terriglobales bacterium | reverse complement strand
GAGCAGTTTAAGAATTACTGTAGTCGAGCGAGCACGGGTAGAGCGGCGCTTCAGCGCCGCGTTCCCGCTGATCCTTCACCTCCGAGCCGGCTTCAGCCGGCGGCACCTAGACTACACAAATAACTAAACCGCTCTAGCCGCGAGAGAGTCATCGTGCTAGCCAACATTCTCGTCATCATCGGCTGTGCCGGTGGGGCAATGGCCTTTCTTTTCTTGGTCAGCCGCACCTCAACCGCGCCCTCTCGCCAAGAGTCGAACGACTTTACGGGCGCCATTGTTGCCGTCATCGGCACCACCTATGCCGTAATTCTTGCCTTCACGCTGGCCGGTGTCTGGGCGATGTTTGCACAGGCCCAGGCCAACGAAGAGCAGGAAGCCAATGCGCTGGTGAACGTCTTCCGCATTGCCAGCCAACTGGACGACCCGAACGCCAAGCCCATCCAGGAGCTGTGCGTGCGCTACGCCGACAATGCTGTGCAACGGGAGTGGCCCGCGATGGAGAAGGAACAGATACCGCCGGAAGGCGGGCAGATCGTCAACCAGCTCTGGAAGCTGGCGGGAGAGAGTCAGGCACATGCGCGACCCGACGCCATCGCCGCCTACCAACTCATGGAAGAGCTACGAGGATTGACCCAATACCGTCGTATTCGGGCCATGCAGTGTCGCGAAGGCCTGCCAGGAATTCTCTGGACTGTCCTGGTTGCAGGAGGCATCATCACGGTTGCGTCGTCCTGTTTCTTCGGAGTCCCGAATTTCCGCTTTCACCTGTTGCAGGTGCTGGTGCTCAGCTTCTTGATCGCATTGGTGTTGGTGGCCATCGCGGACATTGATCAACCCTATCAGGGCGTGGTGAAGGTCGCTCCGCAGGGATTTCAGTTCGCCGTTAACACGCTCCGCAACTTGCCCAGCCCTTAGGTGGTTTCAGAGTGTTTTAGTTGTGATTTTGCCGGGCGTGAAGGTTTTTCGTCCTGACAAGCGATTTCGGTATCGCGGTTGAGCTGGTTCCGCGCTTGCGGCTCGCCGGTATGCTCTTCGTTCTGCCCGGGTTCGGGGAAGTCGCTGTCGGAGGACTTTAGCAGCGCATCCTGATCGCGGTGTCCGATCTGTCCAGCGAGCGAAGTATTGGTCTTCTCTCCGGGTCGGCCCTGCTCCACCGCGCCCTTGCCCGCATCTTCGTCGCGAGTGTTCGCTACATTGCTGTTGGACATGATTCCTCCTGCCATAGATGAAGGACGAGCGCGAGATGTTGTATTACAGACTTACTAAGCGATGCCGGCCACTTATTTTATCTTGTTATCCCGACCGAGCCCGCTTCAGCGGGTGAGTGGAGGGACCTGCTGTTCCTCGTGTGAGCCGCATCACTGTCTTCTCTGCGGTTTTCACCGATCATGATTCGATGGAACATCGCTATTACGTTTACATCCTCGCCAGCAAGTCACAAATATTATACATCGGAATCACCAACGATCTGGAGACGCGAATCCGCGAGCACCGCAGCGGTATATACGGTGGCTTCACCGCCGATTACAAGGTGGATCGGCTCGTGTACTACGAGCAATTCCAGTGGGTGCAGGCGGCAATCGGTAGGGAAAAGCAGTTGAAGCGGTGGCGGCGAGAAAAGAAGGTTGCGCTCATCGAGCGTGACAACCCGACGTGGGGAGATCTATCGGCTGAGTGGGGAAAGCCAGCCCGGCTGCAAATCCACGTTCTTGCCCAATGACGGAACAGCAGGTCCCTCCACTCAAACTGAAGTCCTCGGTCGGGATGACAACGCATTTCCTATCGTAAGAACGAAAAAGCCGGCGATGGTTTGCCGGCTTTGGTATGAGTTATGAATGAAGCTAGTTTTCGAGTGCTGCGACTGCGACGTCCGATTCTTGCTGCACGATGACTTCCGTGAGCGCCTTGGCGCCGTACTCAAATCCCCGGTCGAAGGCTTTCAAGTTCAGTTCCCGGTAGGCTTGAGGCACGGAAGCGCCCACCGCGTTGCGCAGCGCCTCACGGTCGAGCACCTGCGTGATGGCTCCAAAAAATCCGACCATCACGATGTTTAGCACCATCTTTTTGCCGAGTTCTTCCGCGATGCGGGTTGCGGGGACGCTGTAAACCCGCACTCCTGCGGGCAGCTCGCCAATCCTCACCAAGTCCTCTTCGATGATGAGAATGCCTTCGTCCTTGAGCTGCGGAGCGAACAGTCCGTACGCCTCCTGCGACATCACCACCAGGATGTCGGGCCGGGGCACGTAGGGATACAGCACCGGTGTGTCAGAAAGAATGAGCTGCGCGCTGCAGGCCCCGCCGCGGGCTTCCGGCCCGAAATTCTGGGTCATGGTCGCGTAGCCCGGCTGATAAATGCAGCCCGCCTTGCCGATGATGATGGCCGACAGGATAACGCCCTGGCCTCCGAATCCTGCGATACGGATCTCGCTTACTGGCATGAACAGGCCTCCGTTTCCACGTAATCGTCACCCAGAGAATCGAGCAGTTTATCGTGCATGAGGTCGCGATAGTCGCTACGCTCACGATCGACAAACTTGCCGACGGTGATCTCACCACTCTTGGTCAATGCAACGTCTTTGGTCGCAGCGCCGTTGCGGACTTTGCTGACTTCTTTGTAGAACTTCATGGTGTCGAGGCCGTCGCCCATCTTGTTGCGCCGCTGATAGAGCGTTGGGCAAGGCGACAAAACCTCGATGAAGCTGAAACCCTTCTTGGCGAACATCTCCTGCATGGAGCGCGCCAGTTGGCGAACATGGAACGCCGTCCAGCGGGCGACGAAGACCGCTCCCGCCGCTTCCACAAGATAGGGCAGGTTGAACGCCGGATCGTACGTCCCATAAGGATTGGTCGAGGTAATGACATCGCTCGGCGTGGTCGGGGCTGTCTGTCCACCTGTCATGGCATAGATCAGGTTGTTAATGCAGATGACCTTGATGTCCACGTTCCGGCGCGCGGCGTGAATCAGGTGATTGCCGCCGATTGCGAACAGATCGCCATCGCCGGAGTACACCACCACGTTCAGCTTGGGGTTCGCCAGCTTCAAGCCGGTGGCGAATGGAATGGCGCGGCCGTGCGTGGTGTGGAACGAGTCCTGTTTGACGTAGCCGGCAACGCGCCCGGTGCAACCGATACCGGAGACAATGGCGACGTTCCTAGTGTCGATCTTGGCATCGATGAGCGCGTGGGCGAATGAATTGACGCTGGTTCCAATACCGCAGCCCGGGCACCAGATATGAGGAATGCGGTCCATCCGCAGGAATTGTTCCACCGGGTTGTGGACGGTCAGTTCGGTCAGTTCGCTCATCGCGCCACCTCCATGATGGCCTGCAGAATGTCTTCCGGACGGTGTACGCTGCCTCCGGCGTGCCCGACGAAACGGACGATTGCCTTTCCGGCAGCGGCGCGTTCTACCTCGCGCACCATCTGTCCCAGGTTCAGCTCCACCACAACTATTGCCTTCACCTTGCCGGCGATTTCCGCAATCTGCTTTTCGGGGAAGGGCCATGCGGTGATGAGGCGGAACTTGCCCACCTTCACGCCCTTTTTTCGCGCCAATTCAATGGCGCGCTGTGCCACTCGCGAGGTGATGCCATACGACACCACGACAACCTCGGCGCCTTGGATCTGTTCTTCCTCGTACAGAGTGATCTTGTCGACATTCTTCTTGATCTTGTCCTGTAGCCGCCTTACCAGCTTGTCCTGCGTGCCGGGCGTCATATCGGGGTAGCCGCGTTCGTCGTGGGTCAGGCCAGTGACGTGGACGTTGTAGCCTTCGCCAGTCCGCGGCATGTCGGGCACCAGGTCTTCACGCGGCTGGAAGGCGAGAAACTCGTCTGGGGGAAGAGTGGTATAGCGGCGCGGGGTGACTTCAATCTGCTCGGGCGGCGGGATCACAACCTTCTCCGTCATGTGCCCGACTACCTCGTCCATCATCACAAACACCGGGCAGCGATACTGCTCGGCGTAATTGAATGCCGTCACGGTTAGGTCGAAGCACTCTTGCGGGGAATTGGGGCACAGCGCGATCACCTCGTAATCGCCGTGGGAGCCCCATCGCACCTGCATCATGTCGGCTTGCGCGGGCAGGGTCGGCAATCCGGTGGAAGGTCCACCGCGCTGCACGTCCACGAAGACGCAGGGAGTTTCCGTCATCACCGCCAGGCCAATGTGCTCCATCATCAAGGAGAATCCGGGACCGGAGGTCACGGTAAAGGCCTTGGCTCCGCCCCAAACCGCGCCTTGTATGGCGATGGAAGCCGCTAGCTCATCTTCCATCTGAATGAAGGTGCCGCCCACGGTTGGCACGCGCGCGGCAAAGCGTTCCACGACTTCGGTGGAGGGCGTGATGGGATAACCCGCGGAAAATCGCGCGCCCGCCGCCAGCGCGCCTTCGCAGCAAGAGTGGTCGCCGTCAAGGAAATGAGTGCCGGTCATGACACCGGCAGCTTCAGCGTGCATCTTGGTCCTCCTTGGCCTCGGCAGTGGGTGG
This sequence comes from Terriglobales bacterium, assembly GCA_036511435.1. Lineage (GTDB taxonomy): Bacteria > Acidobacteriota > Terriglobia > Terriglobales > Acidobacteriaceae > Bog-257. Next base: position 4,088 of record DATCCF010000077.1, on the reverse strand, counting down.
AGGGGCCGCGGCCTCGACGTTTTCTTTGGGCGGCGCCGGCAGCTTGTGTCCGAAGATCGCGAAGTCGGGGCAATACATGCCACACAAATCGCAACCGCTGCACTTCTCCGGATGGACCATGTAAGGAGTGTGATAACCCTTGGCGTTAAAGGCGGAGGAGAGCGCCAGTACGTGCGTGGGACAAAACTCCACACAGAATCCGCAGGCTTTACATCGCTCCACTACGATCTGCACCGAACCCTTGGCCATTGCTGCCCTTTCTTCTTCTTGGCGCTGTGCCGAGGGAGTGGCCGCCTTGACGGCCGCATCTTCCTTCTTATTGAGCTTGGCGTCGCACCTGGAATTACGTTGCGGTTGGGAGGCTCACCCGCCTACCGAACGATAGTTCGATTTTTAACCAGTCACAGCCTAAGACGAAGTGACAGCGGTCACACCCTGATGTGAGGCGGGACACCGTATACTCGCTTTTTACTTTCGCCATTCGCTCTTCGTTTCAGCTAATGCTGCCCTGCGGTGGGCAGGCCGGACGGAGCGATCTGTGTCTGGCATGTCTGGCATTCAAAGACTTGCTTCTTCGATTGTCCGCGTACTAATCTCTATTGGGCACACTCTCTCCAAGTTTTTGGACAGCGCTGTCAAACCCGATGGAGTTTTTGCGGAGCACGGGAGGAAGATGGAAAACACACTCGGCTTAGTGATGACAGGGGGCGGCGCTCGCGGTGCTTATCAAGCCGGTGTTCTTAAGCGTATTGGCGAGATCAAATGGGTTCAAACCCACGGCAATCCTTTTCCCATAATAGGAGGCTCTTCCGCCGGAGCGATTAATGGTTCCGCCCTTGCCGTCGGTAGCGACGACTTTCCTTTGGCAACCAAAGTTCTCGCCCACCTCTGGTCCTCCCTTAAACCTACCGATGTCTTTCGCTGTGACGTATTTTCACAGGCGCGGAATTCCATTACCTGGATAATGGATCTCTCTTTTGGAGGAGTTCTTGGAGGAGGTAACGCCCGGTCATTTTTGGATGCGAGTCCTTTGCAGCACTATCTCCGTGCACACCTCAATTGCGATCGAATCCAGGACAACATCCGGCGTGGGCGTCTTTACGCACTGGCTATTTCTGCGACCAACTACAACTCAGGGAAGAGTTACCTCTTTATTCAAGGTGCCAAAGGCCACCCGATGTGGAACCGAAGCCGCCGGGTGACACTGGCAACGAAGATCACCGTTGATCACATTTGCGCGTCAGCCGCGATTCCTTTGGTCTTTCAGGCGGTAAGACTTAAGACGGCCAAAGGAACGGCTTTTTTTGGCGACGGGTGTTTGCGCCTGCAACAGCCTCTTAGTCCGATCATACGGCTGGGGGCAAGAAAGATTTTCGCGATCGGTGTTCGCTGTGAAAATAAGGAACATCAGACAGACGCCACTGGTCAGAAAGACCCTTCGCTGGCGCAAGTTATGGGAGTCCTTTTTAATGTGATGTTTCTGGACCATCTGGCTACAGATGTCGAACACCTGGAACGGTTGAATCAGCTGCTTAGAGACGGGCACATCAGCCTGACTGGCCTTGAGGGATGTGAAAAGATGCGGCCTTTGGTCCCACTTCTCATCACGCCCTCCGTCGATTTGTCAGAACTGGCAGCGCAACACCAGCGAGACATGCCCTATCTTATTCAGTACTTTGTAAACGGTTTGGGACGAGATGCGGCGTCGTGCTCGGACCTGATGAGTTATCTGTTATTCACGCCTAAGTACACCAAGGATCTCATTGACATTGGCTACAGCGACGCCAGCAAGCGAATCGATGAGATCGAAAATTTTCTGTACTCGTCTGACAATAAGGACAGCGAGGAGCCCCCGAGCAGGCCAATCGGAACAGGCAAGTCGCGACAGTCGGGCTCATTGGCGAAGCCGGCGCCCACCTTGGTCAAGTCCCGCGGGTGATTCTCCATCCAATGCGAAAGGTTGGTGCCGCAATCGAATACCGCCTGCAATGCCCATTCCGCCCAGCCTGCGGGCTTGCCGAAGCTGGGCGGGAACCGCTGCTACCTAGGGCCTCTGCCCGCTACCGCAACTCAAGGTCCGACTTGAACGCAGCCACCTACGTGATTGTCATACTCCTGCTGTATTTCGTAGAAGTGACCATACCACATCTGATTGGCTTGGCCTGAATCCCAGGTGTTCGTGCCGTAATCGTAGGCGCATAGGTCGCCGATCTCGTTGCCCAGCGCGCTGTACCAGGCGTTCAGTTCCGGATCGGTTAATGCCTCCGTTAGCTCGTGGGTGGCGGTACCCACCGCCGTGTCCGCCGCGGCGTCACCGGTTGGGAACGGCCCTCCGGCTGAGCAGACCGAGGGATCCCCGTAGGGCTCGTTACTATAGACGACCGGGGCGCTACCAAAGGCACCGTGGTAGGCGCAGTAATCAGTATAGGCGCAGGAACTTCCGTTACACGATCCCTCTCCGCTCGAGGTGAAGAGCAGAAACATCTTGTTGAGGCCTCCAGTCCAGTGGTTGAGGGTCATCACCCTCTGGATCTCCGTCTGGATCTGGGCGTCGGTAATGCAGTTCCCTGGCGTGGCCGGGTCGGTACATCCTGAAGCTGGATAGGGATTGGTATCAAGATACGTGACGTAACCATTCGGTCTATTGTAGATGTAAGTTGTAACCCCGCCTATCGTCTGGTAATACTGGGTGTTGTTATTACCGATGCCGTGTTCGGGGTAATCATGCAGCAAGTTGGTTTGCACGTTCTTATAAAATGAGTGGACATGCTGGTTGGGTTGCCGTTCTGCAGATGCGCCGGAACCCAGTAGATGTTGTAGAGCAAGATAGCCCCGGTCATGACCGGGCCACCGGAGTGATAAAGCAGTGGCCCTGTGTCCGCAGCCGGGATACCTAGCTGAGCTGCCCGACTCACCGTAGGAAAGATATGGGCTTTGTGCTCCCCGTCAGACACGGTGAGGGGCGACTCGCCCTGAGCCCAGGCGCTACCTTGCAAAAGCAACAGCGACGCCATCACGACACCAACGGCAAAGCTGGCAACGATAAGCTTGCGTTTCATCATTACTCCTCCTTGTGGGCTCCTCGCAGTGGAACCCGAACTGTATTTGTCTCGCCATCCTCCAGAAGACTTTTGCCTCCAAAAGAGCTTGTGTTAGCCAGAATTTTCGTGTGGCTTCCAACAGCGCCACACTATATCCCGGATAAATGCATAAGTAATTTTCCGGCCTCGCTCAATGGAGACTCTTTCGGCGCACACTCCCCCCCAATCTCGGGTTCTATGCGCTTTTAAGTTGCTGCGAGACTCCGGTGGCCTTTTTCGTTTTTGGGAACCTTGCAGCGCCCCAAAGAGGTACAGCAAGACTAGTGCCAACTCGGAGCGGGTAAAAGGACAGTTGACTTTCCCTGCATTTGCAATGACACACGACCCCGGGGAACCAATTTCAGATGGCTCGCTCGTCGTTTTCGCCTGATAAGGCTATCCATATGGACACTGCTGTCCGGTTAAAAGTCGAAGAGAATCAGTTGGTTGACATTTTCGGCGAAATTGGCTTCCACATCGATGGCCTGAAGGGCGCATGAAATGGGCGTTTTCTCAAAAAGCGTGACGCTCAGAATCTGTAGCATTTGGTAAAGACTGGCCTCCAGCCCCAACCGCTTCCGTATGATCGCCACCAGCACGTAAACCGACACCGCGATCCAGATCTGGGTCTTCACCGCATTCTCGCTGGTCCCGTAGAAGGCTTTGATGCGCAGGTGCTGCTTGATCCATTTGAAGAACAGTTCCACCTGCCAGCGACACTTATAGATTTGCGCGATGGTAAGTGCGGGGAGTGCAAAATTGTTGGTCAGGAATTTCAGCCGCTTGTTGGTCACCGCGTCGAAGTAACTTACGCGGCGCAGTGCATCGGGATACACCGAGGCCGATTCGAAGGATGTCAGAATCACCGTCTGATCCGAGCGCACGCCCGTGCTCTTGTCCACCGGATGCGAGTAGCGTCGTTGGAGCAACACGTTCGACTTGGTGCGCACGACAAAGAAGGCCGAGCTGAGCGCAAAGATGAAGAGCCTCTGAAAATCGATGTAGCCC
>DATCCF010000076.1:0-14504 GCA_036511435.1 Terriglobales bacterium | reverse complement strand
TGGCGAACGCGAAGAAGACGAGCAGAGCGACGGCGCCCGCAGGCGTCAGTTCATGCTTCAACGCCGCCTGCAAGTCGACAGCGTGCGACTGGGGATCGATTCCGTTCAAGGTGCCGAGCGTGGCGATAATCACCTCACGCGCGGCGATGGAGGTCAGCAGTCCAACTCCGATTTTCCAATCGAAACCCAGCGGACGAATCGCAGGTTCGATGGCGTGACCCACCCAGGCAACTACGCTGTCCTGCACCGCGGGCGGTTGTCCATGATGCATGGGGAAGTTCGTCGCCGCCCATAGCAGCAGCGAAACCAGCATGATCGCTGTACCCGCGCGATAGAGAAACGCCTTGCCGCGGTCCACCAAGCGCAATCCCAGAGATATAAGGGTGGGCCAGCGATAGGGTGGCATCTCCAAAATGAAGGGCGCGTCCTTGCTCTTCAGAATCGACGACTTCAGCAGCCGCGCCGTGAACACCGCCATCAGGAACCCGAGAACGTACAGCCCCAGCATCGCCAGCGCGCGCGTTCCTAGGAACACACCGAGCACGGGCCGGTTCGGCAGGAACGCCGCGATCACCATGGTGTAAACCGGCAGGCGCGCCGAGCAAGTCATGAACGGCGCGATCAGGATGGTCGCAATGCGATCGCGCTTGCTCTCGATGGTGCGCGTCGCCATGATTGCTGGCACCGCGCAGGCATAGGCCGACAGCAATGGTATGAAGCTCTTGCCATTCAGGCCAACGCGCGACATGGTGCGGTCGGCGATGACCGCGGCGCGCGACAGATATCCGGAGTCCTCGAGAATTCCGATGACCAGGAACAGCAGTAGAATCTGCGGCAGGAACACCAGCACCGAACCAGTTCCCTTCCACACGCCGTTGACGATTAGCGAACTGAACATCCCCTGGGGGAGATAATTCCCGATCTGCAAGCCACTGACATCGAGGAAATGCTGCAGCAGGTTCGAAAGCGGCTGGCCAATCGCGAAGATCGTCTGGAAGACGCCGACGACCACTACGCCAAAGATGACTGCGCCCCAGGTGCGGTGTAGGAATATGGAGTCAAGCCGCTGCGTCCAAACCGGAGTGGCGGGACGGCGATACTTGGCATTCGTGCCCACCTTCACTGCCCACTCGCGATAACCGCGCGTGCTTCCGACTACCGGCAGTTCCAAAGGCTCGGGACTGGCTGTCGCCGAGGACAGAAAGTTCTGCACCGCAACGATACCTTCGCCCGTGGTAGCGCTGACCAGTGCGACCGGCGTGCCCAACTGGCGCGCTAACGATAGTACGTCCACATGACCGCCCTGCTTACGCAGTTCGTCGGCCATGTTTAGCAACACCAGCGTAGGCAACCCCAGCGCGATGACGCGTCCCGCCAATACCAAATGGCTATGCAGGTTGGTGGAATTCAAAACCACGATGATCGCGTCCGGGCGTGGCGTACCCGGCATCTGTCCGGTCAGGACATCGACCGCTACCTTTTCATCTTCGGACTTGGGAGTCAGACTGTAGACGCCGGGCAGATCGATCAGCGCGACCTCTTGTCCTTCGGAGTCGCGTACGTATCCAGTGTGGTGTTCGACGGTAACGCCGGGGAAATTTCCGACCTTCTGGCGCAGGCGCGTGAGGCGATTGAACAACGTGGTCTTGCCGGAATTGGGCGGGCCGACGACAGCCACCGTGCGATACGACGTTCCGAGGGCTTCATCCCGGGGCCGCGCTACCGCATGGCAGGTCATTGTCGAGGCTCCCATGCGTTAGTCTCCAAACGCAGGGGTCCCGAGCAATTCCACGTGGATGTGGCGGGACAGATCGCGGCGCATGGCAACTTCGGTGCCTTCCACGCGGTACACGCGGGGATCGCCGCCCGGGCTGCTGCGTGCGACCGTGACTTCCAGGCCAGGCACGAAACCCAGGTTCATGAGATGTTCCGCTACCGGAAGGGCGAGTTCCATATCGCCCAGGATCGCGCTCTCGCCGAGCTGCAAGTCAGCCAGGGCGGAGGCGCGGTGCTTGCGTTGTTTTGCACGGCGGCCGAATATGAAGTTGAAAATCATTTTCAATTCCAACTCTATTCTAACTCTTTCCCGGGGATCGGCAACGACCAAAGTCACAGCAGTTTGTGACGTGTGAACGTCGGGAAAACTCGATGTCACCGCTTACCGAAATGGGCCGGCAGGGCCTTTTGCCGCAATTAAAGCATGACTTGAGCCGGCCACCGCCCTGCGTGCCCCTAGCGATTGCTCCTGAGCGACTGCTCCCACTAAGGTGCTAGAACTCCGATTTGGGTTTCCCCGTTTCGTGGTTTCCCGCTTGACCCGGTCAAGCTTTTCTGTAAAAGTAACCCGAGCGCGATTCCAATTGGGGCTGGCCATGCAACCCGGCTGTTTTCCGACGGTAGAGTTCGATCGCAGCAAGCTGACGATACGCATTGAGGTCACGCTCAACGCCGACCCCTCGGCCATCAGTCCCGTGGTTGAAGGCATCATGGAGATGGCGCGCCGGCTGGAATGCGCCGCCGGCAAAGAATTTGAGATCGAAACTGCCCTGCGCGAAGCCCTCGCCAACGCGATTGTTCACGGTTGCAAAAACGATCCTACGAAGAAAGTCCAGTGCTGCGTAGGGTGCGAGGAAGATCGCGGCATGCTGATCGTGGTGCGCGATCCGGGCAGCGGCTTCGATCCTTTCGCCATCGCCGATCCCTGTCGCGGGGAAAACGTATTCTCCAACCACGGCCGCGGCATTTACCTCATCAATCAACTGATGGACGAAGTGAAGTTCGAGCGCAACGGCACCGAAATCCACATGCGGAAATACTAACTAGCCGTTAGCAATTAGTCCTTAGCAGTTAGCAACAAGCGTGCGGATGCTTTTGCGGGCTTTACGGGCCGCGGAGAAGAATCCGAAAAACAGATCTTTCGCGGCCTGAAGCCCGCTCGAGATGACAAAAGCAAGAAACCTTGGGGGCGCACCTAAAGGTGCGCCCCTTCAAGACTGGCTGAAACTACTTCGTCGGCGGCCCTCCCTGCAATCGATCATCGATCGCCCTCAGCGCAATTCTTCGACGACTTTCTTGATCCGCTCGAAGGCCCAGAAGATCTCTTCGCGAGTAATGACCAGCGGAGGCGCGATGCGGATGACGTGTTCGTGAGTTTCCTTGCACAGGATCCCGTGCTTCTTCAGTGCTTCGCAATACAGGCGTGCTGCAACGTCCAGTTCAATTCCGATCCACAGGCCTTTGCCGCGGACTTCGCGCACGTGCGGGCTGCTCAACGTTTTCAGCTTGGTGAGGAAGTAGTCGCCGAGTTCGGCGGAGCGTTGAATCAGGTTCTCCTTCACCAGCACGCGCAGCGCGGCGCGGGCGATCGCGCAGGCCAGCGGATTGCCGCCGAAGGTGCTGCCGTGGTCGCCAGGCTGGAACACGCCCAGCACTTCCTTCGACGCCAGCACCGCAGATACCGGGTAGAAACCACCTGAGAGCGCCTTGCCCACGATCACGACATCGGGAGTGATGCCTTCGTGCATGTAGGCAAAGAGCTGGCCGGTGCGGCCCAGACCCGACTGAATTTCGTCGGCTATCAGGAGCACGCGATTCTCGCGGCAGATGGCAGCGGCCTCTTTGAGGAATCCCGCGGGCGGAATGATGATCCCGGCTTCTCCCTGGATCGGTTCCACCAGGAAGGCGCAGGTGTTGGGCGTAATCGCCTGGCGTAAAGCCTTCGCGTCGCCGAAGGGGATGACCTTGAATCCCGGCGTGAACGGTCCGAAGCCGTCGCGGTACTGCTCGTCGGTTGAGAAGCTGACGATGGTCACGGTGCGTCCATGAAAATTATTGGAGCACACGATGATTTCGGCTTTGCCGTCGGGAATGCGTTTAAGCTGGTAGCCCCACTTTCGCGCGGCCTTCACGGCGGTCTCCACCGCCTCAGCGCCCGAGTTCATGGGCAGCGCCATCTCGAATCCGGTCAGCTCGTGGAGTTCCCGGTAGAGCAGCGGCAACTGGTCGTTGCGAAAGGCGCGCGATGTCAGCGTGACCTTGTGCGCCTGCTCGATCATGGCCTTCAGGATCTTGGGATGGCAGTGTCCCTGGTTGACGGCGGAGTAGGAAGCGAGGCAATCGAGATAGCGATTCCCTTCCACGTCATAAACCCAGACCCCTTCGGCGCGTTCGATGACAACGTCGAGCGGATGGTAGTTGTGGGCTCCGTAGGTGTTTTCAAGCTCGATAAAATCTTTGGTTTGCAAACGATCGATGACTTCCATAAGCTCCTCAAATCCTTAGTTGGTGTTTCCAGTATTGCAGAGTTCACATCCGGCCCACCGCGTTCGTGAGTGTTTGAAACAGGACACTTCCCCAACTGTTGCCGGCCACAGCGGGAATGACCGCGATCGCGTACCCAGAAGCGAAGCTACCGAGAAGACCAGAAACCCCCTGGCCGAGAGCTGCATGGATCAAACCATTGAACAGACCGAATCCCAATGCCTAGGGAGAGCCATCCATGGCCCTCATGTCCTACGATACGGTTCAATCGGTTGGCAAAGAACACGCCATACAAGGCTTCGAAAAAGCCCCACGCTGTCACAGTTGCGGCAATGCCTACCAGGTTTAGGGGAAACTTCGCCGCCAGGGAGAGCCGCAAAGCCAAGTGGCGGCGAAGCGGCACCCAGACAGGTTGACCCATCTGCGAAGAAAGAGCTGCGTCGTAAATCATGGTGAAGAGCACGGCAATTGCCACTGACTTGAGAACACCGCGTGATCTGAAGCCGTAATTCGACAGCCGTTCGCGTCGAATCGCTATTAACAGCAATACCACTAAGCCTTCCGCCGTAAATTGGAACAGTGCGAGAGCAAAGACTTCCCGCATCCCGCCCAGACGGTTGAGAGCGGGAGTGATCGCGGGAATGCTGAAGCCGCAGATCAATGTGACGCTGACTGCAATGGCGAGGTCCACCGCCGCGGAAGGGCGCGTCCCGGCCATCATTCGATACCTTGGAGGATGCTCATAGTTCTCGCTCTATCCATCCCAAAGCATCGATAACAGCGCCATTCTCACGTACAGTCCGTTCGCGGCCTGCCGGAAATACAGAGCGCGAGGATCGTCATCAACTTTTTTGTCCAGCTCCACGGTCCGAGGCAGGGGATGAAGGATCATGGCATCGGCTCGCATCCGTTGCAGCACGCTGGAATCGATGGCATAGCACAGTGTGCTGGTCACCCGCGGAAGCCGGTCGGGGCGGATACGTGTCTGGTAAATGACATCCACTTCTCCGACCACCCGATTGATGTCCGACTCCAATTCATAGCGGACACCATGCCGGTCGAGATACTGTAGAATGTCGGGTTTCATCTGCAACTCGGGCGGGCTCACGAAGAAGACCTTCACCCGTTCGAATTTTGCCAGCAGGTAAGCCAGGGAACGCACGGTACGGCCGCGATCGAGTTCCCCGATGAAGGCCACGCTCAATCCATCGAGCGGACGCTCGCGGTAAATCGTATACAGATCGAGCAAGGCTTGGGTGGGATGCTGGCCGCCTGCGCCGTCCCCCGCATTGATGATCGGAACCGGCGAGACCTTGGCCGCGCGGCCCGCCCCGCCCGTCTCATGATGACGAATCACGATAACGTCGCAGTAGCAGCCAATGATGCGGATGGAATCCTCCACCTGTTCGGCCTCGATCTCGGAGGAAAAAGCACGAGCATGTTCGGTGGAGAGCACGCGTCCGCCCAGCCGGTGCATGGCCGCTTCAAAGCAGAAGCGGGTCCGGGTGGACGGCTCGTAGAACAGGCTGGCCAGAATTCGATTCTGATAGTCCAGCGTCCCGCCGCGCGCGACAATTCGCTCCATCAGCCGCGAGCGGTCGAACAGCTCCATCAACAATGGAACCGTGAACTGTTGCGACTCGACAACGTGCTTCAAACTCATGCGCGAACGTCCTGACTTTGCTTCCTGCAGTCTAGTGGTTCGGTCGGTCATTAGCATGGCTCACCGGATAACCGGCACCTCAAGTTCCTGTTCTTGGGTCACAGTCTCGCTGCCTAATTCTGCGTCCGCCACGATGTGCGTACCCGCAGAGCCCTGCACCGCTTCGCACAAACGCTCATACGAGGTAATCACGGCTTCGCTGCCTCCGCTATGCAGGAAGCGCAACACCGATTCCACCTTTGGCCCCATGTTTCCCGGCGGGAAGTGGCCTGCGCGCAGATGCTGTTCCAACTGCGCCGCGGTGACGTAAGTAAGCGGGACCTGGTTAGGCTTCTTATAATTAAGGAAAACATATTCTGTATCGGTGGAGATCGCGAACAGGTCCACTCCCAACTGAGCAGCCAGCAACGCGGAAGCACGGTCTTTGTCGATGACAGCTTCCACGCCTTGCAGGCGGCCGTTCACGCGCATCACGGGAATGCCTCCGCCCCCGGTTGACACCACCAGCACTCCCCGATCAACCAATGGGCGAATGACATCCAGTTCCACAATCTCGATCGGCTGCGGCGAGGGTACCACCCGCCGATAGCCGCGGGCTGCATCCTCAACAATCTGCCATCCCAGTAAGCGCTTTTTCTCGTCGGCAACGGCCCGCGAATAAAAGGGCCCGATCGGCTTGGATGGATGTTGCATGGCTGGGTCATCGGCCGAGACTACGGTTTGCGTCACCAAGCTCACGACCGGAACGTCTATGCCCGCTGCCGCAAGCTCATTCTGTAGCGATTGCGCCAGCAGGTAGCCGATCTCGCCTTGACTGGCGGCGCCGCAAACATCCAGTGTCTGTCCATAAACCACATCGGAGGCACGCTCCGAGCGCAGCAATTGCGCGCCCACCTGCGGGCCGTTCCCGTGCGTGATCACCAGGTTGTATCCCAGGCGGATAAGCCCGACGATGGCCTGGGCGGTGCGGCGAGTGTTGGCTAATTGCTCGGCAATGGTTCCCTTTTCTCCCGCACGTATAAGAGAATTGCCGCCAACCGCCACCAGCGCAGTTCTTGACATAGAAGATCCTTACGAATGCTCTTCGCTAGTCGCTAGTCGCTGTTCGCCTTTCGCTCTTCGCTTTTCGCCAGAGGTTCCTAAGTCGCCAATTGCAAAGAGCTTTGCAATCCGTAGCGAAAGGCCAAGAGCGAAAAGCGAATTCTTCTTACTTCACCAACTCCAACCGCGATTCGCGAGCCATCTCGTGTTCTGCGGCTTGGTCGCCCTTCATCAGTTCCAGCATGATTGCCTTTTGGGCATGCAGCCGGTTCTCTGCCTGCTGGAAGACAAACGAGCGCGGCGAATCGATTACGTCGTCCGTAACTTCATCGCCTCGATGCGCCGGCAGACAATGCATGAAGATGGCATCGGGCTTGGCTTTGGCGAATAGCTTGGCGTTGACCTGATACGGCTGGAAGGTCTCGCGCCGCGCTGCCGCCTCCGCTTCCTGGCCCATGCTTGTCCACACATCGGTGTAAACCACGTCGGCGCCGGAAACCGCCAGGTTGGGATCGTTGGTGATGGTGCAGCTCGCGTCGGTGGCGGCACAGCGCTCGGCCGCCCAGGCAACTGCCCCGCTGTCAGGCTCGTATCCCGGTGGCGTAGCCACCCACACCTCCGCGCCTAGTTGCGCGCCTGCAAATAGCAGCGAGTGCGCCACGTTGTTGCCGTCGCCGATGTAGGCCACCTTCAGCCCAGCAATTCGGCCCTTGACCTCCAGCATCGTCAAGTAGTCCGCCATTGCCTGGCAGGGGTGGCTGTAATCGGTAAGGCCGTTGATGACCGGAATGCTGGCGTACCGGGCAATGTCCACGACGATGTCGTGGGCGAAGGTCCGGATCATGATCCCCTGCACCATCCGCTCCAGGTTCTTGGCGACGTCGTACACCGACTCCCGCTTGCCGAGACTGATCTCGGCCGGCGAAAGATATAGCGGATGTCCGCCCAGTTCCTGAATGCCCACGTCGAAGGTCACTCGCGTGCGCAGCGAGGGCTTTTCGAAGATCATGGCCAGCGTTTTGCCTTTCAGAGTGCCGGTATACGCGCCCGGGCAGGATTTGAGCTGGCAGGCAACATGAAGAAATTGCCGGATCTCCTGCGGCGAGAAGTCGCGAATCGAGAGGAAATCTTTTTGCAACATGCTACCTCCCGACTTCCGCCAACGCTGGCTTGTACGTCTGGGTGAACTGCTCCAGCAGGGTGGTGATTGCCGGTTTGCCGATTTCCTCGACTGCGTAGCTCACCCGTACGCTGGGTTTGTCCAGCTTGATGGTGCGCGCCAGGTCGATCGGCGTCGCCACCAGCACTAAATCGCAAGGGACGCGCTTGATCGTCTCTTCGAGTTCGTGCCGCTGGATATCGCTGTATCCCATGGCGGGCAAGACCCTCCAGAGATGGGGAAACTTCTCGAAGGTCTTCTGGATGGAGCCCACGGCATAGGGACGGGGATCGACCAACTCGGCTGCATGGTAGCGATTGGCTGCGACCACGCCGGCCCCGTAAGGCATCTCGCCGTGGGTGAGCGTGGGGCCGTCTTCAACCACCAGCACCCGCTTGCCTCTAACGGCTTCAGGATCGGCAACGGTCACCTTGCAGGCTGTCTCGATGACCTGTGCCTTGGGGTTATACAGCGCTATGTTCTGCCGCACCGTGTTGATCCCGTCGGGATCGGCCGTGTCCACCTTGTTGATGATGAGCACGTGCGCGCTGCGGAAGTTCACTTCGCCGGGATAGTAGGCCAGCTCGTGTCCCGCCCGATGCGGATCGAAGACAACAATATCGAGATCGGGACGATAGAACGAAGTGTCGTTGTTTCCGCCGTCCCACAGGACAACATCGCCCTCTTTCTCCGCCTGGCGCAGGATCTCCTCGTAGTCCACGCCGGCGTAGACGGTGGTGCCTTCCATGATGTGAGGCTCGTACTCCTCGCGCTCTTCGATGGTGCAGAGATGTTTATCGAGGTCGGCCAGCGACCCGAAGCGTTGCGCATGCTGCACGGCAAGGTCGCCATAGGGCATAGGATGACGGACCACGACGGGGTTCCAGCCGAGCTTGCGAAGCTCCGTGGCAATACGGCGCGAGACCGGGCTCTTGCCGCATCCGGTGCGGACGGCGCAGACGGAGATGACCGGGACTTTCGCAACCAGTTGCGTGCGTTCGACGCCCAGCAGCCAGAAATCGGCCCCAGCGGCGACGGCGCGCGAGGCCAGGTGCATCAATGTCGGATAGGCGACGTCGCTGTAGGAGAAGACCACCACGTCCACGAGTTCGTCGTGGATGATCTCTTCCATTCGGTTTTCTTCGAGGATGGGAATGCCATCCGGGTAGAAATCGCCCGCCAATTGCACGGGATAACGGCGGCCAGCGATGTCGGGAATTTGTGTTGCCGTGAAGGCTACGACGTGGAATTCAGGGTTGTTTCGAAAAACTACGTTGAAGTTGTGGAAGTCTCGTCCGGCAGCTCCCAGAATGAGCACTCTCTTCATAGCGCGCAAAAAGCGTCATTAGACCCATGAGGTGGGGACACTTTTCTCCTTACAGACATCGTGAACCAAACGCGAACTTCGCGCTGTGAGGGCGGTCACAGAGCAGTGAGACATGGATTGTGGTGAATTTGGGTACGCGCGCGCCTGCCAGCAGTGATCCGGAAGCACCGAAACTGTCAAGCCGCAAACTACGAGATGCAAAAACCCACCCAAGCAAAAGCGGCTTGGGTGGGGCACCCGGCGCCCGTTCCCTTCTCTTTTTATTTCTTTAGTGCTTCCTGTGCCTTGGGCAGAAACGATGGAAATAAATCATCCGTCAGGGGATTGCTCGTCATTAGGCAAAAACCCCGGCGGCTCATATATGGCCCCTGTTCCGCCATTGCTTTCGCGTATTCTTCGCGCCCGCCAGGGTATCTAATTTGAAAATTTATTGTTGCCAAAACTGAGGCAAACGACGCTAAATCGTCTGCGGTGAAATGCGTGCTTCGGACTTCTTTCTTGCGGATACGGGTTGCTGTTATTTTTTCGGGCGCAGCTTTAGACCAATTCCACATTCCATGCACGAGGGCATTTCTGAAATCATCATAATGACGTATGCTTTTATACTGTTCCTGTAAAACTTCTTTACGTTTGCCTACGGCATTATTGACAACATGGGTTTCCCATAGTGCTAACACTTGGGAAAAGTGCATATTGTTCATTTCTTCGGGAAGCTGGCTATGTGGCATATCCCCGAAACACATCAGTGTCTGGCAAAATATTTCGTATTCGAGAGAACCCCAGAGAGCAACGATTTTACCTATAGATAAAAGTTCTCGGTCTGAAAGTTCAACATCAATCTCGTATCCCATTTCGCTTGTATCGTTTTCTGCGGTTCCGTCGCTCATGTGGTTATCTCGGATAGGCAGCAGCCTTGGCGCATGGGAAAAGCCTACCACGTTTCGCAGAATTCGAACGTAACCTCCTTTATGTCCGGCTGGTGCGGCGCTTCGCAGCTCTTGTCGGTTGCTTCCTCGTCGGGCTGTCGAGAGGTCTGAGCGATTCCGGGGTTAGTTTAGAAGGGTGGCCCTGCATTCATTGCGGACCATGCGACACGATCCTTCAACGCGGGCGCGTAATGCTCTACCACGGCAGTTACCGTCTCCATGAACGAGCAGTCGGCTTCAGGATGAATTCGGATCAATTCCACGCTCTTTTCCGGATCCCATTCGAGACAATGACCGAGGGTTTCCCGTTCGGGATCCGCCCCATCGTTCCCGTCAGTAGAGAGGACGACGCGAACCTCTTGCTCGTACGCGAACATCGGTCGCTTCTTCGTCACCAGATCGCAAAGCGTAGGGGTCCGCTTGCTGCCTCCAGGTATTTCGTAAGTGACTCGATACAGAGGTAAGCCGCCGACTGACTCCCGCAGCCTAGCAAACGTCGTTTGGATCGCGGCTCCCTCAGCGGACCGGCAGTAGATGCGCCACAGGGCGTGCGATTCGTGGTCCGAGGCGCTCCAGCAATTGACGAACGTCTGCCGCCGCCACATTTTGATGATCCTCTCGGATCGTTCCATCGCGGTTTCCGGCATCACGTCCGGCAAAGGGAGCGTGACGGGCGGGTGCCGGGAAATCACGTGCGCGAGCTGGTTACCGGCGAGGGTGATCTCCCACGGATCGCCGAGAAGATCCGCTCGCGATAGCCAGAGCTGTTTTTTTTGAAGGAGCCAGACGAACCGCGAGAAACTCATGTAACGCCACACCCTTTCCGCGCCGACGAGAGCGGGGCCAGCTGTTGTCATTGAGGCGTCACCCGGTTGATTACTCCCCTTAAAGTCGCCAGCTCAAGGATAGCAAATGGGGGGTATACTGAAGCACCAGAGGCCCGATAAGAATGAGAGTTGTGTCGTGTATCTTTCTAGCTCTCCTCTTCGCAATGGGGGCGGCATCTTTCGGTGCCGAAAAACAGCGCAATTGGGAGCAGGCCACCGTAATTTCCCAAGACCTTGATTCCCAACGTTCCGGAGCCTACGCTACCCCTATAGGAAACGGCACCATTGCTGTACCACTCTATAAGAGGTCGAACACGGTCGTAGTCGAGACCGATCATTACAGGTACCAGTGGAGCGAAGTTGGCCGCAAAGTGATTATTCTTCCTGTTAACGGCAAAGTTCAGTTCTACCGAGACGGCAACTGGTTCATAGTCATGGACAGCAAGAACAAGAAGCACAAATTCGCCCTGGTTGGCGAGACCGTCAAGTAAAACAGCCGGGTACCCCGGCCAAGCGTAGATACACACGAAACCCTAAATCCGGGTGCCCCGTTCTAGCCTGCTTTTGGCTAGGGCGGGGCAGTCACGTTCGCAGGTATCACCCATCGCTGACAACGTTCTTGCGGCTCTGGTGGAGAAATCGGAAGAGTGCGCGCGGAGCAGCTCTCGTCACTACCTGACTGGCGCAGAGGGTGTGGGGAGCGACACCGCAGGCGAAGGTCGAGTCCACAAGTTGAGATAATTTACTGTCCCGCCCTAGCCAAAAGAAGGCTAGAACGGGGCACCCGGCTGAAAAAGCAGGTCCCTCCACTCGGGCTGAAGCCCTCGGTCCGGATGACAACTTCGAGGACTTGATAGCTGACGGCTGAATGCTGAGTGCTGAATGAAGCTCTAACTACGTGTGGCGGCAAATGCGCACCGATCCGGGAGTCGGAAACGTGTTATCTCCGGCTATGCGTCCCGCCAATTCTCGAGTATCAGATTGATCCCGGTTTCTCGAATGGCCTGGAAATCCTCGCTGTTGCCGGTTACCAGCGGCCTATCCAGCCGAACGGCTACGGCGGCAATCAAGCAATCCGGGAGTTCAAGAGCAGAACCGTGCTTTCTTGCTGTCGCTTTGATCGTGGCGGCGGTGAGGTAGTCAGCGGAAGTGGGCGTAATTTCTTCGTTCTGGTTGAGCCATTCCACCGCCCTTTTCAACTGACTGGAGGCGGACTTCAGTTCAAGACCGTAGACGATCTCGTAAACTGTGACGCTCGTGAAGGTGAAAACGCGGTGCTCTTTAGCGTAGCGACCCGCGTGCTTGATGACGGCCCGATCATGCCCCTTGAGGTATTCGGAAAGGATGTCTGTGTCCAGAATGGATTTAACCATCGTCTATAGCGTGGGCACAGTTTTCGATGGCCGCCGTCTTTCCTCGTAGGCAATGGAGACAACTTCATCAAGCAGAGCGGAATCCTCGGGACTTCCGAACAATCCCAGTCCTTGCTCGAATACCGTTTTCGGAACCGGCTTTCTGACTGAGAGGCCAGTTTCAATCAGCCGCAAAACGGCTTCATCCTGTGTGATGCACTCTTGCTGCGCAAACCGCTGAATGTCGCGCTCGATGTTCGACGGGATGTCCAAGCTCATTAGTTTGCGCCTCCTACCCCTGATATTAGGACTTTTTCCCTCCATTGTCACGGCGGCTGGTGCTTAGCTGATGGCTGACAGCCGACGACTGAAAAAGCGGGTCCCTCCGCTCGGGCGGAAGCCCTCGGTTGGGATGACAAACTTCGAAAGCTGACGGCTGAGTGCTGACTGCTAATTGACAGGCGAAACCCTGCGCAGTCGCGGCTGCGCAGTAAGACTCATACGTTCGGAACACCGCGGCGCTAAACGCTCGCAATCATGCCGGGTCGCGCAGCACAGTACATACCGAAGCGCACAGCGCACCACCGACGTTGAAGGTCGCAGCCACCTTGGGATCTTTCCTCTGAATCTCCGGCGAAGCCTTCCCTTTCAGTTGCCGGAAACACGCACCCAGCATCGCGACGCCGGTCGCGCCCACGGGGTGTCCTTTCGCAATTAAGCCGCCGGACATGTTGATGGCACAGTCTCCATCGACCTTGGCTTTGCCTTCCACCCAGTATCGTGCTCCCTGGCCAGGCGAAGCTTTCCCCAGGACTTCCGTTCCAATGGCCGCTGCCACCGTGAAACAATCGTGGATCTCCGCCACATTCACATCGGCAGGCAGAGCACCCGCCATTTCATAAGCCTTTCGCATTGCCCGGTAGGCCCCGGGAGGAACCAGGGTGTTGCGTCCTTCCTTCTGCAGAGGATCGGTGGCCTGGGCATAACCCGCGATTTCGACGCACTCCGACTTGGGCACGCCGAGCTTGCGCAGCCCTTCTTCCGTGGCCAGGATGAGCGCGGCATAGCCGTCGGTAATCTGTGAACAGTCGTAGGTCTTGAGCGGCAGGCCATCCAGCACGTAACGATTGATGCCTTCGATCTTCATCGCCTGTTCGAGCGTGATCTGGACTTTATTCATCTGCGCCCAAGGATTGAATTTCGCATTCTGATATTCGTTGACCGCGATCTGCGCGAGGTCGCTTTCGCCGACGCCATACACCTGCATATAGCACTGCATGATTTCCGCAAACAGGTGCGGGAAGATGAAAACTTTGCCGGGCCGCTCATCGGGATGCGAATAATATCCCAGCACCTCGCCGATGCGTTTGCCGTCCATCTTTCCTTCCTGGTCGCGCATCTTCTCGTAGCCGATCGCAATTCCCACGTCTCCGACGCCGCCCAGGAGTTTGTAAATCACCGACAGCACAGCCTGACCGCCGGACGCACAGGCGTTCTCGACTGACTCGATCGGTTTTCCTTCCAATCCGGGAACCGTGGCCGCCAGGCCGGAGAGCAACCCCTGCTGGTTCAAGCTGAAGTTGCAAGCCGAGCCGATCGATCCGGTGTCGATGACAGAAGGCTCAACCTTAATCTCCTGACAGACGCCGGTGACTGCATTGGCCAGAATCTGAGGCACGGTCATAGCCATGAGCTTGCCAAACTTGGACTGGTTGTAGGCGGCGATATAAATGTGCTGGTTCATGATTTCTCCTTGCCCTGTTCTTGCTACGGAAACTCTCTGCGATCAGTCGCGTTCTCCGCGCGAGTTGGTGTTCCGAGCGTTCCCGGATTTCGCGATCATCACAGTCATCACGCTAACATCGCAATTATATGTGATTCAAATCACCCTCCGAGACCTACGTCAGGTTCGCGGCGCCGCGCCATTCGTTTTGCGGAAAAGGCGGACC
>DATCCF010000075.1:0-11886 GCA_036511435.1 Terriglobales bacterium | reverse complement strand
GCCTTTATCGGGCGCAGCCATGATCTCGTTCATGACCTGGCCGGCCGCTTGTAAACGCGCAGCGGTGTCTTGCTGCCCCGGACCAGCGAACGCAAAGGTGGCCAAAGACAACGTTAACAAAGCAATTGCGTATTTCTTCATCAAAATACTTCCTTTTCATTCCACCCGATTGTGTGGACGAACTTGTGAGGGGCGATATCCGCCGTGAAGATCAGGCTGTTCTGCGGCCACTGACCAGGTTGATGATCAGAACCACGAGGGCAACCACCAGCAAGATGTGGATTAGGTTGCCTGCTATGTGAAAGCTGAAGCCGAGAAGCCACAGAATCAAGAGAACTACCAAAATGGTCCAGAGCATATGTGCCTCCTGCGCCGGTTGTGCGTGTTAATTCGGGCGTTTCTGCAATAAGAGCGGTGCTGTTATTCGCAGCGGAGTTCGCTTGGCAGGCCCTTGCTTCGCCATGAGCAAGTAGAGCCTGCGGTCGTCGAAAGTTCCACTGGAACAATCCCTAGATCCGGCCAAGCAGCAGCAAAATAACTACAATGACGAGGACCAGACCCAGTCCGCCGCTCGGGAAGTAGCCCCAGGAACGGCTGTGATTCCACGTCGGCAGGGCACCCACCAGAAACAAAACCAACAGAACAATCAGGATAGTTCCAAGCATACTTTTCTCCTTGTTTCTAAGAATCCAGCGCTGGTCGAGTGCCACTCTCGTGCGCACTCCCGCGGGCCGGGTTCGTTGCGATCAGGCTAGCGATCGTTGTCAACAGATTGTGGGGGTGTTCTCCTTTAGGGTAGAACCTGTCAGCGATGATGCCTGCAAGCACCGCATCCGCCTGGTAGTCTCCGCTCATCGCGACAATCGAAATCGACGGATAACGGCTACGTACATGTGAGATCAACTCAAGGCCCGACATCTGGGGCATGTGGAGATCGGTGACGATCAGATCGGGGGCCGCAGTGCTCAATTGCAACACAGCACTGACGCCGTTTTCTGCCATGGCTACCTCGTACCCGACGGACATCAGCAACATGCCCAATGTTTCCCGCATACTGGGTTCATCGTCCACAACGAGAATTCGGGTTTTGCAGCCCTTCGGCATGTTCCCTCCTAACGGGGACAGCGGGAGAAAAACTCTACCTCATCACTCTCTCACCCCGAGATCCTTCAGGTCTGAGCAAAAGTGGACACTTCCAATGCAACATGCCTTTTCGAGGCTGTCCAGACCAATTCGAACGGCAACTCATAAACCGGGCAGTATTGAAGAGATGTGCAGACTCTCGCAGGTTAATTTTGGAAGGTCGAGCCGGCGAGCCTGAGAGGGACCAGCATGAAAACAAGATATCTTCACATCTCTGCTTACCCGTGCGATAACTGCGAGGGCCCCAGGTCATCGCGGGTTCTTTCGGAATCCGCCAAACCGAAATTTTAAGAGAGAGAATTCGCACACCCGTAGGAGCCGTTTGCCTATCGTGCGGGAACAAACAAACGGAGGTGAATGCTTACGAATATTGTGCGTCAGTTTGCGCCCATAGAGTGGGCCTTACTGAAGGGGAATCGCGGGCAGTCTTTCGGATGAGTGGCCAGTCGTGTGTGCCTTATCGCCAGGAGTTTGGGACTACCGTCCATCGTTGAAATGTAGGCAAGTACCGGCGCTTGTGGCAGACAATGCAAACCCCCGGGCACAGAAAGAGGCGTGGCAGAACGACTCTTTCCAGCCAACCCTCGGGAGGCACGGCCCTGAATTGGTCTCCCTTACACACACTACAATGAGATGAAAGTATGGCCATTTCCTAAGAGCAACTATTGTTCATGCGACGAAATGCCAGGTTACCTGCGTTCTTTTGACTCCAAAACAAACCATGACCGGCCGTATCGATGAAGGTCATCGAGTGGCTGGTTTCGCTTCGGCCGCCAGGGAGCCTGCCTCTGCTGGGGTCAACGTGGCGCGGTCGCAAGTCATGTAGCCACTACAGGCTATTCGCGAGATGACCTTCATTTGTTTCCGCCATTTGAGCGTGCCGGCTTCGCAGCCTGCATTCAAAGGTAATTATCAGCCAGGCGACCCGAGGAAATATGTTCAACATTGCTCAGTGAGCAATCCTGCTCAGGCGCACGCAATCCTGGGGCGGTAGTATCGGGTAGTATCGCACATCGGTTGACATTTGTTGTGCATAAGCCTAGGGTCAAGAATGAGGCAGCCATTCCTTTCCTCTTTCAGGTCCTCTGATCTAAGTCAGCCCATCTGAAGTCGCACCTCTTAGCCCGCCTACAAAGGTTCTATGCAAAATCAAATCCAATCCGGGACGATGATGGTTCGGCAATCAGCGATCCCGCAGTCGCTCGGAGTAGAGAGCGAACCTTACTGTCAAAATTGGCGCTCATTAGGGGTTGTGGAGAGCCTGAGCTTCGAGCAAAAAGCTCGAGCCGCCGGATGGAATTTATTTTTCATGGCCGGTGAACTAAGAACCGTGGTGCCAGCATGGGGCGGGCAGAATACTCTGCGCCGAGGGGTGAAGCGGCTCCTGGCTAAAACTCGGCTACAACATTGCAACTGCCTGGAACTAACTCACATACTCAGGAAACGCTTTCTTGGCATTTCGTACCTTTCCATAGCTGCCCACCCACGTCATATTCAGCAAGGCTTTCAGATGCAATCGCTCGAGCAGCGCGCATAAGAGCGGTGCCGAGGCTCTGAAACAAGGTTCATCATCCGGCGACGCTGCGGAAGGGCTGAACATCAACGATGGTTCGCAATGCTAAAAGAGGCGAGAGGCGTTGCCACCAGTGGCCGCCTTTCTTCGCCTGCATCGACATTAGTTCACAAGGAGATACAAATGGACTGGGAACAAGTAGAAAGTAAATGGAAGCAATTGATCGGTTCTGCCAAAGAAAACTGGAGCAAACTCACGGACGATGATCTTCTGCAAATATCCGGGAAACGCGAGCAACTCGCAGGGAAGATCCAGGAAACCTACGGAGTCACCAGAAGAGAGGCGGAAAAGCAGGTGTGGGATTGGGGGAAGACCGTGGAGCGCCCTTCCAAGAAAATTGCCTGAGTGCACCCCCTCGCCAGAAGCAATATGTACCTAAAGGATGTACCCAATGCGAAAGGCTAGACTTGGAAATCGGCGATCTAACGACGGTCCAAACATTGTCCGTGTCGTGCCCGACTTGTGCGGCTGCACCGCGAGAATGGTGCTGCGAGATCGCTAACGGCGCCTTTCGCCGGGACGCGCATTTCGCTCGCTTGTTGTCTGCTGCGGGACAAGGGGCTTCGTCGCGCCAGCACAAGCCCGGAGCGGAAGTGCTTCCCAATGTCCTTCGCCGACAGGCCGTGCCCACAGCCCCCGAGTAAGCAGTTTTGGTCCCGAGGTAATGCGAGGGGAAATAGGGAGCGAAATTGTGATGCGGTCACGAGAGATGTAGCGATGCCCGTGGGGAATACCCCCCACCCAAGCAGAGAACCTTGGATGGGGATGCAGATTCAATCCTCAATTCTTACCGCTTCCGCTTCCTGAAAAACGCAGTGATTGCACCGCCTAGTCCGAAGAAAGAGAAATTCGACGAATTGGCGCCCGCAGCCATTGCGCCACCTGTGGCCAACAGGGCAATGGTTCCTGGCTCGGGAGTACTGCCAGTGCCACCAGCGCAATTGCCGGTGTCGATGTTATTGGTATCCATGGTGACGGCACCATTCAGGGCTATTACTCTGCCACAAGTAATATTGGCGCCCGTATTAAGCGTGTCGCTCTGGTCCGCGATAATGCTCCCATAGAAGTCAGTTCTTGTCCCCAATGTCGCAGAACTGCCAACCTGCCAGAAAACCTGGTCATTACTCCCCGGATTGATTATGAGCACCGACGAAGCGCTTGCCGTGGTGAGCGTGCTTCCAATCTGGAAGACGATCGTCATATTGCTCAAGCCTTGAAAATCCAGGGTGAGTTGTCCGGTCATCTGTGCTGATGACGCGAAGAAGTAGACCCCGGAGTCAAGCCTCAGTCCTCCGAGATCCTGACCCGTCAGAATTCCTGTAGGAGCCAAGCCCGCGAGAAAGTTGTACCCAGCCAGCGCATCAGCCTGCGCCTGCATCGCAACCCCATCGTCGTTATGAATCGTTCCGAGCACCATCCCCGGAGGGAATCCAGTAATCGAGGTTCCGGGGTAGATGCCCAGGTCTTGGAACACTACGCTGGGACCGGTGTTAGTCACGGCTGAGGCACCCAGAACACCGAAAGCGTCGGCGCTTCCGAGGACGCTGGCGTGAGCGGTTAGTGCCAAGAGCCAGGGAGAGCAAGGCAACAAAAGCGCAAGAGTTTCATGAAGTGGCTCCGCCTCGTTCCAATCTCGAAGAATGCGGACTCTCCCACTGGAAGGAATGGCACAATGGTGACAGAGCCGCTAGTACTCGACATACCAAATGCTTGCAATTCTATTGCCTCGCTAACCTCCTTGAGAACAGCCGATTTCTGTTTTGTGAGCGCACATTCTTGCACCAAAGTTCCAGCCGATTTCCCATCTTAGCGACCCAGCTCTTGCCCCCTTAGGAGAAGCGGCCAAAGTGGAACACCATCACTTTGGTGGAGTAGGGAAATTGGAGTGTGGAATACGCTCCCTGGTTGGACATCACAGACGTCCCGCAGCCTCTGCTATATAATCCCCGCCAAGTTCATCAGCCCAGGCGGATTTATGATATCGGCGCTAACTCCGTTGGTACCTGAACATGAGGTTCAGCCCCGGTACAGCGCGGGCCTCTTTGGCTGGCCCGTGAGGCGGAGCGTTCTTCTGGGTCTTGCCCTGGTGCTGGTAGCTTTGACCCTTGCGGTGTACTACCCGGTGAATCGGCTTCCGTTCATCTCGCTCAATGATGGCGAGTACGTAACGCACAACTTCAACATCAATGAACTGAACTGGGAGACGGTTAAGTGGTCATTCACGGCCTTCTATGCCGCCAACTGGCATCCGCTGACTTGGCTGTCGCACGCTTTGGACTGCCAATTGTTTTCCCTCAACGCCGGTCGGCACCACGACTCAAACCTCCTGCTGCATGTGCTGAATGCCGTATTGCTGTTCTGGATCCTGTGGCGGGCGACCGCCAGCGTTGGGCGCAGCTTCATGGTGGCTGCGCTGTTTGCGTTGCATCCCATTAACGTCGAGTCCGTCGCCTGGGTTGCCGAACGTAAAAACCTGCTCAGCATGTTTTTTCTCCTGCTGGCATTGGGCGCTTACCAGTGGTACGCGCGTAAGCCGCGCCTAGGCCGCTACCTTGTCGTTGCAATGTTGTTTGCGCTCGGGCTGATGTCCAAACCCCAGGTCATCACGCTGCCCTTCATCCTTCTGTTGTGGGACTACTGGCCTCTGGGGCGGATGTTTGCTATTGGGGATCAATCTTCTTCCCAGACAACACGAGAAGCGATCATCCCGGCAAGAAGCTTTTCCTGGCTTGTCTTGGAGAAGCTGCCGCTGCTAGCCCTTTCCGCCGCTAGCGCCTTCATCACCGTGAAAGCGCAGCGAGCGGGCGGCGCTATGGGCGGCGCCTTGAGATCGTATTCGTTTGCCGTGCGTATGGAGAACGCCATTGTCTCCTACATTCGATACCTGAGCAACGCCATCTGGCCAACGCACCTGGCGTTCTTCTATCCTCATCCCAGCGGCTTCCAGCACCAGCAAGTGTGGCAGGGATATCTTCTCTTGCTGGCGGCCACCGTGTTGGCCGTCGTCAGCCGAAGTCGCCGCTATCTCGCTGTGGGGTGGCTTTGGTTTCTGGGCACGTTGGTGCCGATGATCGGGCTGCTCCAGGTCGGCGGCCAAGCCATGGCCGATCGCTATGCGTATCTCTCGTTTGTAGGATTGTTCATCGCTGTCTGCTGGGGTGTGGCAGACTGGGCTGAGCAATGGCACGTTGCTGAGGTGTGGGTGGCTGGCGCCAGTGTCGCGACACTGTTGTTATTGACGTTCTCCACTTATCGTCAACTCAGCTATTGGTCTGATGATCTAACCCTCTGGTCGCACACTGTACAGGTCACAAAGAACAACTCGGGGGCTGAGAATGTGCTCGGCGAAATACTGCAGAGGCAAGGACATTCGGAAGACGCTATGCTCCACTTCCGCGCCGCAGCGGCGATGGATCCGTTCCTTCCGAATCCCTACTACCACATTGGTATTTACGAGGAACAGCATGGGGATCTGCACGGAGCCATCGAGCAGTTCAAGAAAGTCATTGAACTTACGCAAGACGATAGGGGGCTGCTGGCGAGCCTGAGGGCCGACACATTTGTACGGATGTCCTTTGCCTACAAGGCCATTGGTGACTATACGAATTCGGAGAGGTGCCTCAGCATGGCGCTACAGGAGCAGCGTAAGCAGCAGAACTTTGGCCGGAGAGGATTTGGTTTCGAATAGGAAAGCTATTCCACTCTATTTACGACGGCAGTTCTTCCCTTATTCCAGGTAGGCTATTCGAATCTCTGCCTTGACTTGTCGGTCAGAGACTAGCCGGAAAGTTGTAATTACTTTAGTTATCTAATTAGATAATAAGTAACAAACATATCCTGGCAATGTGGGCTTCCATGCGATTATGCTCCGTCACCGGAAGGCAAAACGGGCGGTTAAGAGAAAAATGCCTTCTCGCTAGTGCAAAGGTTTGCATTGCAGAGAGCGGTCTAAAGGCTTCACCTTATGTTTATCAGTAGGTTACATGTAGATCAATCGGAAGGAGATTGCAGGCGTTATTCACAAGGGTGTCACTGGGTGTTTTATGGGCTCTGTGGCGCTCGTCGCCACATCGCTAAAACTAGGAGTTGTAAGACTATGAAAAGCACCTGCTGCCGACTGTTGCTGCTGTTCGGATGTATCCTGCTGTTGGCGGGGATTGGATTCGCCAGTGCCTGTCCAAGTACAACCTTTGACCACTATCTTGGCTCGGGATTTTCCTGTGGAATCGGCGACAAGACCTTTGCCGATTTCGCATACCATTCAACGTCAAATCCACCCGGGTTTGACGTCCCACCGGGCAGCGTAAGTGTCGAACCCATTACCACGCCGAGGGATCCAGGGTTTGAGTTTTCCGCGGCCTGGATGGCGTCAAACTCTTCCGGCATACTGACACAGGATTCCCTCATTGAGCACAATGTCAGTGACGGGGGTCATAACTCAATCACCGACGTCAGTCTTGGCATTGGTGGCGTGGGCTTCTCCGGCACTGGCTCCGTATTCGTTGACGAAACCATTTGTTTGGGGGCTCTGCTGCCATCGTGCACCGGAGGGCAAATCGAGCAGCTGGCCGTTTACGACTATAGTGGCGGAGTCCATCTGTTTGACGAAGTCAGTTTCGCGGGAGTGAGCTTTATCGATGTGCAAAAGGACATTGAGATGTCGTCCGGGACGGACGGAACCGCCCGCCTTTCGCTTGTGACGAACCAATTCTCCGAAGGCACCACTCCTGAACCCGGCAGCATTGCGCTCTTTGGCACCGGAGTTCTGGCCCTGGCAGGCGTGTTGCGCCGCAAGCTAATCCGCTAATTTTGCTCGATTTCTCTAGGTTCTAAGAGCCGGAGCTTTGAGCTCCGGCTTTTCTTTATCTAGGGGCGGGTGCGGAGACTTCCGGGGAGGTGCGTTCAGGCGGCAAGGCGTCACCTAACCGATGGAAGGCCGGGAACTCCGGCCGGCGGTCAGAGAGTCAGTCAGCAGCAAACGCTTCAGACTCAATAAGGATTGAAATATCTACGCGACGTCGTTGCGTACCGCGCGGATGTTGGGTTAGGACAATTTTCAATGGCGTGAATGGTTTGCCAACTGTCGATCCGGCGGCGATGACAATTGGCTTGGTAGGGTGTGCACTGCGGAAGAGGTCGCAAAGTTGCAAGATGTCGCTTTGTGCAAGGTCGGCGACGACCAGGAGGACCTTCCACAGCGACGGCGCTTCGGCGGTCCAGCTTTTGCCACTTAGGAGAGCGGCCAAAGTGGAACACCATCACTTTGGTGGAGTAGAGAAACTGGAGTTGGGAATGCGCGACCTCGGGTGTGGCACTTATTCGTGAAGAAGGAAGGTGAGCAGCGCTCTGTGCACCCTCAAGGTGCCGTTGTAATCGATGAGTCCCATCTTGCGAAAGCGGTTCATAAAGAAGCTTACTCTCGACCGGGTGGTGCCGACCATGTCAGCCAGCGTTCCCTGGCTCACCTTCAGGTTGGCGGAATATGGATTGGACTGCGTCCCCAAGCCCGCGAGCAACAGCAGAGTTCGCGCCAGCCGCTTCTCGCTGGAATTGAAGAGTTGATCGAGGAAGTCGTCTTGAATTCGGGCAACTCGGGAAAGCAGATGCGCGATAAATAGCCTGGCAAACACAGGGTCATCGTGGATGATGCGTACGATGATCGGCTTTTCCACTCGCGCAATGGTGGACAACCGTACCGCGGTTGCGGTGGACATCCACAAAAACGGCGCTCCTAAGCAGCCTTCACCGAAGAAATCGCCTTGCCGAAAGATAGCGATGACGGCCCTCTTGCCACGTTTGGATAGAACCGTCAGCTTCACGTTGCCAGCCGCGACATAGAACATCGCATCCGCAGCATCGCCCTGAGAGAAAATGGGCTCTTTGTTGCGGTACTCCCGACTGGTCCCCCGCTTGCCGATCTTCTTAAGGAATGTCCCGGAATCAAAAGTAAGCGCGCGTTTGCTTGGCATAACTGTCTCCCAAAGGGCTGATCTTCTTCGCTGTGACCCGGGTCGAAGCGTCACTTAGTGGCACATCAATCTGCTGCTCGATTCGAGGCGTGGCATCGCCTCACTATCAATTTCGCGAGGGATTACCCCTTACGGACAGGTCTTACATGTACGCGCAGCTTCAAATTTCCGTCACAAACCTTCCCTGGCAATCGTTCTGTGTCCCTGTACCTACTCACGGTAGGTGGGGAAGCGCAGGCAGATTGCGAACGATTCCCCTCTATTGTGATGGCTACTCGTTTTGGCTCCGCCGACGCTAGTTCTGCGGCGGCGTGGCTTCTCGCTTCTTTTGTTCCTCGCGGGCTTTCTCCGCTGGCGTCTGCGCTAATGGCGCTGGGTGCGCGGGTTGCACCTTTGGCTGTGGTTGAGGTTGTGGAGTCGGCGGCCGATTGGCCTGCACCGGATGCGGTGTTGGGGAGGCAGGAATGCCCGCGTTCCGGTTAGCCGGGGCCGGGGGTTGGTTGCTGTGTGGTGGTGCCGCCACTGGACGATTTGCGGGTGCGGGCACGGGCCTGCTTGCCGCAGGATTTGCGACCGGGGTCGAAGGCGGCGCGTTGGCGGGCCTGGTTGCCGGTGCAATCGGGGGCGGAGCGTTGGCCGGACGGCTATTGTTCGCGGCACCGCCTTGCATGCCCGCAGGGTGGTTGTTTGGCTGCGCTGCTGGTGGCCGGTCGCTGTGAGCAGGCTGAACCGGGTTGGCCGGAGCGTGCGCGACTGGGTTGGAAGGCGGAGCGTTGGCGGGCCTCGTCGCCGGTGCAATTGGGGGCTGAGCGCTGGCCGGCTTATTCGCGACCGCGGGCGGCGCGTTGGCCGGACGACCGGCGTTCATCGTGCCCGGCTTATTGCCCGGCGGAGGTTGATTGTTTGACTGCGCCGAAGGCGGCCGGTCGGCGTGCGCAGGCTGAGTCTGGTTGGCCGGTGCGTGGGCGGCCGGCGGTGATGGCGGCGAGGTCGCCGGCTTATTCGCGACTGCGGGCGTGGGCGGCGCTTGGGCCGGGTGGGGGGCGTTCATCGTGCCCGGCTTGTTGCCCGGTGGATTCGCAGGCTGAGGATTCGCCGGACGCCCAGTGTTGGCAGTAACCGGCGGTGTTCCCGGCTTTGTACTGGGTGCCGTTAGCTTTCCTGGTGGCGCCTGCTTTACCAGGGGTTGCGCGGTCGCAACCTTCGCCGGACGCAAGCTCTGAACTTCATGCGCAGCCAGCGGCTGGCCAGGGTGCTTTGCCAGCTCTTGCTGTTGTTTGGCAAATGGCACGGGCGGAGCAGGCGGTTTTGCCTTTGCCACCACGGGACGGTTGGCAATTGCTGCCGGTGGCTGAGCCACCTTATTGGCAGTTGCGGCCGGCTTTCCGACAACACTTTCTCTGGTTGGAACCACCGCAGCTCTCGACACCACAGGCGCCGCGGCAATCTGTTTGGGGTTCACCGCGACGGCCGCCCTCGCTACTGGCTCTGAGCTCCGAAAGGCACCCTGCGGGACGGCGGTCACTGCGCCGGGTACAGTCCTATTCACGTACGTGATTTTCGTGATGTTCGTAGTATTGTTCGTGACTTGATTGTTGTAGATGTTGGTGATGGTCGTATTGCTGATGTTGGTATTGCTGGTGTTGACGCGGTTGAAGTACGCGGGGCTGGTGTTGTACCCAGGGACATAAGCTTCCCGGGGACCCAACGGAAACCAGCCCACATCGCCGCCGCCGCCGCCACCGAGCGAAATTGACACGCCGAAACCCGGTCCGCCAATGAAGGCCACTAGCGCAGGCGCATACACAGGTTGGTAGCTGATCGGTCCAGGCACCCAGCCCCAGTTACCCCGGAGAGAGACCCACCGGCCATAATGGAACGGGGCATAACCCCATGGCGCATCATCCACCCACGTCCAGCCCCACGGAGAGATCCAGACCCAGTGGCCATTGTGGTAAGGGGCCCATCCGGATTGAACTGAAGTGGGCATCCAAACGTTGCCGTAGGTTGGATCCGAGCGCCACGTGCCGTTGTTGTCCAGGTCTTCGTAGCCGACTACGTCGCGTGAGACGTAACGCGCCGATTGCGATCCGTTATACTGGCGATCGCGGGATTGGCCCCAATTGTCGAAGTCATCCGGGTCGCCAGCAGCGGAGACATAACCGTCCACCGAATCCGTGCCGGTAAAGGTGCCGCTCTGTCCGGAAGAAAGGTCGTAAGTCCGGCCACCACCGGTCACTTCTCCCTGGCCTTGGCGCACGATCACCATGGAAGAGGCTCCGTCTGCACCAGCCTGAACGCGGTATTGGCCTGCCTGCGTAACGGAAAACGCTTGATTAGGCGTATCTACTTCGAAGACTTCGTCGCGGCCTAGCCTGCGCACCTGGAGGTTGAGCGTTCCTTGCGTGAGCTGGATCTGCACCGTGCGGTCGTCCAGGTTGAGAAAGGAAAAGCCGCTGTTAGCATCCAGGCGAATGATCGCCGAACCAATCTGCACTTCCGCGCGTGAGCCTGCGTCGGCCCACAGTTGGTCCCCAGTTGTCATGGGCCGATTGGTAACAGCCGCGGTCCAATCCGTTTCACCGGCCGGCTGGAAAGAAACTGAACCCTCAAGATACCTAAGCCGCGCCACGCGGCCCGGTGGATCGTTGTCGTCCGCGACCGCCCTTTGCGGAAAGGTCAGGGTCAGCAGCACAGCCGCAAGTAGCGCGCTGGTCCAAACCAGCGACTTCTTTGTCAGTTTGATGTTCATGGTATTAATACCAGCCTCTCTTTATTTTGACGGACGCATGTTCCGAACGGGTGCTTGAAGAACACCCTGCGCTTCGCTCCATCCGGCAACGCGAGGAAGCAGATGCGCGATTCCGACACAAGCCCAAGGCTACCGCTTAGGCATGGAGGAAACTGTGCAAAATCGCTCAGACGGCTGAAATTCCAAAATTGGGAAACGGTGCAATATTGACCAGAAAGCGCCAACGGGCGGCTCTTACTTAAGATGTATAATGTTGAGGTGCGAAGGCCCCCTTCGGAGGTACGAAATGAGCGCCAGGGGCATTCCAGCCCGCAGCCAAGGCCCTCCAGCCAAAGGGCTTCCATCCGTTGATTCGGTGCGGTCCGCAAAACCCGCTACCGGCGAAATTGCGCAGGGTTCCCGGTTTCAAACGCCCAAGCTGCAACCCAATAATGGCAATATGGTTTTCG
>DATCCF010000074.1:0-20364 GCA_036511435.1 Terriglobales bacterium | reverse complement strand
TCTCACCCACCCTCTGAAGGCCGACTTCGCCCGAACATCGACTTATTCGGTGCTTCCCTAGAACGTGATCTTGGCGGCGAACTGAATTCCGCGCGGACCTCCTCCTCCGAGGAATGGGTTGCCGATGCCAACATCGCCGGTTGCGGTGAGAGCGTAGTACCCCATACCGCGCCCGTTGCTGGCAATGTTGTTGACGCCCGGATCGGCGATGAAGTTGGGCAACTCCGGATTGGCGAAGTTAGGATGATTGAACAGATTGAAGAACTCGGCGCGTAGCTGCAGATTGACGCGTTCGGTGATTGCTGTGTCCTTGAAGACCGAGAAGTTAAACTCCTTGAAGCTAGGCCCAATCAGAGTGTTGCGTCCCAGGTTGCCAAAGTGACGGGTACCGGCGAGGCAATTGCTGTCGCCGATGGAGCTGTTCTTCTTGGTATTTCCAAACGTGCATGGGACCTGGAAGCTCGCCAGGTTGAGGAAATTGTTAGGGGCGTTGCCGTACTGAATCGGCCCCACGATGTCGGGACGATCAAATCCTTCTCCCGAGCCGGAATAGTCGCCATAGAAATTGTAGTTCAGGGTGAAGGGTTGGCCGGTCTGCAGGCTGGCAACTCCATCGAAGCCCCACCCGCTCTTCAGCTTGGCAAGCGATCCGGTTGACTTGGGAAACAGGTAAGCGAAGTTCCAGCTGAATCGCTGGCGAATGTCGAAGTTGGAATTGCCGCGCTCGAGCTGCGGCGCCAAACTGTTGTTGGGTTGCGACGCATTGGGAATGAAGTCTTCCAGGTCGCTGGCGTTGTCAATGGAGTGCGACCAAACATAGTTGGCCTGGGACGAGAGTCCGTGCCAGGAAGTCACGTGAAGGCTGGCTTGCAACGAGTGGTAAATCGATCCGGCAGTTGATTCTTCCTGGTTGACGTAGAAGAAATTGGGGAACGCGGTCCGCGGCACGTTGAAATTTGTCTTGTCGGGGCCGTCGAAGCCCCCAATATAGCAATTTGGGGCGACCTGCCCCCATGTCGCACATTGACCCAGATCGAAAGCCGTGATCTGCGCCTGGCTGGGTTGATTGATATCGCGGAAGCGGAAGAGCCTGGTCCCTTTGGAGCCGACATAGCCGAGCTGCAACATTACCTTGTTGGTGATCGCCTGCTGAATGTTGAGGTTCCAATTCTGCACGTACGGGGTGCGTATGTTGGGGTCAATCCCGAAGAAACTGCCGAGCGGTGAAGCATTGCCATAAACCGGCACGCCGGCGGCAATGGGGCCTGAGTTCGCACTGGCGAAGGTAATCGGATTCGCTCCAATGCCGACGTAGGCTGGTCCGGGACAGAACGTACAGTTGTACGGAATGTGTCCCAGGAACATATCTTGGGAGAAAGCGTCGAAGAAGATGCCGTATCCGCCGCGAAGGATCGTCGTGCCCTTGCCGAACAGGTCGTAGGCGAAGCCGAAGCGTGGCGCGAAGTTCTTGTAATCGGGGTTATAGAGACTGGAGGGACCACCCGCCGCCCCTACTTGCACCAAGGTCCCGCCGTCTGCGGAGAGAAGCCGGTAGAACTGATTATTCTTCTCGGCGGGCACGCCAAAGTAGTCCCAGCGCATACCAAAGTTCAATGTCAGTCGCGACGTCCAGCGGAAACTGTCCTGCAAGTACAGTCCATGACTATTTTCGTACTCGTGCCGATTGGTGTTACCGGCCGCCTGGCTTCCACCCGATGGTAGGCCCTCAAGAAATGCTACCAAAGGAGGAGTGTCCGAACTGCCATTGAAGTTCAGCTTGCCGCGAAAATTGGAGTCCTGAACGATCTGAATCGAGGTGCGGCGGAATTCATACCCGAACTTGATATCGTGACGCCCAATCTTCCACGAGTAGTTGTCGATGAAGTGCCAGTTGGTATCCACGCGCTGCCGGGGCACACCGGCGCTGGCGCCAAGCTTGGAAAAGCCCCCGACCGAGATCAGCGGCAACCCACCGTTGAAGGAGGAGGCGCCGGTGTCCAATCCGATCGAGGCGGGATTGAAGCTGCTGTCTTGCGGAAAGAATCCCTCGGCGAAACGGTTCCATCCCAAGCGTGCTTCATTGACCTGGGACGAGTTAACGATCTTTACCCATGACAGAGCGACTAACTGCACCCGCGTTGGGGTCACGGTGTTGAATCCGGGCAGCAGGCCGCCCGCCAAACTGCGCAAAAGGAAAACTCTGCTTGCTATTACCGTAATAGTAGCGTCCGGTAATGTTGTTATTGATGTTGGGATTGTAATCAACCTTGGCAATCAGGCTGTCAATGTTGTTCCGGAATCGGGTCGCCGTTGCCAAGTTGGGCTCGGAGCATCCTGTCAGGTCGCTGGCCGCTCCGGAGATGTTGGGCGCGGGCCAGGGATTGCGAGCCAGCAAGTTGAGCATGGGCTGACTGACAGCGCCGCCAAGGCTCGCTATGGTTTGGGTAACCAAATTCGGATCAGGTACACAGCTCAGGCCAGCCTGCGCGCCGCTTTCCCGTTGGCCTTCATAGTCGAAGAAGAAGAAGGCCTTGTCTTTTACGATCGGCCCGCCGAGCGATCCGCCGAATTGATTGTTGGTGAAGGGATTCTTGCGCTGAGTGGCGATATTGAAATAGTTGCGAGCGCCGAACGCGCCGCTGCGATAGTACTCCAACGCCGAACCGTGCCATTGGTTGGTGCCACTCTTGGTGACGATGTTGACGATGGCTCCACTGTTACGCCCATACTCGGCTTCGTAGTTGGAGAGCACGTGCAGTTCGCCGACGGCGTCAATGGGCAGAATAGTCGCCGGATCGCCGAAGACGCCGGCTTCGTTGATGGCCGGATCGTTGCGGTAGCCGTCGTTCATGTCCGTACCGTCGAGCAGGTAGTTGTTGGAGCGGCCCCGGGAACCGTTCATGGAGAACTCGCCGTAAGAACCGGGCGAGTCGCTGATCTGGTCGGGCGAGCCCGCCACTCCGGGGTTGAGGTAGATGAGTTTGGTGTAATCGCGGCCATTGACCGGAATGTTCTCGATGGTCTGGGAAGTCAGTATGCCACCCAATTCCGCGCTCGTGGTATCCACTTGCGGCACTTCGCCGGTCACCTCGACACGCTCGGCCACTTCGCCGGGCTTCAGCACGACATCCACGCGGCGCTCGCTGGCAACATCAACCGCCACGCTGCTGATCACCGAGGTCTGAAAGCCGCTCTGCGAAACCGTGACCGTGTATTTCCCGAATGGCAACTCGGGAGCGCTGTAGGTGCCGTCGCCACTCGTCTGGGTAGTGCGCTCCAATCCAGTGTCGACGTTGTGGACCTTGACGGTGGCGCCGGAAACCACGGCGCCGGAGGTGTCCGTAACTGTTCCGAGAACCGTTCCGCGGAAGGTCTGCGCGGGAACACAGGTAGCTGCCAGTAGCAGCATCAGGACGAGAAGCACGAAACCCTTGCAGTTCATGATTCGCCTCAGATGTGGTGAGAAGCTATTGGGCGATGATTATAAACAACCGCAGCACGCAGCGAACAAAAATCGGAGAGGGCGTCTCAAGCAGCACTTGTCCAGTTGGCCAACCGCAAGCGATAACGCGGGCCTGGACCTGGATTATTCATGAACGTGAAGTGTCATCCTGAGCAGAGCGCCCGCAAAGATTTTCCGACCCGCGTCGTTTGCGGGTCGGGGGGGCGCGGAGTCGAAGGACCCCTATTACCGCAGAAATCACAGTGTGGCCGCCTAGCGCAGCAACAAATCTGGGATTGCGGGCGGCCAAAGGGGTCCCTCGACTCCGCGCTGCGCTCGTCGCTCCGTCGAAAAACATTCATCACGGAGGCACGGAGGACACGGAGTCTTGATTTCTGCCGAGTTTTCTCCGTGATCTCTGTGGTTGATTTTCATTTTTATAGGTGGGTCGCAGACCCATGTGACACTCGGGATGACACCCCGAAAAATTACGTGGGCTCATGAATAATCTAGGTGAAGGCCCGCACTAGCCAAGTAACAACCACTCCGGAATTGCTCTAGCGGTACATGGTCGGATAAACTTTCGGCCGCTCATTGCCGCTGTACACCATCTTGGCAAGGTGTACGGTGTATTCCGGCTTCGAGACCAGCGACGTCAAGCTGAAAACCCTATAGCCATCGCCGCTGATTTCGGTGCGGCGGAACAAACCAGGTTCCGTCTCCGTGACCTCACGGTTTCCGTGGATTTGGTCGAGGAATAACTGCGCCGCTTTCTGATCGGCCTGGCCATGTTCGCTGGCCGTTGTCAGGGAATCGGCAGCATACGACCGGATGAGCTTCTGCCAGTACTTTTCCAGCAGTTCGGTGCTGGCGAAGACATCGGCCCACAGGATGCGGCCGTTGATGGCGACCACCACGCCTTTCGCTCCTTCCTTCTTCAACTCGCGCAGCATCCCGTCGTAATCGGCAGCGACGGATTCAACTTTCTTCTGCACGTCAGGATTTTCCATCGCCTTGGCATAGGAGGTGGATGCCTGCATGGAAGGGCTGGCCTGCGGAACTGCTCTCGACATCCCTGCAAGCGCCGAGCCGACCTGTGCCCACACGCTCTGCTAATTGCGCTCGGCCATCGCCGGGGTTCGCACGCTGGGCTGCGCCATCTGCGATTTCATCGAGCCGAAGTGGTCGGACGAGGCCACCCAACGTCCTGGCTCAACGCAGAACACCGACAGATCAATGGGTCCCGATTTCGGCGACACGATCCGATCGACGCCAATCACACGGTCCTGCTTGCCCCCGGTCACCACTTCGCCAGCGAGGAGAAGCAACGGATGGTCGGAGTTGTTGATTAGGACCAGGCGGTTCACCTCCGCCCCGGATTGTGGCGGCAAGGGCGAGCCTGGCCGTACCAATCCCCGAAGCGAGCCTGCCTCGGTTACGACCACGGAGCCCGCGCGTATTCCTTCGTCGAGCGTCAATAGGCGGCCAGTGTCGTTCTCCGCGCCGCCGACAACCGGGAAGATACTGAGGTTTCCTTTGGTAACGGGTGGTAGGACATGCAGTTCTGAATGTACGGGGTTGCCGGCAGCAGCGAATGTTGCTGCCAGCATGGCCGAAGCGAACGATGCGAGGATTCTGAAATTCACGGTTGACCTCCGGAGGCGCTGGGGCGTCTCTTCTAACCAGAGAACGTTGGACAGTGTTCTTCTTGCACCCGAATTGATACGATTCGCCTAATGGCCTCTGCTCCCGCTTCCGCTCGGCTCGACCCGCAGGTGCTGGCGATAGTCAGAGAGTTCTCTGCGCGCCACTACGATGAGAGTGGGGCGCGGCAGTTTGGCATGGCGCCGGCTGATCTCGCGGAAATTCTCGCGGAAGTTGTGTGTCAATGGGGTAACGTTGCATCGGAAATTGCGGTGTGCAATTTTCTTGCAACATTGCGGCTGGAGGAGTTGGTGCTGGCGCGCGCCTGCGCCGCCGGCGACAACCGGGCGTGGGAAGTTTTCCTCAATCGCTATCGCGCTACGTTGTACGAGTCGGCCTACAAGATCGCGAAGGAAGAAAGTGCTGCTCGCGGCTTGGCGGACTCGCTGTATGCGGCGCTCTACGGTGTGGACTCCAAAGGACAGCAACGGACTTCCAAACTTCGTTCCTATCAGGGGCGAGGTTCCCTGCAAGGGTGGCTGCGAACGGTAGTCGCGCAGGAATATATCAACCTGTACCGGGCTACCCGGCGCGAGACCAGTCTGGACGCCGCCTTGGACGAGGGCATCCAATTTGAAGCCAGCGAACCGGATCTTAGCGCCGCCGATCCTCGTGCCGAGGCCGTGGCTGCGGAGGAACTGTCGGCGCTCCCCGCGGAAGAGCGTTTCCTGCTGGCAGCCTATTATCTTGACCGCCGGACGCTGGCGGAAATCGCCAAACTGCAGGGCGTGCACGAGTCCACCATCAGCCGCAAGCTGGAACGCGTGACCTCAGGTTTGCGCAAACGGATTCGCAAAAGGATGATTGAGGCGGGAATGTCTCCGCGACAAGCGGACGAAGCCATGCAGGATGTGGATGTCCGCGATCTACGCGTGCGTGTGAGCGAAACTTTAAGGCAAGGAACGGAAGATCTGTCGTTCTATAAAGAGAAGAGCGGGAACCAAGGATGAACCAGGAAATTCCCAAGCCGCTACGGAAAGCGCTGGCCAGGCAAGCGGTTGGCGACGTTCATCCTTCGCCTGACGTGCTCACCTCGTTCATGGAGCGCACGTTGCCTCCGGTGGAGAGCGATATGGTAACGCACCATCTGGCGCAGTGCGCGGAATGCCGGGAGGTCGTGTTCCTGGCAAGCGATGCGGCAGAAGATGAGTTGCGTGAAAGGGAATTGCTGGCGGCTGCGGCTGCCACCAGACGAGTGGCTCCCATGCCGCTGTACGCCGCTAGCTCACGCGCGGCCGCTGCTCTAGCTAATGCGTCTCGCCCCAGATGGACCGGTCGGATGCGGTGGGCGGTGTCCATTGCGGCTGCAGCGTTCCTCGTGTCTGGAGGGCTGGTTCTGCAATTCTCGCGCGCCGGCAGCGGGCACAATGCGGCACCGCTCACCGTTGCCAGCAATCGCCCGGCGCCTGCCAGACCCGAGGCGCAGCCAACCGCGACCGCTGCAAATTCGCAGGAAGCCTCCGCGAAGCCTCCTGTTTCCGAGACCCTGGCAAAAGCTGCGCCGCACCGGGCGACGACGGCGCGAGCTAAGAAGGGTCCTGCACAAACTACCGTCGCCCGCAATGCCGCCGATCAGGTCCCGTCCGCGCCAGCGGCGGAGCCTGCTCCGCAGGCAACGCCTTCACAAGCAACTGCCGGCGCTTTTAGCGGCGTGGGCAACAATGCTTTGGTTCCTGAGGTTCGTCCCCAGAGTTCGTTCGCGGAGAGTGAAGCCGCGCAGCCGCTGCAACTAAAGCAGGGCGCTCCGGCATTGTTCGGCAAATCACGGATGGGAATGCACGCGGCGAGTGCAGTACGACCGCAATGGCGCATCGGCCCCGACGGCCACCTTGAGCGCTCGATGGTTGCAGACCAGTG
This sequence comes from Terriglobales bacterium, assembly GCA_036511435.1. Taxonomy (GTDB): domain Bacteria; phylum Acidobacteriota; class Terriglobia; order Terriglobales; family Acidobacteriaceae; genus Bog-257. The sequence continues at coordinate 13,361 of DATCCF010000074.1, read as the reverse complement.
GACTCGCGTGCTCGACGATCAGCCCACCGCCTTTCGTGCGGTGGCAGCCATGGGGAGCGACGTTTGGGCCGGGGGCAATGGCGGTGCGTTGTTCCACTCGTCCGATGGCGGCGAACATTGGAGCAAAGTCCCACTCGCTGCGGAGTCCAACGTTGAGACTGGCGATATCGTTTCCATTCGCTTCGATGATCCGCAGCACGGAATCGTCGCTTCGGACAGGGGAACTCGTTGGGCGACAACCGATGGTGGAGTCACTTGGACGACGCAGTGATTGTGGGTGAGCGGCTAGTAAAGTTGAGCTCGCTGGGAATACCGGTGATCGCTCTGATAGCGATGTCCGCTGCCGCGTATCTATTCCAGGCTTGCATAGCGATTGCGACTGGCCGGCACCTCTTCGGGGATGGCTCGTGGCTGCTGATTAGACTGCTCGCCGAAAACCACATCACGCATTTGAACAACAATACCTGGAACGATTTTTTCGTCGGACGAATAGGGTCCTTCAGTTACCAGCAACTTCCCACGCTACTCGCCTCGCGCATGGGCGTGCATAGCTTGAAGATTCTGTCCGTTGTCTTCGGTATAACGCTGTTTTCGTTCAAGCCACTCAGCATCCTGCTCTGTTACCGATTTGCCCGCGACAAACGATATGTCCTTTTCCCACTGCTCTCGCTCTTTGCCGGGACGATGAACAGTGAAAGCTATCTGATTTCCGAAACCCACTTGATGAGCGCTCTGTTCTGGGCAGCGCTGTTTGGGTTGTTAAGTCGGCGCGAATTCCGGGGGTTTGATCTTGCCGCCATGATCGTTGTGTCGGCCCCGCTCATTCTTTGCTACGAAACCATGGCGGCGTTCGGGCTGGTGCTGATCGGGGCCTGCATCTACCGGCTGCGTGCGATCTCGAAGAGTCGCCGTGAGAAATGGTTCACCGTCGTCTTCGCTACCTGGTACAGCCTTGGTGTCATCTTCGCCCTTCTGGCAATCATCTTTCCTCGCGATCCTACGCAGCGCGCGGATTTCTTCAGAGGTTTGCTGTTCGTATTTCACTACCGGCACATTGGCGCGCGGGTCTCATGGATCGTCCTGATTCTGTGCGCGCTGACCGTGCTGGTTCCAGCAATCTGTAAGAAGACGCTCGATCTGCTGGTCGCGCTTGCGATGATTTGTTCGTTAGCAATTCCAGCCTCCATCCTCATCCATCCGGAACTGACCAGTCTTGACGAACACATCGTCGCCCGTACGATGAATGCCAGTGTTCCGCTGGCCTTGGCGGTCGCGTTTGTGGCCGTGTATTTCAATCTTGTGCAACTGGACACAGGAAAATACCAGCGACTCTTCGTGATGGTCGCGGTATTAGGCGTCTGCCAATCGGCCTGGAGCCTTGTCGCCAGCTCGCAGTGGTTCAACATGCTGACGGTACTGCGCTCTGAACTGCGAACCCACGCCGGCCCGGTACCATTCGAAAACAGCCTCCTGTCGCGGCCGACGCTGGATGGGCAACCGATGCGCGCGATGCATGCCGAGTGGCCGCTGATGTCCTTGAGCATTGTGTACGCAGACGATGACAGGGTGCAGACCATCCTACTGCCCTCGAGTACTGCGTTCTACCCATTTGACCCGCGTATTCCTTCAGCATTGCCGCACTTGGAACGCTTCCACATCGATTACAGCCCGTATTTGGCGGTCCTGCCCAAGACCAGCTTTTACGAACTTAGTCAATGGATCGACTTCGGCGATGGCGGCAATGCGGTCCCTTACGAGACCGGTGGCTGGTGGAATCCTGAGCCCTGGAGAACATGGACCACGGAACAATCCGGCCTCACGATCGACTTCGGCAGGGAAGTGAAGTCGGACTTGGTGATAGAGGCCATCGCCGCAGCAATGGTGAACGAAAAGAATCCGGCAGTTAATGTGGAAGTGTTGGTTAACGACATGCCCGCCGGCGAGTGGAGATTCCGATTCAAGAGTGGCGCACCCGAGTACCAGACCTACCGGATGGTGCTGAGCCAGAAGGCGCTGAACAAGACGCTTCCAGTGGTCATTCGATTTCGCGTGACCGGAGCGGGTTCGCCCGCGGCCTTAGGTTCGAGCGGCGATTCGCGCATGCTCGGCCTGGCAGTGCGCCGCGTACGCTTGCTGGCGCACTAACGAATCGCGATGCGAGACGCCGTCTTGGCGTCCTCGATATAATTCGACCGCCTTGGACTGGGGCCCTGCGTCTTTCGTTCGCCGGTGCAAAGTATCTTCGCTTATTGGATTGGCGGAAGCAGCAAGCTAAACTAGTGTCCTATGCCTGCGACGCCACGACGAGCCGCTGTGATCGGCGCAGGCCCCAATGGTCTTGCGGCAGCGATCGTCCTCGCCCAGGCAGGCTTGCAAGTGGATGTATTCGAGGCGGAGGCGCAACCCGGCGGCGCCGCGCGCACCTTGGCGCTCACCCTGCCCGGCTTCCTGCACGACTTCGGTTCCGCAGTGTACCCTATGGCTGCGGGATCGCCATTCTTCTCTTCGCTGCCCTTGCGCGACCACGGCCTGGAATGGATCCACCCGCCCGCGCCGTTGGCTCATCCGCTCGACGACGGTACCGCCGTAATGTTGGAGCGCGATCTTGGCGCCGCCGAAGCTGCGCTCGGGGAAGACGGCAAACAGTGGCGCAGGCTGATGGGTCCGTTCGCCGAACACTGGGCGGAACTCGCTCCCGAGGTGCTGCGGCCGGTTCATTTATTTACCCGACATCCCGTCCTGATGGCGCATTTGGGGCTGGTCGGACTCCCCTCCGCAACCGCGATCGCGGAACATTGGTTTCACAGCGCCAGAACCAAGGCACTCTTCGCCGGGCTGGCAGCACATTCAATTCTTGCGCTCGACGAACCGCTGAGTGCCTCCTTTGGCGTGATGCTTGGCGCTACCGCTCATGCGGTGGGATGGCCCATCCCGCGCGGGGGCGCGCAATCCATCACCAACGCGCTGTGCGCATACCTGGCAGGCCTTGGAGGAACCCTTCACCCATCAACCCGCATTGAGAATCTCGCCGCGATTGGCAAATACGATGTCACCCTCTGCGATGTGACTCCGCGCCAGTTGCTGCGGATGGCGGGCGACCGGCTGTCCCCGGCGTACCGGCGTCAACTGGAGAAGTATGGTTACGGCCCCGGCGTTTTCAAAGTTGACTATGCCTTGTCGAACCCGATTCCGTGGAAAGCCGAGGAATGCTTGCGTGCCGCAACCGTGCATCTGGGTGGCACGCTGGAGGAGATTGCTGCGTCGGAGGACGCAATGCGGCATGGACACCATGCCGAGCGTCCGTTTGTTTTGCTGGCACAGCCTAGTTTGTTCGACCCTACGCGGGCCCCGCAAGGAAAGCATACCGCGTGGACTTATTGCCACGTACCCAACGGCTCGCAGGTCGATATGCTGGACCGCCTGGAGGCTCAGATTGAGCGCTTTGCGCCGGGATTCCGCGACTGCATCCTGGCGCGGCGGGTACTCACTCCGGCATCGCTGGAAAGCATGGACGCAAATCTGGTGGGAGGAGACATCGGTGGCGGAGCGATGAATCTGCGGCAATTCCTGTTTCGTCCTACACGGCGGCAATATGCTACCTCGGCCACCGATATCTATCTCTGCTCGTCTTCGACCCCCCCGGGCGGCGGGGTGCACGGAATGTGTGGTTACAACGCCGCCCGATTGGCTCTCTCGCGACTGTGAATGCCCTCTTCTGGAGCTACGATCGGGCCGCACAGTCCGGCAGGCGTATATCTGACATTGTCAGACTCGCTCCGCAACAAAAGGATGTACGCAGCAGAATTGTCGGAATCAGGCTCCTTGGGTTACATTCTTTCGAACCGATTTGCGTGGTTAGGGAGACGCCATGTCATCTTCGTCCGCCAAGGATCCAGTCAAACAGCCGCTGACTGTCCTCTGCCTCGCCAGCTACTTCAAAGGACTCGATTTCATTCGCGAGTGCCGACGGCAAGGCTGTCGCGTACTGCTGCTCACCTCTCACACCTTGCGCGATGAGGAATGGCCGCGAGACAGTATCGACGAGTTCTTCTACATTCCGGACGTGGAGAAGAAGTGGAAGATCGAAGACGTACTGCTGGGCGTCAGTTACATGGCGCGGTCGGAAAACATCGATCGCATTGTTCCTCTGGATGATTTCGACGTGGAAACCGCGGCCACACTGCGCGAGCATCTGCGCGTGCCCGGTATGGGCGACACCACGGCCCGATATTTCCGCGACAAGCTCGCCATGCGCACCAAGGCGCGCGAGGAAGGGCTGGCCGTGCCGGAATTCATTCACATCCTGAACTACGCCCAGCTGCACGATTTCCTAAGTCGCGTGCCACCGCCCTGGGTGCTGAAGCCGAGATCGCTGGCGGGCTCCATGGGCATCAAGAAAATCGCCACGGCCGAGGAACTCTGGGCGGCATTGGAACTTTTGGGCGACCAGCAGTCCTATTACCTGCTCGAGCAGTATGTGCCCGGTGACATCTACCACGTGGACACCATTGTCTATGAGCGCGAACTGCTGTTTGCCATTGCCAGCCGCTACGGCCGCCCTCCGATGGAAGTCTCGCACGAGGGCGACATTTTCACCACGCGCACGTTGCCCCGAGGCTCGGAGGAGGAACGTCCTCTGCTGACGCTCAACGAAAAAGTTTTGCAAGCCTTCGGTTTGGTACGGGGCGTTTCGCACAGCGAGTTCATTGCGGGCCGCGATGGCAGATTGTATTTCCTGGAGACCGCCGCCCGTGTCGGAGGCGCGCATATCGCTGACTTGGTGGAAGCGGCGACAGGAATCAATCTCTGGGCGGAGTGGGCCAAAATCGAAATCGCCGGTGGAAAGGCCCCTTACCGGCCACCGGTTGCGGGAAACGCCAGTGCCGGCCTGCTTATTTCGCTGGCGCGGCAAGAGCATCCCGACACTTCGGCATACAACGATCCGGAAATTATCTGGCGCCTGAATGACAAAAAGCACCATGCCGGCCTGATCGTGAAATCGCCCGACCCCGACCGGGTACAAGAGCTGATCGGCAATTACGCGCAACGCTTCCGGCAAGACTTCTTTGCGTCGCAGCCGCCGCTGGATAAGCCACTACTAAAGCGTTAGCGAGGGCGAAGTTTCGTCCTGGGCGCTTGACCCTAAACGCATTCCAGCGGATTGGCCGCTATAATGTAACCTTCATGCTTGGCCTCGTATACGCTGCGGTTGCTTACGTGCGCAGCCCAGTCGGGATCTTCGTGGAAGAATTGCGCCGCGAGTTGCATCCAGCGCACACCCATGCCGACGCCCACCTCACGGTGCTGCCTCCGCGGCCCTTGCGGGGCACCGAACCGCAGGCCTTAGGCGTGCTTAGGGAGGTGTGCGAAAGGGTCGCAGCTTTCGAAATCACGATGGGGGACGCGGAGAGCTTTGTCCCTATCACTCCCACCGTCTTCCTCCGCGTGGCGCGGGGCGCCTATCGGATGCGCGAATTGCACGATCTCCTCAATCGAGACACGCTCGCCTATGAAGAGCCTTGGCCCTACATGCCGCATCTCACCATCGCAAAAACGGATACCGTGGACGAGGCCCAGAAGGTGGAAGTCATCGCTCGTCAGCGCTGGAGGGCTTATTCTGACACGCGTACGGTCCGGATCGATTCGCTTACTTTCGTGAAAGGCAATGGAGAACGCTGGGTTGATTTGGCCACAGTGCCCTTGAGCGGCGCACCGGCAAGGTAATTTCGAGGTTGAGCAAGGCGGATCGGAAAGGATTCTTGGGGTGGGTGGAGGGATTCGAACCCTCGACAGCCGGAGCCACAGTCCGGAGTTCTACCACTGAACTACACCCACCGTACCCGAAAATTATAACATCCGGCAGCCGCACACTTTACGGGGAATCAGGCGGGCTCAAGTAGTGAAGCGAAGAATGACCTCACCCGACACCGCGGACCGGTTGTCGGGTAATTTTTGGTGTATGAGATTCCACCCACGGTCGAGCCCGTGGTTACCCAGAGTGCGAACATGCATGTATGATGGAGGCAGTATCGCCGATCAGATTGATTGAGCTGAGAGGAGCGTGTATGGCCGGAAACTCGCGTCCATCCTTTACCAAGCGCCAAAAAGAACGGTCACGACAGGAAAAACAGGCCGAAAAGGCCCAGAAGAAGCAGCAGCGCAAGCAGCAGTCGGACAACGAGACGGAGGCCCCCGCCACCCAGTCGGTGGCCGATCTAGTGGTCACCCATGACGAGGAAGGTCAGCCGCAAGGCTTTGATTTTCATGACTTTGCCAAGTAATTTCGAGGCAGCGGCCGGCCCCGCCGCTGCTCTTCCCGGCACGATCGGGAAACCTGTGGTACACTCCTGCTAGACGCTATTAGCCACGGTTCGCTTGTGGTGCGACAGTCCGATCGGATTTCTTGATCTGATTTCCCGCCTTTCCTGCTTCCGTTTGTTTAGAGCGCCCAATAAACTATTGAGCGGCATCCGAAGTATCTTCGCGAATCGCATGCACTAACTAAATGCAATCGCGAGACGCCCCTCCAGAAAGAACAATTCGATTGACACAATTTTCAGAAATGCCTCTTTCCGCTGACCTTCAGCGGAAGTTGGCGCTCTCCAATTTCACCACTCCAACCGCCATCCAGGCGGAAACGATCCCGCACGCACTTGCGGGCAGAGACATCCTGGCCACCGCCCAAACCGGCACGGGCAAGACCCTTGCGTTCCTGGTGCCCTTGATCGAGCGCCTGTTGCAGACATCGTCTCGCAATCCGGAAGCGCTTATCCTGGTGCCCACCCGCGAACTTGCCATGCAGGTTCACGAACAGTACGAAAAGCTGCGCGACAAGAAACTTGCGCCCGCGGCCCTCGTCATCGGCGGTCTGGCCGAGAAGGCACAGATTCAAGCCCTGCGCTCCGGAGCGCGGGTCATCGTGGCTACGCCGGGACGTCTGGAAGATTTCCTTGCCCGCAGGCTGGTGCGCCTCGAGGCGGTGAAGACCCTGGTTCTCGACGAAGCCGATCGCATGCTCGACATGGGCTTTCTGCCGGCCATCCGCCGCATCGTGGCGGTCCTGCCGCGCGATCGTCAGACGATGTGCTTCTCGGCAACCCTGGAAGCCTCCGTCGCCGGCCTGGTAAACGACTACATGCGCAGTCCAGTGCGCATTGCGCAGGGTTCAATTTCGAAGCCGGCCGACACGGTCGAACTGCACGCCTTTGAAGTTTCCGCATCGGAGAAGTCAGAGGTCCTCCGGCAGCTCCTGTACGCCGAGAAGGGCCGCACCCTGGTGTTCGCCCGGACGAAGCGCGGTACCGAGCGCCTGGCGAAAAGCCTGGTGCGCGACGGTTTCGCCGCCGCGATGATTCACGGCGACCGCACCCAGTCGCAACGGACAGGCGCGCTGGCGGGCTTTGACGCGGGCCGCTTCAAGGTCCTGGTGGCCACCGACGTCGCCTCGCGCGGCATCGATGTTCAAAACATCGCGCACGTCATCAACTATGACTTGCCGGCCATACCCGAGGACTTCATCCATCGTGTGGGACGGACGGGACGTGCAGGATTGCGCGGCCGCGCTTCGACGCTGGTAGCAGGCGCCGAGGTGGCCGAACTTCGCGTCATCGAACGGGCCCTGAAGCTGCGCATTACGCGCAAGCAGTTGAATGGCGCCGACAGGATCGTGTCCGATCGCCCGGTACGGAATACCCTTCCCTCGCGCACGCTCTCGGCCATGGTCGGTGAGGTGTTCTCGTAAGGCTTGTTCTTGGAGACCAGGGCTGACCCTGGTCTCAATTCCCTGCAGCTTCCAATCAGCCTGAACAGACTGCTGAGGAAATCCGTGCAAAAAATCAAGGAGCGAACTTCTTGGTGGGAAGGAGCGCTTCAGCGCTCTGGAGAAACTTCGAGACCAGTGCATGGTGTTTGGAATTCACGGTCCATTTTGGGAAATTGTCATTACGAGCGAAGCGAGGAATCTGCTGTTGTTTGTGCCTAGAACGGCGGCTGGAGAGAAACAGCAGATCCCTCACGGCCTAAAGGCCGTTCGTGATGACAACTTAGAGATACCGATATCGCACAGTGCTTGATGCAGCCCTAATAGCTGTGGGATTTCTCGGCTGCTCCACCCACTTACCCACCCATTTTTGCGGAACCCCGCTACCCAACTCCCTGCCCTATCTGTCTAAAGAATGACAGGACGAGCCTCGTCTGCTTTCCTGTCGTCCAACGGAACTAAATCCGGGCCCCACACGTACCATTCAACAGAACAGAATCCTACCCGGTAGGGGAGGCGGCAGTGGCGAACGGCAACGGCAAGAAGAAAAGGAAGCGCTGGATCATCATTTCGATCATGTCGGTTGCGGTCCTGGCATTGGTGATCGTGGCGGTGGCAGCGACCCGGGGCGGCACCAAGATCGACCCCACCAAGCTGGCAAAGGTGGAAAAGGGCGACCTCGCCAAGAGCGTGGTGGCCACGGGCAAAGTCACGCCTATCACCAAGGTCGAGATCAAGTCGAAGGCCAGCGGCATCGTCAAAAAGCTTTACGTGGACACCAACAGCAAAGTGAGGCAAGGCCAGGTGCTGGCCGAACTCGACAAGATCGAGATCGAGGCGCAGGTCAGCTCGGGGCGGGCTCAACTGCTCTCATCGGATGCCAACCTAAAAGGCGCCGAAGCCGACCTGAAGCGCGCAGAAGTGGATGCCCAGGGAGTGGATATTCCCACCTTGCAGCGGGCATATGAACGCGCCCAGGAAATGTCGAAGGACGGTGTGGTGTCGCAATCGACCCTGGACGACGCGCAGCGAAGCTACATCATAGCGGTCAACAAGCGTGATCTCGCCCGGGCGCAATACACGGTGAACAAGGCGAAGGTTGCGCAGGCCCAGGCGCAAGTGAAAAAAGACCAGGCCAGCCTCAACCAACTCGAAGAGCAGCTCAGCTACACCACGATCACAGCTCCCATCGACGGGATCGTGCTTTCGCGTGACGTCGAAGTCGGCGACGCAGTCAGTTCCATCCTGGTTTTAGGCTCGGGCGCCACTCTGGTGATGACCTTGGGCGACACCAGCGAAGTGTATGTGAAGGGCAAGGTGGACGAGAGCGACATTGGTAAGGTTTACCTCGGACAGCCGGCCCGCATCCGGGTGGAGACGTTTAAGGACAAGACGTTCACCGGCCACGTAACCAAGATTTCGCCGATGGGCGTGGAGAAAGACAATGTGACCACGTTCGAAGTGCGGGTATCCATCAACAATCCCGGCGGCGAACTGAAAGCCGAAATGACCGCTAACGCGGAGATCATTCTCGACGAACATAAGAACGTGTTGATGATTCCCGAAGGCGCCATCCTGTACGACAAAGACAAGAAGGCGTCGGTGGACGTGCCCGATCCGAAGGGCAAGGATGGAATGCGCAAGGTCGCAATCAACATCGGAATCTCCAATGGGGCTAAGACCGAAGTGCTATCGGGCCTCAAACAAGGTGACCAGGTTGTTCTACAGCAATAGCCTGGGTCAGTCCTCCCTTGGGCTGCCGGTAACGGCGGCCCGAGTTCTGTAACGCGGTCACTTCAATATTCCGGCGAGGCAATATGAAAAAGCACTACACTGCCATTCTTCTTGCTCTCCTATTGGTTCCGGCGCTGCTGCATGCCCGCGCCGAAGGTCACTTCGACCGCACCCTGCAGGTCTCCGGAACCGTCAGCCTCGATGTCACTACCGGATCGGGCGATATCAGCATTAAGGCTGGCGGCACGGACAAGGTCGTGGTACACGGAACGGTCCACTCCAACAATGATTGGTTCTCCAACGCCGAAAATGCGGTACACACGGTCGAATCGAACCCACCCATTCAGCAGAACGGAAACAGCATTCGCATCGGCTACAACTTGCCTGAGGATGTGCGCCGGCACGTCTCCATCAGCTACCAGATAACCGTCCCTGCCGATACCACGGTGCAAGCTCACAACGGCTCCGGCAATGTCGGAGTCGAGGGCGTCCGCGCCGAGGTGCAGGCCCAGACTGGATCGGGCGATATCCGGGTACGGGAGGTCGGAGGACGCTCGCACGTGCAGACCGGAAGCGGAAGCATCCAGGCAGAAAAGGTGGCCGCCCCGTTTTACGCGCATACCGGCAGCGGTGACATTGAAGCCGATCTCACCGGATCGGGCGATGTAGATGTTCAAACCGGTTCGGGCGGAGTCCACCTGCGCGGCGTCAAGGGTGGCCTACGCGCACGCAGTGGCAGCGGTGACCTCACCGCCGACGGCAGTGTGGGCGGTCCCTGGAGCTTGCACACCGGCTCGGGATCCATTCGCCTGGCAGTTGGCTCTGCCATCGGCTTCAATCTGGACGTGCACACCAGTTCCGGCTCGATTCACTCCGATCTCCCAATTACCGTGCAAGGCTCGTTGGGCCGTCATGAATTGAAAGGGACGGTGCACGGCGGCGGTCCCGATGTGGAGCTTTCCACCGGCTCCGGCGATGTGGACATACGGTAACAGCATAAGACCAAAGGATTAATCGTAGAGCCATCTTTCGGGGTGGCTTTTTTCCCTTGCGAAATCGACCCCGAATCTAACGTCAATCGATTGATTGGACGATATATTTTTGTAGTTCCAAAACGTGGGCAAATGATGCATTCTATGGATTCATAATAACCCTGAAATTTATCAAGGCTCTCCTATATGACGATGTTGACCAGAGGGCGAGTCGTCCTCGCCGTTTGCCTGGCCTTGTTGTACTCCAGCAGTGCTGTTTATGTTCGCGCACAGGCAATTGCAGCGATTCCCCACGACCGGTTCGAGGTGTCCCTGCCGCCAATTGGACGGTCATCCAGTTCCCTGGACGTCCCGGTTGATTCGGGCGGAGCGGCTGCTGCGTCTGGAACGGCCATCATGGCAGTGTCGCCGAAACCCAAGCGCGAAACGGGAATTGACTGGTTGCATCTGGCAAAAGGATCGTTAGCATTCCTGACCGTCGAGCAATCGTTCCGTTACGCCACGGAGTGGGGAACCCGGGATGCTTTCCATACGCCCTTTTGGCCTGGGTATCTAAATTCGGTCGGCAACCTCCACGGCTGGGCCGACGGAGACCCGTTCTTAGTCAACTATGTCGGCCACCCGATGCAGGGCGCTGTGGCCAGCTTCATCTGGCAACAAAATGACCGCGCCTATCGCGACGTCGTGTTCGGCGAGAACTCCCGATACTGGAAGGCGAAACTCCGCAGCGCGGCATTTTCTTACCTTTACAGCGTACAATTCGAAATCGGTCCACTCAGCGAAGCTTCTATCGGTCACATCCAGGGGCAGTTTCCGCAGCAGGGGTTCGTGGACCATGTCATCACTCCCTCACTCGGCTTGGGATGGACGCTTGCCGAAGACTCGTTGGATCGCTATGTCATAACCGTTCTGGAAGAGCATAACCGGAATCCGTACATTCGTTTGCTGGTTCGTTCAGGGTTGAATCCTTCGCGTTCGATGGCCAACGTGATGAACGGCCAGTTGCCCTGGCACCGTGACAACCGGCCGGGGGTATTCAAGCCCTATCCCGAAGCGGCTAGGGCGAAGACCGCCTTCGAACGAGACACGGCCAGAATTCCCGTGGACCCACCCCCCGGTGTAGCACCCTTTGAATTCACCATGACTCCCAACTTCCGAACCTATGTCGGTAGTGGCGCCAAGGGATCGTGCATAGGGGGCGGGGGCTCAACAGCGTTCCGCGTATCCTCCGAATGGCAGATCGTGGCGGACGTTAACGGTTGCAAGCTACTGGACCTGCCCACGAATCTCAGCGGCGATTCGTTGACTTATATGGTCGGACCCCGCTGGACGCCCTCGACGGCTGGCCGCTGGAACGCGCACGCGCAGTTCCTGGTTGGCGGAGCCAAGCTCACCCAGGAGAGGATGTACCCGGAAGAGAAATTCGCGCTATTCGGGGATAAGACTCCCAAGGGGTACCCCTACGTTACTCATCCGTTGTACACCAAGGATTGGGAGACGAATGGCTTCGCCGTCGCGGCAGGAACAGGAGTGGACTACAAAATCAATAACGCACTCGCCTTCCGGGTGGCCAGTCTGGAGTATTCACATTCCTGGACGCAAGATCTGAATGGCTTGAATTATCAGAATGGGCTGCAGGTTACAACCGGGTTGGTCCTGCGCATGGGAACGTGGTAGGCGGTGTGTCAACCTTGGCGGGCTTGACTCCGGAGGCCCCGGCGGATACTTTGCCAGTGCATGTCCGATACGCGCATCGTCACCTTCACCACCGACTTCGGCCTTAACGATCCGTTCGTGGGCATCATGCATGGGGTGGTGCTCAACATCCATCCAGAGACAACCGTAGTTGACGTTTGTCACGCCGTGGCTTCCTACGACGTCTTCGACGGCGCGTGGACGATCGCGCAGGCCTATCGATTCTTTCCACCCCGCACGGTGCACGTGGTGGTGGTCGATCCCGGGGTTGGCGGCGCGCGCCGGCCCATCATCGTTGAGACCGACGACTACATCTTCGTAGCGCCGGACAACGGAGTGCTCTCGCTGGTCGAGATGCGGGAACCGAAATTCACCGTGCGTCACATCACCGCCGAGCGTTATTTCTTGCAACCGGTGAGCCAGACCTTTCATGGCCGGGACGTCTTCTCGCCGGTGGCAGGATGGTTGAGCAAGAGTGTCGCACCGGCCGAGTTTGGCCCCGAGATTTCCGACTATGCCCGCCTTACACTGCCCGCCGTAGAGCACATCGGCGAGAACAGCCTGCGAGGCGTGGTCCTCAAGGTAGACAAGTTCGGCAACCTGATCACCAACATCGGCGAGCAGGAGGCACCAGCCTTGTTCGCGACTACTCCCCCAGCAGTGAGCATCCTGGTCGCGGGCCAGACGATCGGGTGCGTGTGCCATTCCTACGCGGAAGGGGGAGAGGATGAGTTCTTCGCCATTGTTGGCAGCTCAGGATATTTGGAAATCGCGGCCAAGCAAGCGTCGGCCGCGGAGAAGCTTGCGTCAGGAGTGGGAACGCCGGTAGGGGTGGTATTCGGTGCTTAACCTGGATGGTGAAAAAACGTTCGGGTAGTGCGGACCTTCATTTCAGACCCGCGTTCGAGCCGTTCACCATAATCAGGTGCCTCAGAGCGTGTGTGAGAACCGAACATGGTATTCGCCGATGGAATTTGTTGGGCGAAAATCCAGCGCCGTAGGCGGGGTCCCCAGGTCGCGCCCCGCCGTGGCGGGCGAACTGGGGTGGAGGTAGGCGCGGCTCAGTCTAGAGCAGTTTAAGAATTACTGTAGTCGAGCGAGCACGGGTAGAGCGGCGCTTCAGCGCCGCGTTCCCGCTGATCCTTCACCTCCGAGCCGGCTTCAGCCGGCGGCACCTAGAC
>DATCCF010000073.1:0-13126 GCA_036511435.1 Terriglobales bacterium | reverse complement strand
ACCTGGGTGTAGATCTGGTGTTGGATGGACGCTTTCTGGACCATCAACTGCGCCATGGCTTGCGATTGCTGGTTGGCAATCGCTTGCACCTTGGCCTGGTCGAAAGCGCCATTGGCCGTGGCGGCCAGCAGCGCCTTGCGGTTTTCAGCAAGTTGCTGCATCAGCGGACGCATGCCCGCACGATCGGACTGCACGATGGTCTTGACCTGTTGCTTCTGGGTATCGGTCAGGTTAAGCTCGCGGGCCATAAAGCCCATGTGGCCATGCTTGTGCCCACTCCATCCCTGAGCACCCTCTGCGTCATTCTGCTGCGCGTACGAGAGCATCGCCGTGCCACACAGCGCCAGCGCTAACAACGCCACCGCCACACTCCAAAACTTGGTTTTCATATCTTCTCAACTCCTTCTTGACAGTTCCTCTGTCATGTATTGAAACCCTGGCAACTCGATTTCGACGGTAAAGTCTGGTAACACAAGTGTTAAGTTTTGTGTTGCGGTCCATCGCCGAAGAATGCCTTCCCACAATTAAGGACCTACAGACTATTGCTGGAACGGCAGCGCAGAGTTCCCAAATTTGTTGGCGGCAAAGAAACCGTATGGCAAGCTGCGTAGCGATGTCTTGCTGCTGCCGCGTCCTTCTTAAGCAATTTGACACTTGGTGTATAGGGTGGAGAAGCGCTTCACCTGCTTTATTCGTGAAGATCTCACGCTTTGATGGGGCTCGGCTTCAGCCGTGCCGTAAGGTGCTGTCCTTGTGATGGCTTTAGCCACTGAGGGACTTCGGTGTTGCCACTAACTGCGAATTCCCTCAGGGGCTGAAGCCCAACTCTCCACGCCCACGTAACGGCACGGCTGAAGCCGTGCCCCTTCAAAGCTACCGAAACAGATGAATAATCCAGGTTCAGCGGCGCTCCACCCTATTAGTCCCTTTCCCTCTGTTGTGAGGAAAATCACATTTGCACGTGACTCGTGTCATAGGGGGTTGGACAATCTCCGCCGTACGCTTTCAGCCACTCTAAGACTATCCGAGAAGGTGAACTGTGAAACGACTCGTTCTCCCCATCTTTCTGCTGGTTGTGCTCTTCGTCACTACAGGTTTTGCCCAGGACCTCACCGTTGGTTTCACCGTTTCCAACACGGGATCCATGAATGTGGACTCGGTGGAGCAATTACACGGCTTCGAACTCTGGCGCGATCAGGTGAACGCTGCCGGAGGTATCAAGGCGGGCGGCAAGAACTACAAGATCAAGTTCGTCAGCTACGATGACGAATCCAACACCAAGCGCGTGCAACAGCTTTACTCGCGCATGATCCTGCAGGACAACGCCGATTTTCTATTCAGCCCTTACTCTTCGAGTCTCACCGCCACTGCCGCCGTCGTGACTGAGCAGAACACCAAGATCATGCTGACCACGGGTGCGGCGGAAGGCAAGACCTACACGCTGGGCAATCATTACCTCTTCCAGATGTTCACCCCAGGAGCGGAATACCTGAAGGGCGTTCTGGACATGCTGAAGACGAAGGACCCGAAGGCGACGGTGGCGTTCGTCTACGAGGACGCCTCGTTCTCGGTGTCAGTAGTAAATCCGGCGAAGGCCTACGCGCAGCAGCTCGGCTTCAACGTGGCGTTCAGCGAAGCCTACGCCCCGAACACAACCGACTTCAGCGCCATTATCGACAAGGTGATCGCGTCGAAGTCCACGGTCCTGCTGGGCGGAGGGCACTACGCGGATGGTTCCACTCTGGCGCGGCAAGTCTACAGCCACAAAGTCGCGCTGAAGATGGTCACCCTGCTGGTGGCCCCGGACAGTCCGCAGTGGGGCGAGCTGGGCGATGCAGCCGTGGGCGTGATCGTGCCCTCGCAGTGGGAGCCCCAGACCGCCTTCAGGGCACAGTATGGGCCGAGCGGCGCCGATTTCGCCAAGGCGTACACCGCGAAGTACAAAGCTCCGCCCAGCTATGAATCGGCGGGTGGCTACGCGTCCGGCCTGGTCCTGCAACGCGCCATTGAACAGGCAGGTGGCACAGACACGGCGAAAGTCGCAGCAGCGCTGAATGCCACCGACATCACAACGTTCTATGGTCGCACCAAGTTTTCGACCGAGGCCAAGGAACACGGTTTGCAGGTGGGCCATGCCATGGTCCTGGCGCAATGGCAAAAGGACAAGTCAGGAAAGCTAGTGAAGCAGGTGGTCTGGCCGCTGGCTGGCAAGAGCGCCAGTCTGGTATATCCGATCCACTAATTTTGCAGTACATTGATTGACGAACTTTGCGCGCCACACCGGCGAGCGATGCGGCGCAAAAGGTGAGAAATGTCTGGCATTCTCGCTTCCATGATCGATGGCCTGCTTATCGGCTCGGTCTACGGGCTGGCCGCTATGGGCCTAAGCCTGATCTGGGGAGTGATGGATGTCATCAATCTCACCCACGGCGCGGTCATCGCGCTGGGTATGTTTGGCATGTACATTTTGTTCGCCGCCTTCCCGGTGAACGCCTACTTACTGTTGCTACCCGTGATCGCGGCGGGTTTACTGCTCGGTCTGGTTATTTATTGGATCGCCGTGCACTGGGTAATCGGCCGCTCCCAGTTGTCGAGCCTGCTGTCCACCTTCGCCGTGAACATGATGATCATTGGGATCGGCACCGCGATTTGGAGCACCAGTCCCTATAACGTGAACTTCACGCTGCGCGGCATTACCGTGGGTGCCTACACCTTTGACGGGAACCACCTGGCCGCGGCCGGTGCTGCCGTCATCATTGGGTTGGCGCTGGAGTTGTTTCTGTATCGCACCCGGCCCGGCAAAGCCATCCGGGCCGTGGCGGACAACCGGGAAGCGGCGGAGTTAATGGGCATCTCCTCGACCATGGTCCTCGCTTTGGCGTTCGCGATCGGCATCGCTCTGGCGGCGGCTTCGGGCGCACTGGTCTCAACCCTGTTTCCCTTTACCATTCTTTCCGGTGCCGGTTACCAGATGAAGAGTTTCGTGGTGACCGTCCTGGCCGGACTCGGCAAGCCCTTCGGGGCCCTGGTCGCCGGCGTATTGCTTGGCTTGTTGGAGGGAGCGGTCACACCTTTCATCGCCGTTAGTTGGATCCCGCTGATTGAGTTCGGACTGTTTGTGGTCGTGCTGGTTGCCTTTCCCAAGGGCATCTTCACGAGGGCCACGGCATGATTCTGCGACGCCCGGTCTTCTGGTTGATCCTGGTTTTTGCTGCGCTGATGGCGTTCGTTCCGTTGCGTGCCAACAATGTCTCCTTGCGCGAGGACCTCATCCTGGTCGCGATTGCCATCATCCTGGCCAGCAACCTGAACCTGATGATCGGCTATACCGGGTATGTGAACTTCGGCCACATTGTGTTTTACGGGCTGGGTGGCTACATCGGACTCTATCTGGCCACGGTGCGAAATTGGAACCTGGTGCTGGCGGCGCTGGCTTCCGGCCTCGGGGTCAGCCTGTTCGCCCTGGCGTTAGGGATGGGCATTCTTCGATTACGGGGCGCCTATTTCGCGCTGGCGACAATCGGCATCCTGGTCGCTGTGCAATCGTTCGTCGCCAACTTCGATCCCTGGGGCAGGTCCACAGGCATGTACGTTGCGTTCGACGCATACGAGAGGCTGGGCGGAGCGCGTCACGCCCTTTGGATCACCTACTTCCTGGTGATCGGCGTGATGGCTTTGTCGATGATTCTGAGTCTGGCCATCAAGATCTCGAAATTTGGCCTGGGCCTGTTCGCCATCCGCGAAGATGAAGACGCGGCCGTGGTTCTGGGCGTTAACACTACCGTGTTCAAGGCAATCATTTACAGCGTGTCTGCATTTCTTCCGGCTGTGGCTGGCACGCTGATGTTCTACAAGAATGGCATGATCGACCCCTCGATTGCCTTTGAGTTCATGCTCTCGCTCGAGGGAATCGTGATGCTGATGCTTGGCGGTAAAGGTACGGTCGTCGGGGCGGCGTTGGGCGCAGGGTTGTACGAGAAGCTTCGCTCCTATCTGTTGACTTCTCCCAAGTTCTCCAACTTTCAGTTGGTGATTGCCGGCGGACTATTGCTGCTGGTGGTGCTGTTTGCGCCCGGCGGACTGATCGGCTGGCTCTATCGTCTGGTGCCGCGCGCCCGCAAGGTGATCGAATGACTACCTTGCTGGAAGTGAGCGGCGTAAGCAAACGGTTTGGCGGACTGCAGGCGGTCTCCGATGTGAGCTTCAGTCTCGGGGAACGCGAGATTCTGGGATTGATAGGCCCCAATGGCGCCGGCAAAACTACGCTGTTTAACGTCGTAAATGGGGTCTACAAGGCGGACAAAGGAACGGTAAAGTTTGCCGGTGAAGACATCACCAATCTTCCCCCCAACGAGGTGGTCCACCTTGGGTTGGCGCGCACCCACCAGATCGTGAAGCCGCTGCAAGACATGACGGTGTTGGAAAACGTGATCGTCGGCGCCTGCTTCGGCCGCGAATACCTGGCCCTGCAGCCGGCGCGGAAAGTAGCCCTGGAGGTGCTCGAACGCGTCGGACTGGCAAAGAGCGCCGAGATGTCGGCGCGTTCCCTGACCATAGCCGGCAAGAAGCGTTTGGAGGTTGCCCGCGCACTGGCCGCACGTCCTAAGCTGCTTCTGCTGGACGAAGTGCTGGCCGGATTGAATCCCACCGAAATCACGTACATGATCGGAATTGTGCGAGACATCCGCGACAGCGGGATCTCGGTGTTCATGATCGAGCATGTCATGCAGGCCATCATGAGTCTTTCTGACCGCATTGTGGTGTTGAGCTTCGGCCAGAAACTTGCCGAAGGGCAGCCCGAGGATGTCGCGCGCGATCCCCAGGTGATTGAAGCTTACCTGGGCGACCCCGACATCGCAGAAAAACTCAAGGAGAACAACTGATGGCCGCCGTCCTGCAGGTCGAAAAACTCGAGTCTGGCTACGGCGAGGTGCAGGTGCTATGGGGCATATCGCTCGAGGTGCAGGCTGGCAAGATGACCACCGTGATAGGCGCCAATGGCGCGGGCAAGACAACCACACTGCGCACCATCATGGGCAGCGTGCCTTGCTGGGGCGGCCGCGTCCTGATGAACGGAGAAGATGTGACCAGGATGTCGCCGCACGCGAAAGCCAACCGCGGCCTGGTTTTGGTGCCCGAAGGCCGGCAGCTTTTCCCCGATATGTCGGTGGAAGAGAACCTGGAGATGGGCGCGTATTCGCATCGCGCACGCAAGCGGCAGAAGGACAACCTGGAACGTGTGTACGATACTTTTCCGCGCTTGAAGGAGCGTCGCAAGCAGAGGTCGTCCACCCTCTCCGGCGGCGAACAGCAGATGCTGGCGATGGGCCGCGGGTTGATGCAGGAGCCGGTCGTTCTCATGATCGACGAGCTTTCGCTGGGTCTGGCGCCGGTGCTTGCGCAGCAGTTGTTCCTCACTCTGAAAGAGCTGAGAAAGCAAGGACTGACCATCGTCCTGGTCGAGCAGAACGTGCACCTCGCCCTGGCGCTGAGCGATCATACCTATGTGCTTGCCGAAGGCCGCGTGGAGATCGAAGGCAATTCGCGCGAGGTCGCCAACATGGACGAAGTGCGGCGCGCCTACCTGGGACTGTAGGATTCATCTCATAAATCGTTCTGGGGTGTATCAGGGCACGACCCTTCGACTGCGCTCAGGGCAGGCTTTTTAGTCGTGCCGGGCGAAGCAGAGCAAAGGTCAGGGCTTTAAGGGCGTGTGTGAGAACCACACTTGGTATTTGCCAGTGGACTTGATGGGCGAAAATCCAGCGCTGTAGGCGCGGCTCAGTTTAGCCCAGCACGCAGCCGCAGGCGGAGTGCTGGGTAAAGTGGGGAATAGATCCGAGTCCCGTAGGGACGACAGGGGTTCTCACACACGCTCTTTAGCCCCTGCAATAAACAGGTCCTCAGGGCTGAAGCCCAAGTTATTGTTGACCCGTTGCGGCACGTCTGAAGCCGTGCCCTGATACAAAACGATTTATGAGATAGCTTCTAGGGCTTAGTCGCGAACTCATTCCAGCGAAGAAACATGCTCCCGCGATCGCACTTCCAGAACTTGGAACCCACATGGCCTTGGCTTCCGCCGTCGGATTGAGGCAAGCACTCCCACAAAAGTGGCAACGCAGGTCAGTGCCGTCTTCGTGGTCCGCCTCATCCTTCCACTAATCAGCGCAGAATCTGCAACTTACCAGTTACAGACGAAGGGGAGGTACATTATTACCCACCCCCGCAATGTGACCAATATCACATTCACGCGTGAGCCATGTCCGCCAGCCTTCCCTATGCTGTCGCTTACAGTTCCCCTCCAAGGCCCAATTCACAGGTGGGATTTACCGATCAGGAATCCCGATGACGCCAGGCTTTCCCGTCTGGTATCGAATTGTGCCCACTTGCTTGGAGGCGAAGATGCGAGATTCTTTCCGGTCATCGGTACTGTGCCTACTTGCGGTCGCGTGTCTCTTGGTCCCAGTAGCGGTCTGTGCTGCGGACTCGAGTGCCACGACCACGGCGGATCCCACCAACGCGGCTACTACCGCCGCAACCACGAACAGCGGCGCCAGTGTAGGAGCGGGAGCCGTTATCAGTTCAACCTTAGTCGATCTCCTGGTAAAAAAGGGAATCCTGACGACAGCAGAAGCCAAGAGCCTGGGAAATGTGTCTGGTTCGGCAGGGATGCAGCAGTTACTCCTTTTGCTGAAGGCCAAAGGTGTTGTCAATGATTCGGAGGCGGCAGAGCTGAAAAGTGCCGCGGATGCAGATACCTTGCACTCGCTGGTGGATACAGAATCGGGCCCCACCCAGTCCGCAACTCTCACGCCTCCGGGCTCGGGACAGGCGGCAGCGCCGAAAGAGGCCGCAGCTCCGGCCGTGATACCTGCAATCGCGCCGGTCCGGGTACTTCCGGTGGATGCGCCGGTTAAGGAAGGTCTGGCGGGCGCCCTGAAGTTGGGTGCGGTCAGAATGACGCCGTATGGCTTCGTAAAGGCCACCGCGGCGTACGACTCCAGCTCTCCCCGTGGAGACGACTTTCCGCCACCAGGTTTCCTGAACGCCGACACCGGACCAACCAACAACTCCGAATTCCACGTCAAGGCGCGGCAATCTCGTTTGGGCTTCAAGTTCGAGTGGCCTGATGTTTCGAAAAATGTGACGGTTACTGGCCAAATCGAAGCCGATTACGAGGGCAACTTCAGCCGTGCCGACAACCGCAACGTCTCCAGCATTCGCAGCAATGCGTTCCAACTGCGTCTGGCCTTCGGACGACTCGACTGGACCGTGTCGCCGAACACCGACATCTTCTTCGAAGCCGGACAGGACTGGACGATTTACGGCTCGAGCGCAATGATGAACTTGTTCGAAACTACGTTCTTTGGCGCTTACTGGGGCAACACTTACGAACGCTCTCCGCAGATGCGTGTCGGCTTCGTGCAAAAATTGGGCGGCTCGCGTAATTGGAAGCTCTCGCCCGAATTTGCCATCATGATGCCATCCGAAGGCAATCTCCCGGCCGATGTAACCACTTGCACCATCACAGCACTGAATACGCCCACAACTTGCACCGTGCTCGACGGAACCGGCAATCAGTTGGGATACGGCGAGCGCCAGGGCGCCGACTATGGGAAGCCTGAGATTGAATCCAGAGTCGTGCTCCAGTTCCAGCTCGACAAAGCTCCGGGCGTTGTCCCTGCTCAGATTCTCTGGAGCGGCTTCTACACTGGGCGCCAGGCCACAGTGCCGTTCTCAAACGTACCGACGGCTTACAAGATTGCCTTCCCCAGAGGCGTTGACGCCAACAGCAATGGGTACGGCAACCAGATAGCAGTCTCCCTCCCCACCCGCTGGGTAACGGTCGTGGCTAGCGGTTACATGGGAGCTGACATGCGATTCTTCTTCGCTAACCAGCTCTTGTCCAACTACAACCAGGCGGCGGGGCTGACCAACAAGGCGAACGGCATCTCGGTGGATGGCTCTTCCACCGTAGTCTTTGGAACGAATAGCGCCGGCATTGCCGTCGTGGCCCCACAGAAGCCAGTGCGCGGTTATGGCGGGTTCGTCCAGGCTGGTTTCCCACTGTCGCGCTGGTTCAATGCCGACCCGAAGGGCCGGAATGCGGGCTGGCAAGCCTACTACGAATACGGTATCGATGCGGCTAATGCCAATGACTTCAAGTTCGCCAAGGGCATTAGCGCGGAGGCCGGCGCCGGGCCAATCAAGAGCTCGCTCAACG
The DNA here is from genome assembly GCA_036511435.1 of Terriglobales bacterium. Classification (GTDB taxonomy): domain Bacteria; phylum Acidobacteriota; class Terriglobia; order Terriglobales; family Acidobacteriaceae; genus Bog-257. The sequence goes on along the minus strand of DATCCF010000073.1, from coordinate 4,902 downwards.
CCGCAACCATTTACTACAAGATGAACCCCTGGGTCCAGTTCGGCTTTGAAGAAAGCCACTACGCTAGCTACGCTCTTCCGAATAACAGAGGTGTTTGCACCACCAAGATCGCCGGCTTGCCCAACTGCACGTCGGTCGATTGGCGTTCGGAGTTCGGACCGATCTTTACATTCTAAGGAACGGTTGCACAACCTAAGCGGGGTGGCCGCAGCAGCGTGCCGCCCCTTTTTTCTTGCGCCGCAAAACCTGCGCTTACAATTGCGAAGACTTGGTTCGCGGGACGATTACTACTCAAGCTGCAGGCGGCTCAAGCGAGTTTCCCGGCGGGCGGGTGGCCCACCCAGCTGCTTTTGCTTGGGTGGGGATTTGCCTTGAGATCACCGCGTCCCTGCGAGGACAGTGTCCGGCGCAGTACGTGTGCAATGTGTCATAGGTCACAACTCCTTGTGACCTATTTCCGCGTCCCGCCTTAAGGGACTGCTTTACATTTTGGCCAAGCGCAATTCCGCGGAGGAATTTTCTCCGCTGCATACGCTTGGCGTTCAGCTTAAGGGCTTGGGAGGGTGTGTCAGAACTCGCTCTGAGTTGGTACGGTGGAACGATTTCGCAAAATCCAGCCCCGCAGCCGGGGAGTTGATTTTATAGATCGCTGCGTAAGTAATGTCCCATGCGGCGTGTTCGGAATTCAGGGTTCGTCTGGAATTGTCATTACGAGCGAAGCGAGGAATCTGCTGTTGTTTGCGGCTGGAACGACGGCTGGGGGAAAACAGCAGATCCCTCACGGCCTTAAAGGCCGTTCGTGATGACAACTAAGAAATCGCGAAACCGGACATTGGTTGTGCAGCACTCAAATAGCCCAGGGCGTAAGAGATTTGTATCGCGACCTTGCCTCGGTTTCCCGCAGTGGAAGGCGGCAAATAAAAACCAGCCCCGAATGGGGCGAAAGAGCTTAGGGTAAAGTAGGAAATGAGAAAGAGTCCCGTAGGGACGGCAGAGGTTGAGACACAGTCTCGTAGGCCCTGGGTAAAGTGCGAAAAATTGACAATCCCTTGAGGGACGGCGCATTTCTCACACAGCCTCTTAAGCACCAATTGAAGGGAAGAAAAATGGCTGTATCCATCCTCGCTCCCGCCCAGCTTTCATCGGAAGAAATTAAGTCTTCGCTCGCCGGAATTATTGCCGCCGACCGCATTCTCATTCGCCCCATCGACTTGATCGCCTGCGCCTCGGATGCCAGTTTCTACCGGCTGATCCCGAAAGCCGTGGTACAGGCGCAGAATTTGGACGAGGTGCGCGCGTTATTTGCCTTCAGCCAACACACGCAGGTGCCGATGACGTTTCGAGCCGCTGGTACCAGCCTGTCGGGACAATCGATTTCCGATGGATTGCTGGTGGACGTGGCGCGTCACTGGCGTGAATTGCGAGTCGAGGAGAGTGGCAGAAAAATCCGCGTGCAGCCCGGCGTTATCGGCGCGCGCGCCAACCAGGTGTTGATTCCGTATGGCGCCAAGATCGGTCCCGATCCCGCATCCATCGCAACTTGCACGCTGGGTGGGATTCTGTCCAACAACTCCAGCGGCATGTGTTGCGGCGTTGAGCAGAACGCCTATCACACTCTCCACTCGATGAAGTTCATGTTGCCTTCCGGAACCGTCATCGATACGGCGCTCCCCGGCGCGGACGAGGAATTTCATGCGCGCGAGCCGGAACTGGCGCGCGGCATCCTCGCACTGAAATCGCAGTTGCTAGCCAACGCCGGCTTCCGCGAGCGGGTGCGCAACAAGTACCGGATGAAGAACACTACAGGCTACTCGCTGAATGCATTTCTTGACTTTGACACAGCCGTGGATATTTTTCAGCACGTGCTGATTGGCTCGGAGGGCACGCTGGCTTTCATCGCCGAGGCCGTGCTGAACACCGTTCCCGATCTTCCCGTGAAGTACACCGGACTCCTGCTCTACTCGGACTTGTACGCCGCCGCAGATTCGATCGTGCCGTTGCGGCAAGCTGGCGCCAAGGCATTGGAGATCATGGATCGCGCCTCGCTGCGGTCCGTTGAACATCAGACCGGTGTACCGGCTTCGCTTCGCACTTTGCCGGATGGCGCTGCCGGCCTGCTGGTCGAGTTTCAATCGGCGGACGAGACGGAGCGCACCGAACTGGAGAAAGTTGCCGCGGACTCCGTAGGCGGCTTGAAACTGTACGAGCCCGCCCAATTCACGCATGTAGCAACCGAGCAGGCGCTGCTGTGGAAGATACGCGCTGGCATGTTCCCGTCGGTGGGCTCGGTACGCAAGAGCGGCACCACCGTCATCATCGAAGATGTCGCGTTCCCCATCGAAGCCCTGGCTGACGCAGCCCACGACCTCACCCGGCTGTTCCACAAACATGAGTATGAGAACGCCATCATCTTCGGTCATGCCAAAGACGGAAATCTGCACTTCGTCATCACCCAAAGTTTCAACGACCAGGCCGTGGTTGACCAATATGCGCGCTTCATGGACGACGTGGTCGAGTTGGTGGTCGAGCGCTATGACGGCGCTCTGAAGGCGGAACACGGCACCGGGCGAAACATGGCTCCATTCGTCAAGACCGAGTGGGGAAGTGACGGCTATGCCATCATGTGCCGGCTCAAGGAGCTGGTCGATCCCGGCAATCTGCTGAACCCGGGCGTGATCATCAATCCCGACCGGCTAGCGCACCTCGCCAATCTTAAACAGTTGCCCTCCGTGGAGCCCGAGATTGACAAGTGCATCGAGTGCGGCTACTGCGAGCCCAAGTGCCCCAGCCGCGAGCTGACGTTGACGCCCCGGCAACGCATTGTGGTGCGCCGCGAGATGGCGCGGTTGCAGGAAAGCGGAAACGGTTCCGAGGGTGCCCCACCCTTGTCGCCCGCTTTCGGCGACAGGGTGGGATCGAAGAAGCTGTATGATGCGCTTGACCGCGAATTCCCCTACATGGCGCTCGACACTTGCGCTACCGACGGACTGTGCGCGACCGCATGTCCGGTGAGCATTGACACGGGGCAACTAGTCAAGCGCTTCCGTGAGATTCGCTCCTCAGATGCGGCGAAACATTGGGCGGAGCGCATCAGCAGGCATTTCAAGCTGACGGAATGGGCACTGCGCTGGGCGCTCCGACTGGGACACGCTACCGAGACGGTGATTGGAGTGGGCGGAATGCGTCGCCTGACTCGGACACTGAAACGTTTCGCCGGGGACAACCTGGCGGAATGGATGCCCGACACTCCCCATGCGGCAGGTCCGGTGCCGAAGACTGAGCGTGCCGGAGCGCGGGCCATTTATTTTCCTGCGTGCATTTCTCGCGTGATGGGACGTCTGCCCGGCGAACCGGAAGATCGTTCCCTGATGGAATTGACCGTCGAGTTGGGACGGCGCGCCGGAGTGCCGCTCCACATCCCGCGGGATGTCGCTGGAACCTGCTGTGGCACGCCCTTCTCATCGAAGGGATTCAGTAGCGCCCACGCCATCACGATCAATGCAGCGGTGGAGCGCTTCTGGAAGTGGTCGGAGCAGGGAAGACTGCCCATCGTGATTGACACCAGTCCCTGCACCTACGGATTCAAGACTGCGCGTTTGTATCTAACGCGAGAGAACCAGGAACGCTTCGACCAGATGACGTTTGTCGATGCCATCGAGTTCGTTCACGACGAGTTGCTGCCGAAGTTGCCGATCAAAATGAAGTCGCGCTCCGTGGCCCTGCATCCGGTGTGCTCGATTACCAAGATGGGCATCGGGGCGAAGCTGGAAGCGATTGCGCGCGCCTGCAGCGAGCAGGTCACGATTCCATTCGATGCAGGCTGTTGCGGCTTCGCGGGCGATCGCGGTTTTCTGTTTCCCGAGCTGACACAAGCGGCCACCAAGCACGAAGCGGCTGAAGTAAGAGCAAAGCAGCCGGACGAGTGCTACTCCAGCAGCCGTACCTGCGAGATCGGCATGAGCCGTTCCACCGGACAGATCTACCGTTCGTATATGTATCTACTGGAGAAGGCGACACGGTAGAGCAATTCAAGAGTGTTGTAGCCTGGCTATAGAAAGCTGCACAAGTAATGTTCCATGTGGGTCGTTTGGAATTGACGCTGCTGAAATTGTCATTACGAGCGAAGCGAGGAATCTGCTGTTGTTTGCGCCTGGAACGGCGGATGGGAAAAACAGCAGATCCCTCACGGCCTAAAGGCCGTTCGTGATGACAACTCAGAGAGAGCGAAAACCGGACATAACTTATGCAGCACTCAATAATGCGGAGCTTCAAAGCGTGTGTGACGACTACCCCTGGTGTGCGACAGTAGAACAACCTGCTCCAAAAACAGCCCCCACAGGGGGCGGCTCAGTCTAGCCCAGCACGCAGCCGCAGGCGGAGTGCTGGGTAAAGTGGCGAATAGATCCGAGTCCCGGTAGGGACGGCAGATGTTCTCACACCCTCTTCAGGCCGGCGTTAAGGGCGTCCTCACAACTCCGGTGTGGGCATGGCGACCTACAGCACTGAGGTGGGATAGTAGAACCCTTAACAACCTGAGAGGTGGCCAGATGGAACCACCACCTATTGCCTAATTGTTTTCTGCCGCAACTACATTTACTATTCGCTTCTCAACCCCAGGCCAAGCAAAAAGTACAGAAGTCTCGATAGGGGGCATCTGCACGCACGATTGCGCAACAACCCTTGCATCACCCGGGCCAATGGCTCGGCATTCCTCAGATTTTGAATTGGGCTCAAGTCAGCGGTAAGGGTGACGCGCTGAGCGAGAGATTAGAGCAGTTTAAGAATTACTGTAGTCGAGCGAGCACGGGTAGAGCGGCGCTTCAGCGCCGCGTTCCCGCTGATCCTTCACCTCCGAGCCGGCTTCAGCCGGCGGCACCTAGACTACACAAATAACTAAACCGC
>DATCCF010000072.1:0-3631 GCA_036511435.1 Terriglobales bacterium | reverse complement strand
TCTGCGCCTATCTGGACGAAGGCAAAATCGCGACTGTAGTCGAAATTGTAACTGTCAAAGCCTCCAAGAACCTCAAACTTCAACAGATTTCAACGACCGGCACGCAACAGGTTCCATATCAATCAGTTACAAACCTCAACTTTCAACAGATTTCAATAACTTATGGAATCTGGTTCGGGATTAGGTGAGTTACCTTTTTGGTATACATTTTATCTCCCTTAGATTCAGCAGGTTGCAGTTTCTGGGTTGTTGAACGCTGTAGGTCCTGGAGGAATTTCCAGTTACAAATTTGACTACAGCACCATGCCAATCCCGTCGAAAGGGTCGCGAAGTCATTGAAAATAGGTGAACATCGTGGGCGCGGCTGCCGCCCGACCGCCTAGTATTACACCAGGTTCCCTAGAATGCGGATGGGGCAGGTACGCCCTCAAGTCATTGATTCTTCGAACGTACAGGGTTTGGCAAATGACAACTTCGTTAATCGGTTGATTCTGCGGGGTGTAGCAGGTTTTGGTATCGCAGGGATCTGGCCGGTCGCGATTCAATAGGGCAACGATAGACTTGACTCACTCAGCCAGACGTTATGCAGCAGTACCCGGAGCTCCCCGGCGCATTGTTTTCCCGAATGATCGAGATTTTCTTCACTCAGGCTTCCTGGTAAAGTCAGAACCATGCGCCCCGTCGTGTGGATTGTTGTTGCGGTGGTTGTCCTTTGCTTCAGCTTCCGGTGCGGCGGCCGCAGCTCAGGTTCACACGGACCCACGAACAGCACGCTATCTATCACTCCGGCTCGGAGCGTTCCTGCATCCCCGCCGAGCGACCTGCATTTCTCGGTCGGAACCGCCCCAGGCAGCGTTGCGATCGCTGATTTCAATGGCGATGGTAAGCTCGATATCGTGACAGCGAACGAGCAGAGCGGCGATGCCTCCGTGCTGTTGGGAGATGGCAAAGGAGGCTTTTCGCCGGCGCCCGGCTCGCCGTTTCCCGACGGGCATAGTCCAAACGATATTGCCGTCGGCGATTTCAACCGGGACGGTTGGCTCGATCTTGCGTTCGCGAACCATGAAACACAGCATCTGACGGTGCTGCTGGGCGACGGTCGGGGAGGATTTGCACCGGCGCCACATTCGCCCTTCACCGTCGCGGTCAGGCCACATACGCATGGCATCGCTACTGGCGACTTCAATGGCGACGGGAATCTGGATCTGGTTACAGACAGCTGGGCAGAGGACCGGTTGGAACTCCTGTTCGGCGATGGGAAAGGCAGCTTCACGACGCCAAGCACTTACGTCGCCGTTGGCAAGCATCCCTACCAGCGAGTCCGCGTCGCCGATCTAAATGGCGATGGTAAAGCGAACATCGTCAGCCCGAATCTCGAGGGGGACAACGTCACTATTCTTCTCAGCGACGGCAAGGGAGGGTTTCGGCAGCCTCCGGGTTCGCCTTTTCCTTGCGGCGATTCCCCGTTCAACGTCGCTATCGGCGATGTCAATGGCGACGGCATTCCTGACTTGGTAATAGTCAACTCCCCTAGCAGCACCACGGATCGCTCAGGCCAAGACGGCCTGACGATCTTGATCGGCGACGACCGCGGCGGGTTCATGATGATGCATGGCTCACCATTTGTGGTCGCCAAGCGTCCGAATATGGTCGCAATCGGAGACGTCAATGGCGACGGAGTTGCGGATGTCGTCGTCTCGAACCCGGATAGCGACACCATCACGATCTTCATGATGAGCCGGAAGGGTTCGGTTACGGCCCGCTCGACCTTATTGGCTCCAGGGCATCCCAAGGGCCTTGCAATTCGGGACCTGAATGGTGATGACAAAGCTGAAATTGTGGTAACAAACAGCGCCACGAACACTGTCACTGTTATATTGGGCAAATAGCGGTTCGGACTGGCATCGCTTGCACCTGTCCCTACCAGAAACTCGATCCTTGCTGTGCCGATTGCACTTAGCGCCGTACATCGGTAGGCTTCTTGGCGATGACCCCGGTCCTGGTTTCCGTGCTCATTTTCTTCCGTGATTCGTTCCGTACGCGAACTGCCCTCCAGGCAGAAGTCCTTGCCTTGCGCCATCAACTTCTTGTCCTCCAGCGCAGGAACCAGAAACAACGGCTGCGGTTGTCGGTCGCCGATCGGCTCCTCTGGGTCTGGCTCTCGCGTATTTGGCCGGACTGGAGATCGGCGCTTTGCATCGTGAAACCGGAGACGGTGATCACGTGGCATCGCAAAGGCTTTCGACTTTACTGGTCTTGGAAGAGTCGCCCTCGTCAAGGCCGCCCGCCAGTCTCGATGGATGTGCGGGAACTGATTCGACGAATGAGTAGAGCCAACCCAGGGTGGGGTGCGCCGCGGGTTCACGGGGAACTGGGCAAGCTGGGCATCAAAGTCTCGGAGACAACGGTCGCCAAGTACATGGTGCGGCAGCGACACCCGCCGTCACAGACCTGGCGCACCTTCTTGACCAATCACGTGAAGGAACTCGTCTCCGCCGATTTCTTCGTGGTTCCGACCGCCACATTTCGCTTGCTGTTTGTGTTCGTAATCCTTTCCCATGACCGCCGGCGGCCAGTACACTTCGCGGTTACCAGCCATCCGACCGCGGAGTGGACTGCGCAGCAACTCTTGCAAGCCTTCCCTTGGGACACGGCTCCGCGCTTCCTGTTGCGCGATCGCGACGGCAATTACGGGAAGACGTTTCGCGACGCTGCCAACTGGCTTGGAATCGAGGAAGTGCTTTGTGCTCCCCGGTCACCCTGGCAGAACGCCTACGCAGAACGGCTAATCGGGTCGATTCGCAGGGAATGCCTGGACCACGTGATTGTTCTGCACGAGCCGGGTCTGAGGCGTGTATTGAGATCGTATTTTGACTATTACACTCATTCGCGAACTCATCTGTCACTTGACAAAGACGCGCCGGTTCCACGCGCTGTTCAGCCGCCAGAGCTCGGGAGAGTGGTGGAGTTGTCGGAAGTCGGTGGGCTGCACCACCGTTATGAACGCCGTGCCGCGTGAGAGTGAAAGGACTCTCAGTAACTTATGCTGAATCGATCGGCGATTGTGGTGAAGCCAAGGCCGCCCTTTCTGGACTGGCTGCACACGGCTGATCCAACCAGCCACAGACTCACGCTATGCGAATTAACTCGGGAGCCGAGGATCTACCTGATCCCGGAATGCGACACGGAAGAGGACGTGCGCGATGTTTTGCGGGAACTGTGCGAGGAGATTTTCGTCGACCAATTAGCGGGTTGGTTCAACGATGAAAGGACCTGGCCTCGTGACTGCAGTCTCGATGTCTTCTGCCATTGGTTTGATTTCCAACACCATTCGGTGCTGGTGGATCTCTGCGATGAACTGTTGATCGACGAAATCTGATTGACTGTCGCCGGCGTCTGCACTTCCGCCCCGATAACGATGCGATCTATTTTGGGTGAACGACACGGGCAATGCCATCCACCATCGGCTGTACAGAGTTTTCGTTAGGGACAGCCACTCTATCCAGAGCTTCCGGCTCTTGGCCTTTCACCAGCTTAGGTCCGTTGGGCTGCTTTTGCGCAATGACGTGGCTCGCCAGGTCGGCCGTCGTAAGCTCCCCTTCTTTTGTCTTCAGTTCATCCATTACGCCAC
>DATCCF010000071.1:0-11292 GCA_036511435.1 Terriglobales bacterium | reverse complement strand
CGGCAAGGTCGTTTATGCGGCTCCTCTGGGAATTTACGGCAACTGCATCGTCCTCGACCACGGCTATGGACTACAGACGATCTATGGCCACCTCAGCAGGATTGATGTCCATGAAGGCGACACGGTGAAGCAAGGCCAAGTAATGGGCGTGAGCGGCCAGACCGGCATGGCCGGAGGCGACCACATCCACTTCGCGATGCAGGTCGACGGCATCCAGATCGATCCGAAGGAATGGTGGGACGCACACTGGATTAAGGATCACATCGCGAGGCGGGTGGACCTTCCTGGGTTCAACCCGTAAAGCAAGCCGTCACCTGAGACCAGTTGGGAATTGGCTTTCGCGATGAGTTCTTGAACAAGAGAATAAGGGTCGCGTACCCGCGAACGGCGCTCCAATATTTGTCGGCAAGTTCACATTTCCGTTTCCGCGATGGCGCTAGATTGTCCCGTGGAGAACACGCTGTGCCACACCGCCGAGGACGACTGGGAGAATCTAACCGAGGAAGAGTTTGCCGCCCTCGGCCCATTCACCGGGTACTTCCACAAGCGCAGGCTCGCGCGGGATGTGCGCTTTGCAATCTTCCCAGCCCCGAATGACTCGTATTTTCCGGCGTCCTTCCATTCGCTTCCTCCTTTCGCAGGTGCTCCAACATTTCGCCAGAGCGTTCGGGTTTCGCTTCTCAATCTGCGTTGTCTTGACTTACTGCGCCCGCTCCCACACCAGCACCCGCTTCTGGATATCCGGATTGGAAAGACCACGTGATGCCGTGATGATCAGCCGGTTGCCTTCGAGGCGAAACGGGCGCGGCTGGGTTGAGCCCACATAGGACGGCGTCCACGCAACGGAAGGATAGTGCGTTACCGTGGAATGCTCGCCGTCGAGCTTGAACGTGCCGCAGTAGGCGATGAAGGTGTCGTAGTATGCGATCTTCTCAGCGTCAGTGGCATTGGCCGGGTCTTTCCAGGCCGGGCGATCGCCGTTCGCAATGGTGGCGCACATGTGGCCGTCGGGTTCGTACATAATGAAGCCCTGCGGGTGCAACCCAAATTGAGTGGATGGCTGCACCTTGCCGTTCTTCATGGTGTCTTCGATAGAGACCAGCCGCCAGGTGCCCAGAAGTTGGGCGACTGTGGGAACGGGCGTGGCGGTTTGCGCCAGCGAGCAGACGGCCAGCAGCAGAATTGATAGAAAAACCTTCATTGAAATCCTCTGTTTGAACCGGAATTTCCTTTTTGCTCTCGAAAACGGCACTATAGTACACCCGTTTCGCCCTTCGCGACACCGCACCACTGCCCGGCTGGGTGTCTCCAAGTTTGAGGTGGTTGCGCACCGAGTACTCGCTGTTACTGGGGCCACTCCTCTTCCCGGTTTCAGTCTCAGGGGGAGTGAAGAGTGCGAGGGAGCCGGGTCCGAGAGCGTCTCGCGGATTACCTCGATTGACGCACTTCTATCTGTCCGTTCTGTGTGCGGACGTCAAGGCACGGCTGCGGGTGAACAGCAGGCCCGTCTAGCACATGGCCATCCTCCAAATCAAAGCGAGAGAAGTGGTAGGGGCACACGATACTGTTTCCCTCGAGTTTACCTTCTGAGAGCGGGCCGCTGAAGTGAGAGCAGGTTTCAGCCATGGCAAAGAGACGATTCCCGCGACGGATGAGGAGAATCGGAACACCCTGATGCATTGCTCGAGTTGGTTTGTCGTTTGCCAGCTCCGATTCAGGCAAAACGGCCACAAACTTGTCCGGGAATACCTGGCCATCCGTGCGATCCACGCCTACTCTGTGTTCGTACACCATCTTGCCGCCGAGATGAGCAGCGAAAGCGATAACCGCGTAGCCAAGACCAGCAACGATTCGCCCACTGCGACGCGCCCGCTTTCTTCTCAAGAGAAGCGAGGTTGCAAATAAGGCAGTACCGCCCAGGTTCAGCAGTCCGTGAATCAGCCCGAGGCGGCGTGCTGGGGGATCAACATCGGACCAATCCGTCATGCCGGTTGCGGCCGCGCCTGCAGCGCCGACCAACCCTATTGCTATCGACGTGTCGGCGGCCAGCGCAAATTCGCGGCGATCAAGTGTCAGGTCCAAGACGTCAAAAAGGATCGCTACGGTCCAAGCCCCTATGGGCAGGTCTTTGAGCACGACATGCAATGGTTCGCCCAGCCAAGTCCCATTCAAGAAGTTTCTAATCTCTAGCTTTCTGGCCGTGCAAGCACACATGGATATCTGAGAGGTCCCCAGCAGGATGTGTTGCGCGAGTACGCCGAGCAGCACACGACATCATCCAATATTGCATTCGAACTGCCAACCGGAACTGGCAAGACCACGGTTGGGCTCCTAATCGCTGAGTGGAAAAAATCTTCGGGTAGTAAAGTCGCGTACCTTTCGCTCACTAACCAGCTGGCGGGACAAGTCCTCACGGAAGGATCGCGGCTTGGGATTTCCTGCGCCGACCTCCGCGGGACAAAAGATACACGCAGCGTATCGGAGGAGGGACGCTACAGGACGGCGGCGGCTGTTGCGGTTTCCACGTATTCAAACCTTTTCAACATCAACCCGGTGCTACAAGACTGCGACACGATTGTCTTTGATGATGCTCATGGCGCCGAGCAGTATGTCGCGGATATGTGGACGGTGTCCGCGAGCGCTTCCAAAGAGGGTGATCTTTACAATTCTCTGCTCTCGGCTCTTCGATCTGGTCTATCTGAATCGCAAGTTCGATCGATACTGGACAAGTCGTCAGGCACCGTGGAGCTCGCGGATGTTTGCGGACACCCAGAATGCATCGAAGGGGTCATAGCAGTTCTTGATCAAGCGACAGCTGATACGGCACGATTCGCTTGGAAGTTGATTCGGAGCAGAATCCATTCGTGCTTGTTCTTAGTCTCATCATTTGATATTGCCATCCGGCCGCTAGTCCCCCCTACACATACTCATCCGCCCTTTGCATCAGCGAAGCAGAGGATCTACATGTCGGCAACTCTAGGGGGCGAAAGCGACCTGCAGCGCGCATACGGCATTGAGAAACTGGAGATGATCAGGGCCAAGAGCTCACAATGGGGCCGCCGGTATGTTTTCGTTCCCGGAGTGTACGTAGGCGGGACCGATGCGGACCAAATCGTTGCGGGCCTCTGGGACGGCATGAAAACACGAAGGGCCGTGCTGCTCGCTCCCTCTGAGCGCATCATGAATCGTACATTCGAGTCTCTAGAGTCAGGAATGCAGAATAAACCCGTGCGGCTTGGCGCAGCGGATATTGCTAATACGGTTGATGGATTCGTAAAAACCACCGATGTTTTTCTGACGCTGGCTGGTCGATATGACGGCCTCGACCTGCCCGATGAGCAGTGTCGGCTACTGGTTCTGTCGGAATCCCCGGCGGCGATAAACCCGCTTGAGCGGCATTTGAGCGAGCGTTGGAAAATGGGCCCCGTGCTGCGAAAAAGAGAGCGGACGCGATTAATCCAAGGAATGGGCAGGTGTACTCGCAACGCGACCGACTTCGCAATCATTCTGTGGCTGGGCCAGTCTCTGGTCAATGCGGCAACGTCTTCCGCTTTGATGAAAGGATTTCCGCCAGAATTGGCAGCAGAGATTAACTGGGGCGTAGAGCAGTCAGAGCTTGCAGCCAAGACACCGGATCAACTTATCTCGATGATGCTTGCACTCATCAGCGACGCTGATTACCGGAAAGAGGCTGACACGGCCAAAGGCGCAATTCAGGCCAAGCAGAGAGAAGAACAACCCAAGGACTATGAGGAAGCCGGAAAAGATGAGGTGCGATACGCGAAAGCCATGTGGGACGAGAATTATGCCTCGGCTTATGAAACTGCGCGTGGAATAGCTGATCACCTTACTACTGCTGAGCTCGCAGGATATCGTGCATGGTGGTGGTATTTGGCCAGCATAGCCGCTTCATTCATGCAGAGCCAAGAGGCCGAGCAGGATTGCCTCGATCGTGCCTCCAAGTGCGGAGTCAACTCGGGCTGGCTAAATCGACTGCGTCAGCAGCGCAACAAGACCGCGAAACCAGAAGCTAGCGAAGGAACAGAGCCGAACGCTGAAGCTCTCTGGGATCTGCTCTCAAATTGGGGCTGGGCAGGCCCCGCTTTTGAGCAAAAACTTGCGAAGCTAATCGAGCAATTGAAAGACACCAATCACATCGGCTATCACGAAGGGTTAGAGGCCCTCGGAAAATGTTTTGGCGCGACGACGACTCGGAGCACGGAATCCGGCGCTCATGATGTTGTATGGTCTTTCACCACCGACCTGCATCTAGCGTTTGAAGCGAAGACAGAAAAGAAGCAGACCAGCGTCCTCTCGAAAAAAGATGTTCAAGAGGCAAAGGGCCACCCCGATTGGATACGAACGCATCTTTCCGATAATGCTGAGACTGCCGAAATTGCAACCGTCATAATAGCGGCCTCTCCGTCGCTTCACCAGATCGCTTTGCCCTTCGCGGGTGGATTGTTCTATGTCGACCCCCCATCAGTGTTGAAAATTGCAGGCAAGGCAGCGGAAAATCTTCGTAAGTTGCGGGTCAAGTTCAGCGGACGTGATTATGCGCAGGCAGCTGTCGAATTCTCCACCGCAATGCGAAATGGGGGCTTTGATTTGGGCAGCGTCCGAAAGGCATTCCTTTCGGAACCTCTGAAGAAGTAATTGCCATCGAGTCGCTCTCTTGCCGAGGTCTTCACCCTGCACTCGACTATTCGGATAATGTTACCTCAACTGGTGTTGCACGCGCTCCAACAATCGTCTTTGTCCTCGACCACTTGCAACGACTGCAAGACGATCTGGCGCAGCGGGGCCGCGTCTTGCGGAAGCTTGTCCGGGTCAATGTCCATTGCTGTCTTTGGCCCCGAACCAGGTGGTTGACCTGCGGATTCACTGCAAAACAATTCGAGCTTGCTGCAACGCAATTCAAACATTACTGCAATTGAATTCCAACAATTCCAAACTGCCTCTCCAGAAGGTTGGGTTTCAGCGTGTAAAATCGCAGTCTAATGCCGCCTCCGGCCGCCCACAGCGCAAGCCCATCAGGTCCCAGTTTCTGGGCGCGTCTGCTGCGTATCCTGCGGCCGTCGCATCAGCACACCGCATTCTCGGCCACGCTGCTGATGATCTCGGCCGTGATGCTGTCGCGGGTGATCGGCTACCTGCGCGAGGCGTACATTGCGTGGGCCTTCGGCGCCGGCCTGAATACCGATGCCTACGTCGGCGCGTTTAACCTGCCGGACTTCCTCAACTACATTCTCGCGGGTGGCACCGCGTCCATCACCTTCATTTCCATCTACACGCGCCACACCTCGAAAGGGCGGAACAAAGAGGCGCAGAACGCGTTCAACTCCACCATCACCATCATGACCGCGGTGGTGTGCCTGGGCACGGTGCTGCTGGAAATCTTTACGCCGCAACTGGAGCGGCTCATCTTCCCGCACTTCTCCGCCGACCAGTTGCAGCTATGCGTTCATCTCACTCGCATTCTGCTGCCCGGCCAAATCTTCTTCTACGCTGGCGGGATTGTTTCGGCCGTGCTGTTCTCGCGGCGGATGTTCCTGTACCCGGCATTCAGTCCCATCTTCTACAACCTGTTCATCATCGTGGGCGGTGTGATCGGCGCGCGCCGGTTCGGCATTTCGGCGCTGGCTTACGGCGCACTGGTGGGGGCGTTCGTCGGTCCATTTCTCATCAACGCCATCGGCGCGGCGCGTGACGGCCTGACCTACCGTTTCAACTTCGACTGGCGCAATCCGGAATTTCGCGAGTGGGTAAAGCTTTCCATCCCCCTGATGCTGGGAGTGTCGCTGGTCTCCGCCGATGACTGGATCCTGCGCTACTTTGCCTCCGGCGGAGCGGGCGACATTACCCGGCTAAATTACGCCAAGCGTTTGTTCGCGGTGCCCATCTCGATTCTCGGACAGGCCACCGGCCAGGCGTCGATGCCTTTCTTCGCGCGGCTGTTTGGCGAGGGCAGGCGCAAGGACTTCGCCGCCACCGTCAACGGGTCGGTGTACCGCATCTCGGCCGCATCGTTGCTCTCGGCGGCGTGGATGATGCCGGCAGCCCTGCCACTCATTGACCTGGTCTATCGCCGTGGGCGCTTCAGCTTCCAGGACTCGCAGGAGACGGCAGTCTATTTTTTCTGGTTCGCGCTTTCGCTGGCGCTGTGGTCGGCGCAGGCGCTGTACGCTCGTGCCTTCTACGCTGCGGGCGACACCCTCACCCCAATGATCGCCAGCACCATCATTGTGGCGGCGTCGCTGCCCGTGTACTCGGTGTTCTTCCACCATTTTGGCGTGACCGGATTGACCATGGCTTCGGACATCGGCATCTTTATGCATACGGTTGCACTCGCCTGGCTGCTGAATCGGAAGAAGCTCGTCCCCCTGGGCGGGATGCCGTGGCTGGAATTGACGAAGGTGCTGGGGACGGCGGTCTTGGCCGCCGTGATCTGCTACTTTGTCGGTCGGACAATCGTCGTCGATGGCAGCCGGAAGGCCGATCTACAGTCCTTGGCACTGATCAGCGTGACGTGGCTGGCGGCGGTAGCTGTGGGGCTGTGGATCACCCGGTCGAACCTGCCGAGTGAGCTGCGTAGAAAGAAAGCCGCGGCAACGCCGAACATCACGGTACCGGAGCCCGTCATCGAGAGGACGACGGGGGGAATGGAACCGTAGCTGATGGCTGACGGCTGAGAGCTACTTCATCACCTGCATGCGCGACCAGTCATAGTTGAAATGTTTGCCGCAGTCGAGGCAGACGACATAAGGCTCCGGCTTGTTGCTGGAGACGCTCTCCCATTCACTGTGACTGGAGTCGTGCCGGCTCGATGACGCCGCCGAGAACGGTTTCGAGAGGTTGCTATGCCGGCAGCTTACGGAAAGGAGCTGAAGCACTCGGTCCCACATCGCGGTGTACCTTCTTTCGAGAGATTGCGCGGGCGGCGATCACCGTCGCCGGGGTCTCCAGTTCGCGCCGCTTTCGCGCGAACTGGAGTGGAAATCGCCGCCATCAATTCTGAGACTCTTTCCGGCGTCCACCGGAGTCAAGAAGAGGAATACCTTAGAGCATCCTCGGTAATCCAGTTTCGAAACTGTTTGACCATAGTTCTGTTCCGGGAACGACTACACCCGGGCTGCTACCGCCGAGGTACCGCTCTCGCCAGCGGTCGTCGCAGTGGTTTCCTTGGATTCGCCATTGGCTTTTTGCCCAGGTCTGCGAATATCGATGCCGCCCTTGAAGTAAGCGCCATCTTCAATGCTGATGCGCTGGGCAACGACATCTCCGGTCAGTGAGCCTTCGCCGCGGATGTCCACCCGGTCGCTGGCGGTCATGTTGCCGCGAACTTTGCCCAGCACTACGATCTCGCGCGCTGAAATGTTGGCGGCCACTACGCCGTTGCGGCCCACGGTCACGCGATTGCCGGGCAGGTTGATGGATCCTTCCACCCGGCCGTCGATATAGAGCGACTCCGAACCCGTGACCTCTCCCTTAATGACCAACGATTTGCCCAGCGTGGCCTGTTCCTGGGTATTGATTGGAGGGCTGGCCGGGCGGGGCGCGCTCGGCGGCTCCGGGGTGGCCGGAGTGTGACTGCGCTGCGGCTCGGGGCTAGGAGTGGGACTCGTGGAGGGAGAATTGGTAGGTTTCCACATAATCGGTAAAAGATTCCTTTCTGAAGTTGTACGTGCTTGGACAGGCACTTGTTTTGCCAACCCCGCGCTCCACCGCTCTTCTTCAGAACCTGATGGTTTGGTGCGGTTGGTCTGGGCTCATCGCTCAGTATGCGCCGACGCAGGCACTCTGTGCGATGTAATTATTGCTACCATACAACGAGTTCTTGTATGAGGGAATACCCCTACGTAATTTTTCCTGCCTGCCCAGTATGCCGTTAGTAAATGGGTCGCGGGAAAGGGACTACGCAGATCGGACAAAAACCTTGACCGCGGATTGCGCAGATGAACGCGGATCGGATCTAATTTTTCGATTTCTTGATGGAGTCCGGTGCCTCTCAGCCGGAACGATTTTCGATGGAAACGGGTCTCGCCTGGTAATCAGAGATGTAAGATCTATCCGCGTCATCCGTGCAATCCGCGGTTGGTTTTAAGGCGAATGCTCACCGACCAAGCCATCCTAAGCCACATCGAACGCCAGCCGCACCGCTCGGCGGGGTTCAAGCAGCTCGTCCGCGAGATGGGCCTGCGCGGCAGCGAAAGGCAGCAGCTCGCCGAACGGTTGCAGGCTCTCGTGAAAAGCGCGCGCCTGATCGAAACCGGACGCGACCGTTACACGCTGGCGGAACATGCGGCCGCTAATCAGAACCTTCTCGCCGGACGCTTGACGATGCACCGCGACGGCTACGGTTTCGTCATCCCCAACCCCGGCCAGCGCAGCACTTTCAGTGGCGACATCTACATCAACCCGCAGGCCATCGGTTCGGCCATGCATGGCGACCAGGTGCTGGTGGAACTGGGACGCAAGCGCGATGACGGTCATGCCGAGGGGCGCATCCTGCGCGTGCTCACACGCGGTAATCCTACCGTTGTCGGCACTTTTCACTACGGCTCGCGCCAGAACTACGTGACGCCCAGCGACGAGAAGGTCACCCGGGAGATCATCATTCCGCGCGGGATGGAGTGGCCGGCCAGCCACGGTGAAGCTCAATCCGAATCCGAAGCGCCACCTGTGCCCCATGGCCGGGCTGTAGCTGCGCGGGCAAAGCAATCTACGGCGCATCGCAGGCCGCAAGCGGATGCAGACCGCGTCCTGGGCGAAGAGGCGCGCCGCCGCGAGTGGGACGATCTCGAAGGCCTGGTCGTGGACGTGGAGATTACCGACTGGCCCTCCCCGGCCGAGAGCCCGCGCGGCCGCGTAGTCGAGATTCTCGGCTACGAAGACGACTTCGGCGTGGACGTTGAGATCATCATCCGCAAGTTCCACCTGCCTCATCGTTTTCCCGTCGAGGTGTTACAGGAGGCGCAACAGTTCGAGCCAGTCATCCCGTCGAGCGAGTTGCGCCATCGGCGAGACTATCGCGCGTTGCCTATCGTCACCATCGACGGTGAAACCGCGCGCGACTTCGACGATGCCGTTACCGTGAGCCGTATGGAGAACGGCCATTTCGAGCTGCAGGTACACATCGCGGATGTCGCGCACTATGTCCACGAAGGCTCGACGATTGACCTGGAAGCGCGGCTGCGTGGGACTTCGGTCTATTTCCCCGACCGCGCCGTGCCCATGTTGCCCATGGAACTCTCCACTGACATGTGCAGTCTGCGCCCGCAAGTGGATCGGTTGGTGCTCTCCTGCGTGATGAAGATTGACCCTCAAGGCGAGATTGTTGGCTACACCCTGAACGAGGGTGTCATCCGCTCGGCGGAACGCATGACCTACACCAATGTGAATCTCATCCTCGAAGGAGACAGCGCGCAGCGCCAGCACTATCACAAGCTGGTAGATGTCTTTGAGCTCATGCGTGAGCTGGCAATGGTGTTGAATCGCAAGCGGGTGCGTCGCGGTTCTATTGATTTCGATTTGCCCGAGCCGGTCATCGAATTTGACGAGCACGGATTGATGAAGGGCATCACCCGCTCCGAGCGCAATATTGCGAACCGCATCATCGAGGAGTTTATGCTGTCGGCGAATGAGTGCGTCGCCAGCTATCTCGAGAACAAGCGAGTTGGCTCGCTCTATCGGATCCACGAGAAGCCCGATCCCAAGCGCGTCTTCGATTTCGAGACCATCGCCGCCACCTTCGGCTACTCGCTCGGCGTGGGCGCTTTGCCCGTGAAGCGCATGACAATGCGAGCTGAGCGGCGCGATCGCCATGGCAGCGGCCGCACTCCCCACGTCGTCGAGGTCCCCGAGGAAGTGCACATTACCCCGCGCATGTACCAGAAGCTGACGCAGAAGATCGCGGGCAAACCGGAAGAGCGCATTTTGTCGTACCTGATGCTGCGCTCCCTGAAGCAGGCGCGCTACTCCGAGGTCAACGAGGGGCACTTCGCGCTGGCCGCGCCGGTTTACACGCATTTCACTTCGCCCATCCGGCGCTATCCCGATCTCATCGTGCACCGCATTCTGAAAGACGTGCTGCGTGAATCCCCTGAGCACGCCGAACACAGTGTCGCTGTCGGCATGGGAGAGATCGCGCACAGCGAGTCACCTTCGCCGTGGTCGAAGCGGCAGCCGCCGGTCTCGCCGACGAAGAAGCAAGGCACGCACGAGAAGGAACACCGTGCGCCCCTGGGCGGACCGATTCCCGAAGACACGCTGCACGACATCGCGGAAGAGTCCAGCCAGTCCGAACGCCGCGCCGACGATGCCGAACGCGAGCTGATGGAATGGAAAAAAGTGAAGTTCATGGGAGAGCGCATGGGCGAAGAGTTCGCGGGACTGATCGTGAGCGTCACCAAGTTCGGGCTGTTCGTCGAGCTGATCGACATGTTCATCGAAGGGCTGGTGCCGCTAGCGTCGCTGACCGACGACCGCTATCAGTATCACGAAAACACCCGGCAGATCATCGGGCAGCGGGGCCGCAAGACATACTCGCTGGGCAATCCGGTACGCGTGCTGGTGGATCGCATCGACCGCATGCAGAAGCGCATTCAGTTCGCGTTGGTCGAAGAGCGGCCCGCGCGGGCCAAGCGCAAGCACAAAAAGGCGTGAGCTATCGTTCGGCTGACAAATGGCAATTTGGGGCGTCTATCGTTACGTCGATTTTCTGTCCGGTTATGCCCACGATTTTAGGGGGATTCGTGAGACAGCGATTGTTGCTGCTCAGCGCGCTGCTGCTGATCTTGTCACTTAATGTGCTGGCCGATGATACGCACCAGCACTATGACCCTAACGCCAAGCTCGGCGCAGTTTCATTTCCCGTCCCGTCGTGCTCCGCTGACGCGCAGAAGCCGTTCGAGCGTGGAATAGCGCTGCTGCACTCCTTCTGGTATGAAGAAGCCGAGAAGCAGTTCAAAGCGGTGGCAGTTCAAGACCCGCACTGCGCCATGGCTTATTGGGGTGAAGCCATGAGCCTGTATTACCAGCTTTGGAACCGGCCCGACGATGCCACGGTCAAGCTGGGATGGGAGCTAATCCAAAAGGCGCAAGCCATCGGCGCGAAAACGCCCCGCGAACGAGGTTACATTGACGCCATGGCAGTCTTTTCCAATACAAGATGAGCCTGGAGCGGATGGCATGCTGAGGATTGACAACCAGCGTGCACGAAGCAGAGAAACTGAACCTGGAGCAGATCGAGGCTTTTCTAAAAGCCAGCGAAGCAATCCGGTTCGAAGGCGA
>DATCCF010000070.1:0-3323 GCA_036511435.1 Terriglobales bacterium | reverse complement strand
TGAGCTGGCCGGGCCGGATGTTTTGTTTCGCGCAACTTTCCTGGATCAATCGCTTGGCCAGTTCCGCACTCTCGCGATGCGCGACCATCCAGCCGGTGACGTAGCGGCTGAAGACATCGAGGATGACGTAGAGGTAGAAGTAGGTCCACTTGGCGGGCCCCAGCAGCTTGGTGATGTCCCAGCTCCAGAGCTGATTGGGCGCGGTGGCCAGCAGTTCCGGCTTCGTGTACGGCGGATGAGTCAACTGGTCACGTCGTTCGCGGGATTCGTCCTCTTGTTTCAGGAAGCGATGCATGGTGCGAATCGAGCAGTAATAGTGTCCTTCATCGAGCAACGTCGCATAAACAGCGGCTGGGGAGCGATCCTGGAATCGTTCTCCGTGCAGATGCGCCAGGACCGTTTCGCGTTCCGTCGGACTCAGTGCACGTGCTGGTCTCGGTCGCAAAGCGATCGCTGCGGGGAAAGAAGCTGCACGTCGATCCCGGTAGTAGGAAGCACGCGGCGCAAACAGCGCACGGCAAGCGGCGCGCGTGCCGACAGTGGTGGCCAACTCGGTGACGGCGGCCATCAGGACTCTTCCTCCGGGTCCTGCTCCGGAATCGGATGACCCAACAGCGCAGCCACTTTTTTTTGGACGTCGATGATGATGTGCGCCTTGCGTAGGTCTTCGGTCAGGCGCGCATTCTGGCGGCGCAGCTTCTGGTTCTCCTCATCCATCGGATGGCGCTTGGACTTCGGCCCGCGCTTCTGCGGAGTCAGCGCCTCCAGGATGCCGTTGGCCCGCTCGCGCCGCCAGGTTGCCAGCAGCGAGGAGTACAAGCCTTCCCGGCGCAGGAGAGAACCGATACCGCCTCGTGTGGCAGCGGCGGCCTCGGCTCCCTGTAGGATGCCCAGTTTGTATTCCGCGGTGTAGGTGCGCCGCTTGGGTTTCGCGACCACTTCGGGATCGGGCCGCGAGGCCAGCAGCGAATCGACGCCCGCTTGGGCTGCCACTCCACTGTCGAGTAGGCGCAGCGGGTTGCCCCGCCGCGCCTCTCACAGAACCGGACTTGCGGGCCTCGCATCCGGCTCTTTGGATCGTTGTCTCAGAAGACCAGATCAAGCTGGTCAGAGACTTCCACAGGAGGATTCGCTATGCACCAGAGGTCATATAATGAAGTCCACTGGGTCGCGAACCACATATTGGGGTAAGCCTTGGTCATCCCAGGCCTGTTGCTGCGATGCCAGATACCCCGCCGACTGTAGGCGGTTCCGGCTGCCTGTCGAGGACTGGCTTCCCGTTTCACAAGGTGACGGTAAAGAAAACGTGCCCGTTTCTTTTGATGAATGATGATCGCCCGCAACCTTCGCCGCAGGTGTGCATCAAACTCGCGGAATTCGGACGCGCCTTCCTCGGTGCAGATCCGGAAGTGCCCCATCCAGCCTCGGCAGTATTCGTTTAGTTCTTCGAAGCAGGCTTTCAGCGATTGCCCCCAAGAGCGCGGCGTCAGCTCGCGAATCTTGGTGCTCAGTCTCGCCTTGGTCTTGGTCGACAGCTTGACCTTGACATGGCTGCCGTCTCCGATACTGAATCGAAACCCCAAGAAATGGACGTTCTCCGGAGAAGTGACGGAGCTCTTCTCTTCGTTGATTTGGAGTCGTAGCTTGCTCTCCAAAAATCGTCGAGTCGATTCCATCACCCTCTGTCCAGCCCGTTCGCTGCGCACGAAAATGTTGCAGTCGTCCGCATAGCGCACGAACCGGAGACCACGACGTCCCAGCTCCTGATCCCACTCGTCCAGGACGATGTTGGATAGCAGCGGGGAGAGCGGACCACCTTGCGGCGTTCCCTGAATCGTGGCTACCTTGGTACCGTCAGGCATGACCACCTTTGCCGTCAGCATTCGTTTCACCACGTCGAGGATGCGCGAGTCGTGCACCTGTTGTTTCAATCGGTTCAGCAGGCGTTGATGATGGACTCGATCGAAAAATTTCGATAAGTCGAGATCCACCACCACTCGGTATCCTTCCTTGAGGTGTCCTTTTGCTTCGCCAATGGCGGTATGAGCGCCCCGGTTCGGACGGAATCCGTGACTGCTCGGGTGAAAGGTCGGTTCAAAGATCGGCTCCAATATTTGCAGCACGGCCTGTTGAACCCATCGATCCACCACATTCGGAATTCCCAAGCCTCTCTGCCCTCCTCCTGGCTTCGGAATCCATACCCGCCGGATTTCACCCGGACGGTATGTTCCCTGCAGGAGTGCGGCTTGTAGCTTAGGCAGTAGGTACGGGGCCTTTTCGACCACTTCCTCTACTGTTTGTCCGTCTGCACCGGATGCTCCTTTGTTTCGTAATACGTTCAGCAACGCCTGCGCCAGATTGGCCACTGACGTTACCGACTCCATCGTCCGCTCGCTCTTCGCAGCGGTCGTGCAAGTGACTGGATCCGTTCGGCCGTTGCCCTTCGCCGTGTGCAACAGGTATCGCTTTCCCCGGGATTCGTCCCGGGGCATACGATCCTTGTCCCCTTTCGGGCTGTCGGCGAATGCGAAGGTCAGTTGCCGTGGTCCAGTGCTTCTCAATCCATCTCCCCCTTTGCTCCACTGGCTTTCGCCAGTTTCATCGCTAGTATGGAGAGATCCGACTTCTCCACAGACGTTGAGCCGTCGTCGTTTCCTTCTCCGACCCTACCGCCGAGGCGGATCTGTGGAGATCTCTTGAAGTAAGAATGATCAATGTCCTGCCGCCGCCTTCCCCAATACCATTCTGATCGCGGTTGGATATTAGGCGTCGCACTGGCGGGCATGCTGGCCTTGATCAGATCGGCCTTACGGGGATTCACTTGCGTTAGGTGCTGCAGTATGCCTCCGGCTTCCTCTCCACATGCCCTCACGGGATCATGCAGTTGCCTTTGGCTCACAGTTGCCTCCAACAGACTCTGTAAGGGACTTGCACCCTCAATCGATCATTCATGTTCAACGTACCCGCTTCGGCTCGCCAAGCTCGCCTCCGCTCCGTTGCGTGGCAGCCCAACTCCCAGAAGAAGCAAAACCAAGAGAATTTCCGTTCATCTTTCCCTTTTTCTTTCTCGCCCTGCTCATTAATTAAGAGTACTAAAACGGTCTCAGAGATGTTGGCACGGAGGGTCGCCATCGAGGTTTCTCCAGACTTCGATGGCATTTTACACGGACTCCTGACTTGCGGAAGTTACATCAAGCTACAAACAAACAAAAAACTGGCTTTCACCACAGGCTGCTAGACCAAAGTTGAGACTGTAATGGAAGAGGGCGAAAGCCGAACAAGCGCCGAGAACCGTGCCTGCCTTCACCTATTCGTGAAAACGC
>DATCCF010000069.1:0-23201 GCA_036511435.1 Terriglobales bacterium | reverse complement strand
TGTGCTTCGCATTTGCCACGCCTCGCAGGACTGGCCATAGCAACGGGAAGTGCTCTTCATCCGCAATCCGGGCGATTATGCTCCCGCCTTCGCGGCCCTCTTCTTGCGCTGTGTCGGGTGTACGAACCACGCGATCGCGATACTTACCAGGTACAGCACGATCATGGGCGCCGCGAAGATGCACATGTTCATGATGTCGGTGGTGGGTGTGATGATGGCGGCGATGATGAAGATTACCAGGATGGAGTAGCGGAGATTGCGCCACATCCAGCCCGCGGTCAGGATGCCCATCAGCGAGAGGAAGAACACCAGGATGGGCATCTCGAACACCAGACCGAGTCCGGCAATGATGGTCAAGAACAAATCGGTGTACTCGCCGATGGTGATCATCGGCGTGAACTGGCTGCTGAAGCCGATCAGGAAATCCAGCGCCGCCGGATAAACCATGCGATATCCGAAGTATCCCCCTCCGACGAACAGGCCGACCGTGCTGAACATGAACGGCAGCACGTAGCGTCTCTCATTGCGGTACAAGCCCGGTGCGATGAACGCCCACACCTGGTAGAGCACGAAGGGTGACGCCACGAAGATCCCGGCCAGAAACGCGACCTTCAAATACATATTGAAGGCATCGGTGGGATTCAGGTAGACCAGCTTCTGCTCCATGTGGTGGTTGTGCAGCGCCTGCATGATGGGCTTCTGCATCATGGCGAAGATCTGCTCGTGGAACCACCAGCACACCCCGAATCCACCGGCGATGTAAAGAAAGCTGTAGATGAGCCGGCGCCGCAGCTCCTCGAGGTGCTCGAGGAAACTCATTCCGGTCATTTCCTCGGAAGCGCGCTTCTGTGCCGTTTCCAAGACGGGGCTAGGCATCGGGAGTTGACCTGGCAGGTGCGGGAGGCTCGTTCATAGATGGTGCAGCCGGGAGTTCTGCCGGTGCGGGATCAGTTTCGAGTTGAGAGATTGCATCGGCGCTACCGCGGCTAACAATCCCGGCAGGGGGCAGGACGGTCGGCTCCCACGGCTTCTCGGCCGGTAACGCCTTCGCTTCCTCAGCTTGCTTCTTGACGCGTTCATCCAGCTCAATATTCATCATCTCGGTTTCGAGTTGATTCTTGAACTCGTTGCTGGCGCGTTTGAACTCGGCAACCCATTTTCCCAACTGGCGCGCCAACCCGGGCAAGCGCTTGGGGCCGACGACCACCAGTGCCAGCAGAAAAATGAAGATCATCTCTGGCATGCCAAGATTCATGGGATCATCATAAATGCGGGGGTAGTTTTTCACCACCGGCGCATTTGGCACTTAGCACTTAGCAATTAGCCACTGCGAGCCCGCCCGGTCGGTCTTGAATTTGGCAACGACCTTATCAACAGCCATTTCGGGACGCCAAACGCCAAACGCTAAGTGCCAAGCGCCAAGCGCTAACTGCCAACCACTAACTGCCTGGCTCCTGCTCTGCTCACCATCTCCCGGCTCTACCGTCTGTTACGGAGGCGGGGAGCAAACGGATTTCGCACCCTTCTTTCCCAACCAGCATCCAAAATAGCAGCTGATCTGGCCGGCTCGGGGTGAGCTAAAGTGCATGGTATACTGCCTGAAAGTCCCGCTCCGGTGCGCATAACTTGAAGGTTCATCCCCGGCCAGCCGAAGGAACACACATGGTAAGTAGTTCGCGTCGCTCCGCTGTTCTCGTCCTCAGCATCATTCTGGCTTGCGGTTGTGTGGGCGTGGTTTTTGGCCAGCGCCTCACCTCGACCGCTACTTCCGGCGACGGCGACATCCGCGACAGCCTGCGCAGCTTTACGCAGGTTTACGAAGTCGTCCAGCAGAACTATGCCGAACCGGTTAGTCCCGATAAGGCGATCTACAACGGGGCGATTCCGGGTATGTTGCGCGTGCTGGATCCGCACTCAAACTTCTTCGATCCTAAGTCGTATGCGGCCTTGCGCGAGGAGCAGCGCGGCAAGTACTACGGCGTGGGCATGCAGGTCGGTCCCCGTAACAACAAAGTTATCGTGATCGCGCCCTTCACCGGCGCTCCTGCGTACCGGGCCGGTATCCGGCCGGGCGATATCATTATTGCGGTGGATGGTAAGCCCACCGACAACATGAGTACCAGCGATGTTGCCGAGTTGCTGAAGGGGCCCAAGGGGACAGCGGTCAAGATCACGATGCTGCGGGAAGGGTCCGAGAAGCCGCTCGACTTCACCGTTGTGCGCGATGAGATCCCCCGCTACAGCGTTGACGTGCATTTCGTGATTCGTCCCGGGATCGGTTACATCCACGTCTCGGGATTTCAGGAAACCACGGAGAAAGAGGTACGCGACGCGCTGGATGAGCTGGGCGATATTCACGGGCTAATCCTCGATCTCCGTCAAAATCCCGGTGGATTGCTGAGCGAGGGCGTTGGCGTGGCGGACCAGTTCCTGAAAAAGGGGCAGGTCATTGTTTCCCATCACGGACGAGCTTCGGCGGAGAAGGTTTACAAAGCCAACCACGGCAACGGAGGCAAAGATTATCCGCTGGTGGTATTGGTGAACCGCGGAACGGCTTCAGCGGCGGAGATCGTCGCTGGCGCCATTCAAGACCATGATCGTGGTCTGATTGCCGGCGAGACTACGTTCGGCAAGGGCTTGGTGCAGACTGTGTATCCCCTGTCGGAAAACACCGGACTGGCGCTGACTACGGCGAAGTACTACACCCCGAGCGGCCGCCTGATCCAGCGCGATTACAGCAGCATCTCGCTTTACGACTACTACTACAACGACCGCGACAACGATGCCAATAACGCCAACCACGAAGTCAAAATGACCGACAGTGGCCGCACCGTGTACGGTGGCGGCGGCATCACTCCCGACGTGAAGATCCCGCCGGTGAAAACCAACAAGTTCCAGGACACGCTGCTGGAAAAATACACGTTCTTCAACTTCGCCAAGCACTACGTCATCAACCACAAAGTCAACAGACAATTTGAAGTTGACGATGCGGTGATGCAGGAGTTCCGCAAGTTCCTGGACGTGCAGAAAATCCCCTTCACCGAGGCGGAGTTGGCCGAGAATGGCGATTGGATCAAATCCAGTATCAAGGCCGAATTGTTCATTAACGAATTTGGCCAGCAGGAAGGCATGAAGGCACATGCTGAAACCGATCCGGCTGTGGCCAAGGCGCTGGACCTATTGCCCCAAGCGAAGCAGTTGGCGGAGAACGCCCGGCGGACGATCGCGCAGCGCAATAACGCCAGGCTGACGGCGCAACAGGGCGGGACTCCCGAACCACAATCCGTAAAGCGTTAGCCGTGGAACACAGATCAAAACCAAAGCCCGCGTGAGCGGGCTTTGCATCTGCACGGAACTGGTATTCGGTGCTGAAGATAGCAAACTTTGAAGGGGCGCGGCTTTCAGCCGCGCCGTTACTTCTGCGGGGAGAGTTGGGCTTCAGCCCCTGAGGGAAGTCGGTCTCCGTCTTAAAACTGAGGGTTCCTCAGTGGCTAAAGCCATCATAATGACAGCAGCTTTACGGCACGGCTGAAGCCGTGCCCCTTCAAAGCGTGAGATCCTCATGAATAATAGTCCAAGTTCACCGCGTCCAAGGGGGCGTTTATTTTTTTCATTCCTTGCGGGCGAAATCGTCACTCGTGGCTCAAGCTGATCGAGCGGGGCGGAACAGCATCGGCAACACTAGCGGGCGATGCTTGGATTTGTTCCGCCCCGCTCGATCAAAGTCGACTCAAGCCATCACGTGCTCGGCGGTTCGCGCCGAGGAAAAGCTCATCACCTGAGGCCGCACCAACCTATCGAAATCCGTGTACGCCATCCTGATCAACTCATGATGCGAGCCCGCATTGAAGGCGATCTCATCGTCTTCCGTCAAGGTTTCGTCGACGTATACAGGGATGCCGTATAAGTTGCCGAATGGAGGCATGGCCCCGGTCTCGCAGTCGGGAAAGTGCTGTTTGAACTCGCGTTCGCTGGCCAATTCGGCATCCTTGACGCCAACCGCTCTCTTCAGAGCAATCAGGTCCACCTGGTAGGACGCCGGCAGCACCGCCATGGCGAGGGCACCGTCGAGTTTCACGATCACGGTCTTGGCCAGAAATTTGCCCGAGATATGCGAGACAGCAGCAATACCCTGGGCGGTGTATGCCTTGGAGTGAGAGATGACAACGTATTTCACTTCATGGCCGTCGAGGAAGGCTTTAACTTTGGTGAAATGCATATTGAACTCCTCGCGACATTCCGCGGGCTCACGCCCGGAAAGTTATGGTTGATGCAACGAACTTAGTCCAAGGCGTCGTCGACGGCCTGTTTTCATTCGCTCTGCTGGTTGGCAGGATTCCGCGATGCGATCGCGTACTTGATCGAGAAGAGATTCCACCATTTGGGCTACCTCCTTACGGTCGGTTGACCCTCGTGTAGCCCCAGTGTAGTCCGGCTGTTGCAGCGCGCAAGCACAGCCGTCACATTACCCTTGTGACAGTGCAGAATCGCGTCGGATCACTGGAGGATTGTTCCAAATTGGCAGGAGCTTGGCCGCGGAGACAAGGCCTAGAAGCCATCCCATAACTCGTTTTGTATCAGGGCACGGCTTCAGAGGCTGCGGAAAAAGTCTGTGGAAGACTTTTGGTGGGAGCCCCCTGCTTCAGCAGGGGGAAGCTGGACTTTAGTCCAGCGGAAAAGGCATTCGATCCTAAAGTGGGCTTTAGCCCTGGGATTTCGCGATCCCAGCGCTAAAGCGCATTGATTGAAGTCCAGCTTTTCCCGGAGCGCTGAAGCGCTCCTTCCCCCGCATAAATGCGGGGGCTCCCACCGAGAAGTGCAAGCCGCGGGTTTTTGCGCATATTTTTCCGCAGCCTGTTCAGACGTGCCGTAAGGGGACAACAACGACTTGGGCTTCAGCCCCTGAGGGACCTGTTTTTGCAAGGGCTAAAGAGGGTGTGTCGCAACCTCTGCCGTCCCTACGGGACTCGGATTTATTTTCCACTTTACCCAGCGCTGAAGCGCTGGGCTAAACTCTTTCGCCCCATTCGGGGCTGGTTTTTGTATGCTTTTTACCACCGCAGCACACCACACGAGGTTGCGACAAAGCTTCTAAAGCCCAGCGCTGCGTTCGGCACGACTAAAAAGCCTACCCTGAGCGCAGCCGAAGGGTCGTGCCCTGATACCTCCCAGAACAACCGGCACGTGACGCCGCGCCTTGCTCGGCGATGCCAAGCCTCTTCCTATCCTTGACGGCTGCTCGCACGGCACAATAGAGTCGAATTATGCGGAGATTTTAGCCTTGGATATCCTGGTCGGAAAAAGCATCCTTCATTACAAAATCGTGAGACAACTGGGCACCGGCGGTATGGGCGTGGTGTACGAGGCTGAAGACACCCGGCTCGCCCGCCATGTAGCGCTGAAGTTTCTCTCCAAGGACATCGAGCAGGATAGGCACGCACTGGAGCGTTTCCAACAGGAGGCGCGTGCCGCCTCGGCCTTGAACCATCCCAACATTTGCACCATCTATGCCATCGAGGAATGCGATGGCCAGCACTCCATCGCCATGGAGCTGCTGGAAGGCCAGAGTCTGAACGAGAAGATCAACGGTCACCCGCTTCCGGTGGACAAGATCATCGACATCGGTATTCAGATCACCGACGCTCTCGACGTGGCGCACAGCAAAGGGATTGTGCACCGAGACTTGAAGCCGGCCAACATCTTCATCACGACGCGGGGACAGGCGAAGATCCTGGACTTCGGTCTGGCAAAATTGACCTATGACCGGCATACCGCGGTGGAGACCGTCGCTGGCGATGCGGTGACGATCGCTCCGTCGCACCTGACGCAGCCGGGCACTACGGTAGGCACCATCGCCTACATGTCTCCGGAGCAGGCTCGCGGGGAAGAGCTCGACGGACGTAGCGATCTGTTCTCCCTGGGCGCCATCTTCTACGAAATGGCTACGGGGAGGATTCCGTTCGAAGGCAACACCTCCGCAGTTGTCTTTCAGGGCATTCTCGACCGCAACCCTCGACCCCCCATCGAATTGAATCCAACGGTACCGTTCAAGTTGGAGGAGATTATCTCCAAGGCGCTGGAGAAAGATGTGGAACTGCGTTACCAGAGCGGGGCGGAGATACGCAGCGACCTGAAACGGCTGAAGCGGGACGGTACCGGACAATCTTCGACAGCAATCGCGGCTGCGTCGACGTCCTATCCCGCCGCGCGTGGCAGCAGCCCGGCGATGCAATCCAGCAGCAGTGCGGTCATCCTCGCTGCCGCCCGGCGTCACAAGAGCGGCGCCGGCTTCGTCCTGGTTCTCAGCCTGGCCATGATCGCCGCCGGATTGTACGGCTTCTACACTTGGATTTCCCGGCGGCTCGGCGACTCGGGCCCGGTACCCTTTCAGAACATGAGCATGGAGAAGGTCACCAACTCGGGCAGGGCAATGCTGGCGACCATCTCCCCGGACGGCAAGTACGTGGTGAATGTGACGGATGAGGGACACGGCCAGCTGAGTCTATGGATGCGGCACATTGCCACGGGCAGCAATACCCAGATCATGGCCCCGAACGAGGTCCGTTATGCCGGACTCACCTTCACACCGAACGGCGACTTTTTGTACTTCGTTCGGAGCGAGCCGGACAAACCAGGGGTAGGGTTTCTCTACCAAATCCCAGTGCTCGGAGGCACACCGCGTAAGCTGGTTGAAGATGTAGACAGCGCCGTCAGCTTTTCGGCGGACGGCCAACAGATGGTCTACCTGCGAGACAGTTCTTCGGAAGCGAGTTCTAAGCTCATCATTGCCCATGCCGATGGCAGCGGCGAGCGCGTCCTGGCTGCGCTTCCTCTGCCGGGATACTCCGATCCTGCCTGGTCGATCGATGGCAAGTCCATCGCCGCTGCGGTGCTGGACCCGGGCAATCAAAATCCCGGCAGAATCGTGGTTCTCAATCCCGCGAATGGAAAAGAGAAGACCGTATATGCGGGAACTGCCCTGCTGCAAAAGCCCACCTGGATGCCCGACGGCCGCCACCTGGTACTTATCTTTCACGACGTTTCCAGCGACTGGAATGGACAGATTGGGGCGATTTCTCTTGCCGGACAAAAGCTCCATCGCATTACCAACGATCTCAATGTCTACAGCAATTCCACGCTGGGCGTAACCCGCGACGGGGAACAATTGGTTGCAATTCAAGTTACGCCCCAGGCCGGGGTGTACACCCTAAGTTCGGAGGCGAACTCCAGTCCCAGTGCAACCGAGGTGGACAATCACGGCGACATCAGCGTCGCCTGGCTACCGGACGGACGCTTGCTGGCCATGGACTACGACAGCCACATCGCCGTGATGAATGCCGATGGCAGCAACCGCAACGTGATCTACAAAGAGCGCCTGCCGATGGGTGGTCTCTCGGCTTGTCCGGACGGCGCACATGCGCTCTTTTCCATGCCCAACAAACAGACAAAGACCATCAATATCTGGCGTCTTGACCTCCAGAGTGGCGGCGCAACCGTACTCACAAATGGAAAAGTGGATCAGAACGCAGTCTGTTCACCCGACAGCAAATACTTTCTCTATACCAGCCTGCAAAAGGGCAAGCAGGTGCTAATGGAAATGCCGCTCGCTGGCGGGGAAGCTAAACAACTAAGCGATAAGTTCGTCAGCTTTGCTGCCATCTCACCGGATGGAAAGCAAATCGCCGCGCTTACCGCCTTCGGTACCGGCGTAAACACCAAAGCCAGGGTTGAGATCATTCCATCGGAGGGAGGATTGCCGGTGAAGGGCTTCGCGCCCAGCCCCTTTATCTCCACCAGCTTCCGCTATTCCGCCGACGGACAGTCCCTCTACTACGGAGTCACCAATAAGGGCGTCTCCAACCTGGTTGTACAGCCTATCGGCAGCGCGTCCGCCTCACTGGTTACCGATTTCAACGACCTGCTCATTTACGGATTCGATTACGATTGGAAGAACAAGAAACTGGCTGTCGCCCGCGGTCGGTCGAATGACGACGTCGTGCTGATCGCGCAACAACAGGCGCAATAGGCTGACACGAGCGGGCATTTTATCGCGTATCGCATACGTAATGTCTGGTTTCGCCATCTCTGAATTGTCATCACGAACGGCCTTCAGGCCGTGAGGGATCTGCTATTCGGCCCCGTCGTCGTTCCAGGCGCAAACAACAGCAGATTCCTCGCTTCGCTCGTAATGACAATTCCAGAGTTTATGCCGTTCGGGGCACACTTGCTAATACGGCTGGAGGGAGGCTGCAAACGAGCGTGCCGCCGGAGCACTGGCTAGCGCAGTCCTACGTTCCTTGCATGTCAAACCGCTCCCCCAGCATCCCCCGGCACTCGTTGATGTTCCAGGCGGGGGTTGCGCCGGGGCGGCTTGCGACCAGCGCCCCCACGGCATTTGCGAAGCCGCCAAGGCGGCGCGAGTCCCACCGCTGTTCCAGGCCGTGGAGCAAGGCCGCCGCGAAGGCATCGCCAGCGCCGACCGAGTCAGCTACCTCCACCTTGTAGCCCGGAATTTCGCTGTATGTGCCACGGTTAAGGATTGCGCAGCCCCGCTCGCCCAAGGTCACACAAATAGTTTTGCAGCCATAGCGGTCAGCCCATCGCCGGCAGAGGTATTCGACCGATCCCTCCTGTTCGCCTGCATTGAGCAAGCCATCGAGGAACTCGGCTTCGCTATCGCTCAACTTGATGACGTCGGCATGCGAAGACAGTTGCTCGACCAGGGCCAGGCTCCAGTTGCCCTCACGCAGGTTGACGTCGTAGAAGTGTCGAGCGGAAGGCGTTGCTCCAAGCAGCTTCAGCGTCGAATCTAGCGCTTGAGCAGACATGTGATAGAGCGTGCCAAAATATATCCAGTCCGGCCGCAATGTGGAGATGGCTCGCAGTTGCTCATTGCTGAGGGTCACAAAGTCGTAGGCGGCGGGTCGCACAATCCGAAATGTAGGCTTGCCCTCGCAATCCAGCTCCACCTGCGCCGTTCCGGTGTCCTTGCCGTGGAGGACCTGCACAAACTCTGTCGAAAGGCCCCATTGCCGCAGGCAATCGAGGCTGCGTCGGCCGCGGTCGTCGTCGCCCACCGCGCTCACCAGGAAGGCTTCGTGGCTGAGCTTCTGGGCATGAGCGGCAAAGTTCAGAGGAGCGCCACCGAGATACTCGTGCTCGCCAATCACATCCCACAAGATCTCTCCGACAGCAACGATCCGCAATCCGCTTGCCTCCCTCGGTCTCAGCTATCGTATCGTGCCGCGCGCGTAATCCGCTCAACCGGCAGGAAATTCTCAGGGAGATTGTTTGACATGCCGGCACGACGGGCTGGTCGATCACTTCGCCACGAGGGTTGATCCGGAAATCCGTGCTCCAGCGTCCGGTAAATCTAAGGTCTCACCAAAACTCTTGCAATCCGCAGGATTTGGGCTATGATTGACGATCCCTATGAAGCTTACTTTCCAACGCGAGCGCGAAGCGCCGTGCCGGGCTGTTCCGACCCAAGCAGATTTTCCCGCCGTCTCCGGCGCCGACATCGCCGGCATGGTTTATGGACAACGGGTGGGTGGCGACCTGTACCACTTTCTTCGTGCCAACCCGAACCGAGTTGTGTTCGGCTTGCTCGACATCGCAGGAAGTCACGAGGAGAACAACCAAATCGTAGCGGCGGCGCGGCAAACGTTCCAGAAGTTGGGCAGTGAGAGATTTGCCGACGAGGAGATCAACGAGGCGGATGCCATGATGGAATTCTGCCTGGAGCTGAACCTGAGCATTCGCCGGGCTGCTGCCGGAGTTCGCTCCTGTTCCGCCTTCCTCGGCTGCTACAACGAGGAACTAGGCACGATCTGCTACGCGAACGCGGGGCATACTCCGGGATTGTTACGCGATCCTTCGGGGATCACCGAGTTGCCGGCCACCGGCCTTCCTCTAGGACTGTTTTCTGCGTCCACGTATGAAGCGCCGACCGCTGCTTTGCAACATGGTGCATCGTTACTATTGGTGTCGCGGGGTGTGGTGGAGGCGGCATACAAGAAGGAAGAGTTTGGGCTGGAGCGCGTCAAACAGCACTTTGAGCGGTCCTCGGTCGACTGCGCGAAAGATGTTGCCGCCATTATCCTCGACGGCGTGCAGCAGTTCCTGCGAGCGGCGCCCGCACAAAACGACTTCACGGCGCTGGCGCTGGTCCGGGCGGCAAAAGGCCATATCGCTAGCGGCGCTTGAGCGTTGCGCAATCGAACCCCAACTGCATCGGGGATGCTGAATGCCTTGCTCATCGATTGCCGTCGCGTTCAGCCCGCTTCTCCCGGAAAAAGCTCTGCACCAGATGCATGCACCGTGCGGCCAGCACTCCTGAGCTGACTTCCACCTTGTGGTTCAACTTGGGATGATTGAGGACCTGGAGCATGGAGTGCACAGCGCCGGCCTTAGCATCTTCCGCTCCGTAAATCAGGCGGCGAACTCTTGCAAGGGTTATAGCGCCCGCGCACATCGGGCAGGGCTCAACCGTCACGTAGAGATCGCAGTCGAGCAGGCGATAGTTCCCGATGGCCGCTCCGGCCTCCCGCAGCGCAAGGACCTCGGCGTGTGCCGTGGGATCGTTGGCGGTGACAGGGCAGTTGCATCCCCGGCCCACGATTCGTCCCTCGCTCACTACGACCGCTCCTACGGGAACCTCGCCCAGCGCCAGCGCACGTTGCGCTTCACGGAGCGCTTCCTCCATCCAGAATTCGTCGGAAAGAGACATGGCGATGAGGCTAATGCAGCGACTAGCGATTAGCAACTGCCGGGCTATTCCTGCCGCAACAGGATTCGCTGAACGGCGGTTGCTCGTCCGGTTATGGGATCGCAATCGATAAGGGTTGCGCACAGGCGCACGTCGTTCGTCGCCGCCTCGAAGCGAGCCGGCATATTCGTCAGAAAGCGAGCGAGGATTTGTTCCTTTTGCACGCCGATGACGCCGTCGTAGGGACCGGTCATGCCCACGTCGGTTTGCACGGCTGTGCCACCCGGCAGCACCTGCTCGTCGGCCGTGGGTACATGGGTATGGGTTCCGAGCACCGCTGTTACTCTTCCTTCAAGGTACCAGCCGATCGCAATCTTCTCCGACGTGGCTTCAGCGTGGAAGTCCACCAAAATTACCTTCGCGGTGATCCGCTTGAGCAGTTGATCGGCGAAGCGAAAGGGGTCGTCGTTGTTGGTCATAAACACGCGGCCCTGAAGGTTGATGACGCAATACGCGACACCGCTGCGTGTGCGCCCCTCGTACCAGCCAAAGCCCGGCGACCCTGCGGGATAGTTGGCTGGACGCAGGACGCGACGGGCCAGCGACGCCTCATTTCCGTTGGCGGAGTTCATGTAATCGATGATCTCGCGCTTGTCCCAGACGTGGTTGCCGGTGGTGATGACGTCGATGCCGAGTTCGAACAGCTCTTCGGCAATTTGTGGAGTGATGCCGAAGCCGCCGGCGGAGTTCTCGCCGTTGGCAATGGTGAGTTCAACGCCGTGTTGCCTTTGTAATTCAGGCAGGCGCTCGTGAACGATGGTGCGCCCGGGGCGCCCGAAAATGTCACCGACGAAAAGTATGCGCAAGCGGTTGCAGTCCTTGGTTGACGCTGGATTTCGATGTTATCACGTGTCTGAGGGTTGAGTTTCTCTCAATGCGCCAGCTCAGCCGTGCGTAAGAAATCGTAGTTGCCGGAGGGACTCAGGTCGATTTCCCGCACTCGCTTGGTGTGCACCAGCACGTTATCGAGATACCAAAGGTTGATGTACGGCAGGTCCTCGGCGATGATGCGCTGGACCTCGTCATACATGACTTTGCGTTTCTGCTGGTCGACGGTGCTGCGGGCTTCACGGATCAAGTCGTCCACGCGCGGGTTGGAGTAAAAGGTGCGGTTGGCGCGCTTGGGCGCGAAGCTGCCGGAATCGAAGACGTGCTCGAAGATG
The DNA here is from genome assembly GCA_036511435.1 of Terriglobales bacterium. Classification (GTDB taxonomy): domain Bacteria; phylum Acidobacteriota; class Terriglobia; order Terriglobales; family Acidobacteriaceae; genus Bog-257. The sequence continues at coordinate 11,270 of DATCCF010000069.1, read as the reverse complement.
TCAGGATCGAGGTTGCTGCCACCCACCCAACGCAAGGAATGTATCTGGTAAGCGCCTTTGGTCACGTCCGCAAAGAACGTTGCGAATTCGAAGGTGCGAATGTCGAGCGCGATGCCGGCCTCGCGCAATTGCTGCTGCAACACCGCTGCCAGCAACCGCGTCGACTCGTCGGTGGAAGTCTTCAGGGTGAGGTGAAATCGAATACCGTTGGTCGCATGGTAGCCTGCGTCATCCAGTATCTGCCGTGCCCGCGCCGGATCGTGAGGATACTTGGCAACGTCTGCATCGTAGGCCCAGTGCTGGGGTGGCAGCACGCTGTACGCAGGGCGCGCCTGGTCGCGCAGCAGGTAATGAATAATCGGCCCCACGTTGATGGCATACGCGATGGCGCGGCGGACGCGAACGTCCTTCAGGACGGGATCGCGGAGGTTCATGGCAAGGTAGGCGTAAATCGTGCCGGGCGACTGCGCGACCGTGAGATCGCGATCGCGTTCGAGAGCAACTACCGTGTCGGCCGCCAGAGAGTTCAGCGCGATGTCGGCGCTTTGCTTGCGCAGCTCGAGCGCGCGTGTAGTGGCGTCAGGAATTACCTTGAACTCCACGCGCTCCAGCTTGGCCGGCGTCGCCCAATAGTCGGGATTGCGTTCGATCACTACTTCTTTGTCCATCTGCGCGCGTACAAAGCGAAATGGCCCGGAGCCGATGGGTTTGCGGTTAAACTCATCGCCGCTGCCATAAGGCACGATGCCGATCGCGCCGTCGGAGAGATTCCACAGCATCGGCGCAAATGGTTCCTTCAAATGAAAAACGACGGTATAGTCGTCGGGCGCGTCAATGTGGTCAACGGGCGCGTACGTGCTTGTTTTAGCGCTGCGGAGTTTACCGCTCAGGAGCGAATCGAAGGTCCATTTGACGTCCCGCGCAGCCAGGAGTTGGCCATTGTGAAAGTGGACTCCATGATGCAGATGAAAAATGTAGGTTTGCGCATTGGGTATTTCCCAACTGTCAGCCAGCCATGGCTGCAGGTTGAAGCGATCATCCCGGCGGACCAGCGAATCGAAGAGAAGCGTGTCGATTCGCTCCGACTGCGCATCCACCCCTACCCGGGGGTCTAGGTTCGTCGGACTGCTCTCAATGACCATGACCAGCGTGTTGGGATCGGGCTTGCTGGAACAGCCAGTGTGCAAGAGCAAGAGACAGAGTAGAACCACAGAGACACAGAGACACAGAGAAAACTTAGATCTGAGATGTCCAAATCGCCACTCTTTCTGTTCCGGCCCAAGCTTCTTTGTATTGCATTTGTTTCTTACTTCAGGTCTTTCTTCTTTGTGTCTCTGTGTCTCTGTGGTAAATGAACTCTCGATCTTCTCCGTGCCCTCCGTGTGCTCCGTGGTGAAGAACAAATTACGCATAGCTGACCTTACCCAGGATCGCCAGCCGCGTGGCTCCGGTGGCGGAGGGGATGTTGGACGGCAGATGACGCCACGTCTGGTAGGCCAGCATCGCGAAAGCGACGGCTTCCTTGGCCTGCGAGGGGAGTCCAAAATCGTCGCTGGTGCGCACGCGCATTTTCAGCGGCGCCAGTTCTTCTCGAATCATTCGCATCAGGGTCAGATTGTTCGTTCCTCCACCGGAAACTACGAGTTCGCGAAAACGCGCAGGAGGCTCCGCCAGTGGCACGACAAACTTGCGCACGGCAATGCCAATGGAGTGTGCGGTAAGTGCGGTTGCGGTGGCGACAATGTCACGGTCGTCAGCGCGGCGGCAAAGTCGCAGAAAGTCGCGCACAAACTCGCGGCCGAACTGCTCGCGGCCGGCGGTCTTCGGCGGCTTCTGCCGGAAGAATGGATTCCGGAGCAACTGTTGCAGGACTCGCTCGATGGGTTCGCCGCGAGCAGCGATCCGTCCGTTGCGATCAAAGGGCCGCTCGAACAAGTGCTCGGTGACGGCGTCGATCACCATGTTGCCGGGACCGGTGTCGAAGGCAACCACATCCTGCGGAAGCGCTCGCGGCGGAATCGCCGTGAGATTAGCGATGCCGCCGAGATTTTGCACGATGCGGCCGTAACGGCGATGGCGGTAGAGCACGTAATCGAGAAAAGGTACGAGGGGTGCCCCTTTGCCGCCGGCAGCCATGTCGGCGGGACGGAAATCGGAAACCACCGGCACCCCGACCTTCGCCGCGATAATGGCCGCTTCGCCGCTCTGCCAGGTGCAGGCAATGCGGCGGCCCAAGAAGAGCGCTGGACTTCCCTGGTGATAGAGTGTCTGTCCGTGGCAGCCCACTAGTTCGCACTCCAGGCGGGCGCATCGCTGTGCGGCGCGGACCGCGTCCGCATAGAGTTCACCAAGAAGGAAGTGCAATCGCGAAAGATCGGGGACGCTGGCGGAGCCCGCGTTCATCGTCGCGAGGACAACTCGCCGAACATTGGCCGGATAGGGAAACTCGTAATGCGCCAGCAGCTCGAAGCGCGAGTGGAAACCGCGCCCCTGGATGCGCACCAGCGCGACGTTGATTCCGTCGGCTGAAGTGCCGCTCATCACCCCCGCGACGATCAAGGCGCAAGCTCCGAAGAACCGTTTTGAAGGGGCACGGCTTCAGCCGTGCCGTAAGAATCCGCAAGGGAACAAGCTTTAGCCGCTGAAGTGACGCCTTCTGCGCCAGGTAAGGAACCCAAGGACCCATTGCTCGAACTCATAAATCTTCCCTCAGGGCTGAAGCCCAAGTCTGCTAACACCGGTACTGCACAGCTATTGAGTGCTGCATAAGTTATGTCCGGTTTACGCTATTTCTGAGTTGTCATCACGAACGGCCTTTAGGCCGTGAGGGATCTGCTGTTTTCCCCATCCGTCGTTCCAGGCGCAAACCACAGCAGATTCCTCGCTTCGCTCGTAATGACAATTTCAGAAGCGTCAATTCCAAACGGCCCACAAGGGACATTACTTGTGCAGCGATCTATAAAGCTGTGCTCCTTCAAAGACGGGCCGCGAGTGTGCTGGCCCGCACTTCTTCGCTGAATTCCCAGATGTTGCGGCGGAGCTTGTCCACGGTTTTTTGCGTCGGAGCGGCAGCCACGCGTGACTTCAGCGCGCGAGACTTCTTCTTCGCCGCCAATACCTGTCGCGCCTTCCCGGCGATGAGCTTGGCAAACTTCTTGTCACTCTCGGCCTGCTTGTAAACCGCCTCGAACGCCCGCCACACGCTCTCTTCTTTCTGGCAGACGAGAAACATGTCGGCCCCAGCGCGAAGGGTCTCCACTGCGGCATCCTCAATGGAGGCTGCTGCCAGCACTCCACCCATGTCGAGATCGTCGGTGATGATGAGCCCGCGATAACCGATCTTTTTTCGCAGGGCCTCGCTCATCCATTTCTTCGACAGCGACGCAGGAGTGCGGTCGCCCGTAACCTGGGGATAAGCCGCGTGTGCCACCATGACGAACGGCAAATCGCGCCGCAACTCGCGATAGGGAAGCAGGTCTTCATTCCACAGGCGCTTCCAAGGCTTGTCGATCACGGGCAGTTCGTTGTGCGAGTCAAGATTCGCTTCCCCTAGCCCCGGGAAGTGCTTGCCGCAGCCAAGAATCTTACAGTCGCTGAGTCCGCGCAGGAACTCGCGAGCGTACTGGATCGTCTCTTCAGGGTCGGGCGAAACCGTTCGCGAGGTCAGCACACTTTTCGAGGGCTCAAGCTGAAGGTCGAGCGCCGGCGCGAAATCGGTGTTGAACCCTAACGCACGCACTTCTTCGCCGATGATGCGGCCATGTTTGCGGAAAAGCTTCTTTGCACCTGCGGCTGCGACCTCGGCAACGGCTGGCGCCGGCGCAATCACATCGCGCAGGCGATCGACCGTTCCGCCTTCCATGTCCACGCACAGAAATAGGGGATTGGAAACCGCCTTCTGCACATCGCGCAGCAGCGCGTGCGTTTGGGCAGCCTCCTCGATGTTGCGCTGGAAGAGGATCACGCCGCCCGGATGCAGCGTGCCCAACATGGATCGCAGGCGCCCAGACATCGTGGTCCCGCCGCAGCCCATGATGAGCAACTGACCGACCTGCTGGCGAAGTTCGAGTGTGCTTCTGGAAGCCATAAGAGATAAGAAAGTGTAACGCTTGGGGCGCAGAAATTCAGGTACGCAGGGAATTGCGCCTTAGGCCGCTAAGAATCGTGCGGATTTACGAGAGCATGAAGAGGGTATGTGAGAACTGTGTCGTCCCTGAAGGGACTCGTTAGGTTTTCGGACTTTACCCAGGGCTTCCGCCCTGGGCTAATATTATTTCGCCCCTGCGGGGCTTTGATTTGTGCGGACCTGAAGGTCCGCTCTACCCGAGTCACAGCACTCTGAAACTGTTCTACTCCATTTGCTTCTTGAGTTCATGCAGCAGGGTGAGCGCATCCATTGGGCTGATGCGGTTGAGGTCCGTGTCCTTGATACGATCCACGATCTTCTGCGAAAGCGGAGTGAAGATTGTTAGCTGCAAAGGCGCGGCCTCGCGCGTTTCGTCGTGTGCCAGATGCTTGACCGCGTTGCGCTCGGCGCTCTCATGCTCGGCCAGCACCTCGCGCGCGCGATTCACTACATCGGCGGGTAGTCCAGCGAGCTTGGCGACCTCGATACCGTAGCTCTTGTCGGCCGCGCCTTCCTCCACCTTGCGCAGAAAGACAATCCCGCCGCCGCTCTCCTTCACCGAGACGTGATAGTTCTTCACCCCGCTAAGCCGGTCGGCCAGCTCCGTCAGCTCGTGATAATGCGTGGCGAACAGCGTCTTGGCGTGGGTGTTGGCATGGATATATTCGATAGCAGCCCACGCGATCGCCAGTCCATCGTAGGTTGAAGTGCCGCGCCCTACCTCGTCGAGCAGGATCAGGGAGCGCGAGGTCGCGGTGTTGAGGATTGCCGCGGTCTCGGTCATCTCCACCATGAAGGTCGAGCGCCCGCGCGCCAAGTTATCGGCAGCGCCGATGCGGGTGAAGATGCGGTCCACCAGTCCCAGGCTTGCCGACCGCGCGGGAACGAACGATCCCATCTGCGCCATCAGCACGATAAGCGCAGCTTGCCGCAAGTACGTGGACTTGCCTCCCATGTTCGGCCCGGTGATGACCAGGATCGAATGGGTTGTGCCGTTCAGATAGAGATCGTTGGGGACGAAGCGGTTGGTGGCTCCGGGGATCTCCATCTGCTCGATCACAGGGTGACGCCCTTCAACAATTTCGATGTCCGCGCCATCTTTGAACAGCGGACGGCAGTAGTTGCGATTCGCGGCAAGCGCGGCAAACGCAGCGAGCACATCGATTTCCGCCAGCGCCAGCGCGGTCTGCCGGATGCGTCGCGCCTCGGCGGCGATGGCGGTGCGCAACTCCGCAAACAGGCGCCGCTCGATCTCGACTATCTTCTCCTGGGCGTCGAGCACCTTGACCTCGTACTCCTTCAACTCTGGCGTGGTAAAGCGCTCGGCGTTGACCAGGGTCTGCTTGCGTTCGTACTCCCTCGGCGCGAGGTGCAGGTTCGCCTTGGAGATCTCGAGGTAATAGCCGAAGACGCTGTTGAACTTGACCTTTAGCGAACCGATGCCGGTGCGCTGGCGTTCGCGCTGCTCGATCTGTGCGATGTACTGTTTGCTGTTACGGCTCAGGTCGCGAAGTTCGTCGAGTCCCGCATCGACTCCCGACCGGATGACCCCGCCGTCCGCCAGCGTAAGCGGAGGCTCATCTTCGAGCGACGTCACCAGCCGGTTGCGCAGGTCCGCCAGTTCGTCACATTGCGCATGCAGCGTCAGGAGACGCTCAGCAGGGAAGTGCGACAGCGCGACGCGCACCGTGGGAAGCTTAGCTAGCGATGTTGCGAGCGCGAGCAGGTCGCGCGGATTCGCCGTTTCCAGAGTTACGCGGCTCAGCAAGCGCTCCAGATCGAGAATGCCATCCAGTGAGCGACGGAGTTCTTCGCGGGCAACCACGTCCTTCACCATGCCTTCGACTGCATCAAGCCGCCGGTTGATCTCGCCGGCATCAATCGAAGGGCGCAGCATCCAGGCGCGCAGCAGGCGTTTGCCCATCGGGGTAATGGTGCAGTCCAGACAGCGAAACAGCGTGGCATTATCGGCGGCGCCGGCGAACAGCGGCTCGATCAACTCAAGATTGCGTACCGTGACCGCGTCCAGCACCAGGCAGTTTTGCCGCTCGTAGAAGCCAATGCGGTCCACATGATCGAGCGTGCCACGCTGCGTAGTGCGAACGTAATGCAGGATGGCCCCCGCCGCAGTCGCCGCCGCCGATCGGTTCGCCAGTCCGAATCCTTCCAGCGAGAGCACGCCGAAATGGTTTTCGACCTGCGGAATGGCGTAGTCGGGAGAGAACACCCAATCGTCGAGAGGGGTCTCGGCCCAGGAGGCATTTTCCAGCGACGTGATGCGCGGCGCCGAGGCGGCTACGGGCGCAGAGGCGGTGCCGCCTGGTTGATCGAACAGGGGAAGAGACGACGCGAACAGCACTTCGCGCGGACGGAGCACCAGCAGTTCCTCACGCACGCGGCGCTCGGCATCGTCGCCCTGAAATTCGGTCGCACGAAATTCGCCGGTCGAGAGGTCCAGCGCCGCGAAGCCGAACGCGTTTCCGGCCCGCGCCACGCAACCCAGGAAGTTATTCTCTTCCGAGCCAAGATGCGTGTCAGCCGCGGTGCCTGGCGTGAGCACGCGCGTGACTTCGCGCTTCACCAGCGTTTTGGCCATGCGCGGATCTTCCATCTGTTCGCAGATGGCGACCTTAAATCCTTTGCGGATCAGCTTGGAAATGTAACCTTCGGCCGAGTGGTACGGCACGCCGCACATCGGTATCGCGATGCCTTTTTCCTTGTTGCGCGAGGTCAGAGTAATTTGCAGTTCTTGCGAGGCGACCACGGCATCTTCGAAGAAGAGTTCGTAGAAATCGCCCAGGCGGAAGAAGACGAGCGCGTTGGGATGCTCTTTCTTGATCGCGGCATACTGTCGCATCAGTGGGGTGGACGGCTCAGTCATCGGATTGGCGAGAATTGCGCGAATTATAACACTCAAGAGTAACCCACCTCGCTGCGCGGAAGCGGTGATGAGTGTTACACTGCGAGGTTTTTGCGAGGCAATTATTTCCATGGCGAAGATTATTGGTTTCGAATGCAGCAAGTGCGGCGCGACGTTCATGGCGGAGACGGCCCAAAACGTCTGCTCGAAGGATGGAGGTCCTCTCTACGTTCGCTACGATCTGGCGGAGATTCGGCGGAACGTGACTCGCGAGTCGGTCAACGCTGGACCGAAAAGCATGTGGCGCTACGCGGCGGTGCTTCCCGATGCCGAGCCCGTGACGCTCGGCGAGGGACTTACGCCGATGCTGCCGAGCCGCAAGTACCCTAATCTGCTGATTAAGGACGAGGGCTTGAATCCGACGGGCTCATTCAAAGCTCGAGGCATGAGTGCGGCGTTGACCATGGCGCGTCACTATGGGCTCACGAAGCTGGCAGCTCCTTCGGCAGGCAACGCCGGAGGATCGCTGGCCGCCTATGCCGCCGCCGCCGGGCTGGAGGCATACGTCTTCATGCCGAAGGATGTCCCGATCGCGAATCGGTTGGAGGTCGAAGCTAGTGGCGCGCATCTGACGCTGGTGGATGGGCTGATCAGCGATTGCGGGCGAATGGTCGCCGAGCACAAAGACCAGGAAGGCTGGTTCGATGTCTCGACGTTGAAGGAACCGTTCCGAGTGGAAGGAAAGAAAACCATGGGCTATGAAGTGGCCGAACAAATGGGATGGAGCTTGCCCGACGCCATCCTTTACCCGACGGGAGGAGGCGTGGGGCTGATCGGCATGTGGAAGGCGTTCGAGGAAATGGAAGAATTGGGCTGGATCGCCAAAGGAAAGCGCCCCAAGATGATCTGCGTGCAGGCAGATGGTTGCGCGCCAATCCCTAAAGCGTTACATGAAGGCAAGGCCGCGTCGGAAATGTGGCCGGACGCGCATACGCTGGCTGCCGGGCTGCGCGTGCCCAAGGCGTACGGCGACTTCATCATTCTCGACATCGTGCGCCAGAGCGCTGGCACGGCGATTGCCGTCAGTGACGACGCGATCATGGACGGGGTGAAGGAGATGGCTTCGACGGAGGGCGTCTTCGCCGCTCCCGAAGGCGGCGCTGCACTCGCCGCCTACAAGCAACTGTTGCAGAGCGGATTTCTCGCGAGCAGCGATCGAGTGGTGCTTTTCAATACCGGCTCGGGTTACAAGTACCTGGACGTGTTCGCGAAATACTGGGGCGTGGAGACCTTGGCGACTACGGCGAAGTTGCCGCCCTCGCGCAACGTCGGAGGCATTATCGGGCCGTACTAGGGCAGAATGGAGTACCGGCCCCAATGCTCTTGTCTGCCCCCAAGATTCAGCAGGGCCAAAGAAATCCGTCCCGCCAAGCGGGACAGAATAAGAAAGCCCACCGCTTCAGCGGTGGGTACGCATGAAAAGGAGATCGGATTCCCTCGGGGACGGCACACACAGTTATCCAAAGATGAACCGCGGATCGTAATCAATCCCCGATTTCCGCAACGCGCCGTCCCTGCTGCAGCTATTCACGCCGCCGCGGACCGCGAACGAGTGAGCACGACGTAACGCTCCGAGGCCAGCAGAATGCCCTGCACGTCGCTGGAGTGACAGCAATCCACGGCACCCATAGCCAAGGCATCGGACCACATGCGATCGTCCGCCAGACGATGGATGCACACGAAAGCGGTTCCGGGAAATTGCGCGCAGAGAGACTTCAGTTTGGAGAAGTCAACCAACTCCAGGTCCACGACCGCGAATGGAGCGTGAAGGCTCGCCACCGCAGGGGCAATTTCCCCGGCAGATTTTGCAATTGCGAGGTTGCGAAACTGTTTACCGAGGGATGCAGCCAGGCGGTCGGCCGCAACTGCATCGTGGTGAGCGAGAACAACATTAATAGGCCGCATGGCAAACCCCTTTTCGAGTGGCGGAAGGGATAGCTGTTGCCATCCAAATAAAACAAGCACCCCACACTACGCGGCGCAGGACACAACGTTGGCATTCATGGGCGGCAACTACTTTGCGGCGTCGCCCGGTTGGGTCGCGGGTTCGAAGGCTTCCGGATGTAGCTTGCCATTGCGCTTTAGCAGGATTTCCACTTTGCCTTCGGCTTCCTCCAGTTCCTTGCGGCAGGAACTGGAAAGCTTCATACCCTCATCGAACAGCTCCAGCACGTGATCGAGGGAGACGTCCCCCTTCTCGAGTTCCGTCACGATTTTTTCCAGCCGCTGGAGACACTCTTCGAATTTAGGCAAACTCAAACTCCTAGAACAATTCTAGTGCAGATTGAGCGGGCTGAACGTGAAAATTTGGAGTCAATCGAACTGCGGCGGGAAATAGTTTCTCAGTATAAATGGTGGCTATCCTCTGCCGTCCCGTAGGGACGATACAGTTCAATTCAGATGAGATTTTCGGAAGCAAATTGACAGCTCGACCGGGCCGAACGCCATTCTTGTATCGGCCGCTCAAGGCGCCAGGCGCAAGTCCCGCCTTGCGGGACGAAAGAGCTTAGCCCAGCGCGTCAGCGCTGGGAGAGCGGTGTAATGAACCCGAGTCCCGCAGGGACGACAGAGGAAACCTACCCAAGCACAAGGCGGGGATGACCCGGGCAAAAGGAACAGAGCTGGCATTGACGGCGCGGCGACCGTCGCCGCGCGTGGAAAGTTAGTGTCTCAGTGGGCCACCTCGATTTGTCATCCCGACCGAGGTCGCCGCGGCGTCCGAGCGGAGGGACCTACTTTTCTGCTGTCAGCTCTCAGCCGTCAGCCGTCAGCCAAATCTTGCTGGCCCACTAACCCCTAACCACTAGCCCCTGCCTTGTCATCCCGACCGAGCGGAACCCCAGCGCCTCGGGCGCGAAAGATGAAAGCCCACGGTTTCAACGGTGGGTAGGCGGTTAATTCGAGTTCGAGTCCCTCGGGGACGATACAGGATTCTCTCCTGGCCGCCGTTGTGCCGTGCCCGGGGCACTCGGTCTTCTTACTCAAGTCTTCCCACCGTTGAAACGGTGGGCTTTCTTATCGCGTCCCGCGTGGCGGGACTCTCGCGTTAGCGATTCCAGCTTGAACGCGACATCAAAGGGGGTACGGGGGGAAATCTTGTTGCCGCGCTTAGCTTAAGCCCTTTCATCCCACAATGTGGGACTCGGCACGCTGGGCGAAACTGGCACAACCCGAGCGCCTCGGCCGCGAAAGATGATAGCCCACCGTTTCAACGGTGGGTGGGCGGTTAATTCGACTTCGAGTCCCCCGGGGACGACACTGGATTCTGCCTTGAAATTTGTCCCGCCCTAGCCAAAACCGGGCTAGGAACGGGGCACCCCAGATAGAAACTTTCAGGCGTAAGTTGGGAGCTTGGCCGGGTCACTCGGCAATCCTTAACCTGAACTGGTTCTCAACTCCTCGTCGGCATCCGGGTTTGGAGCCACCACGCGCGAGTCCCGCGGAGCGGGACGAAAGAGCTTAGCCCAGCCTTTCAAGGCTGGGAAAGCAGCGTAATAAATCCGAGTCCCGTAGGGACGGCAGAGAAAACTACCCAAACACAAACCGCGGATCGTAGGGAATTCCCGATTTCTTCAGCAACGTCAGGAATTCCTGCTCGAAGCTCCATTTCGCGTGATGCTCAGCCTGGTGGTCGATGTAATCCACCACCGTTTTGCGTTGCGACTGACTCACGCTAAACGCGCTGTATCCCTCCTGCCACGCAAACCGGGACGTTTCATTCAGCCATCGTGAAGTATTTCCCTTGAGCTCCTGCACCGCCTTGGCCAAAGTGATGGTCGGCGGCAGCGAGATGAGCAGATGGAGATGATTGGCGGTGCCGCCGGCGGCCAGCAACAGAATGTGTTTCTGGCGCGCGATTCCGCCAACATATTGCCAGAGTCTTTCCGGATCGGGGATGAGGTTGGCCCGGTCTTTGGTGCTGAATACGCAATGCACGAGGTTGCAGGTGTGGGTGTGCGCCATGAGCCGACGATAGTCGTGTGGAATTGGGCTTTGCGGTGATCGTCGGCACATTGCGATGTTTGTCTCTGCCGTCCCTACGGGACTCGTCTTCATGACAAACGCCTACCCAGCCTTGAAAGGCTGGGCTAGAGCGGTTTAGTTATTTGTGTAGTCTAGGTGCCGCCGGCTGAAGCCGGCTCGGAGGTGAAGGATCAGCGGGAACGCGGCGCTGAAGCGCCGCTCTACCCGTGCTCGCTCGACTACAGTAATTCTTAAACTGCT
>DATCCF010000068.1:0-5150 GCA_036511435.1 Terriglobales bacterium | reverse complement strand
TTGTGCCAAGGAAGCCATCGCCATCGCCATGCGTGCCAGTCGCGAGGATCGCCTCTATCGCGGGCAGAACGCTCGGGTCTTCCTGCCGCACGAAATCAATGAACTTCTTGACGGAGGCTCTATGCCGCGCCCGTTTCTCAGATGCGGCAGCAGCACTTCGCAAAACTTCCGAGTGCGAATGGCAGTATTCATCGTCCACCTCACCACACCTCTCGGAGTCCATTTGCCCGGTTAGCGACAAGTTGCCCGTGTGGCACATCGCGTCTTTCATGCGCTTCGAATGGATGGTTCTGACCCTGTTCGTAAGGCAGAGATTGATGTAGTTCTGGAACCGGGGCTGGTTCGCGCCATAGTGCTTGGAAGGATCGAACGTTTGCACGATGTCCTCCTTGCCAGCTTCCCGGTGCTTGGACGTGGCTGGCAGATATTTCAGGTGGATTACGAGGTCTTGCGTCCAGTCCTCCAAGTCCTCCTTCGGCGCGAACCTGTCGGCGTGCGCTTCTTTGTCGGAACCACGGATCGTGACTGGTTCGACTTCTTGTCCGGCTTGAACGGGCTCGACGAAGTCAATTTCTGGCAACCCAGCGGACAGCAACAGTTCCGGGCTCTCCAGATCGGCGAACCGTTCCTCTTCAAACTGCAGTGTCCTTCCGGTGAGCCTGCGTAAATTCAGTCTGGACCACTCAATATTTCAGTTTGTCGATTGACAGTCAGCCGACCCACTTTCCCCGTCGCTGGGCTACTGTGCCAACACGAGGTACTCAAAGTTTCCCGGGCCCAAGCGCCGCTGGAGCTGGTCGACGATGGTCCGCACTTGAGTCGCGGTCTCATGGGGACCGGAAATATAGAAGGGCTTGCCCGCATGCCCATACTCGAAATGAGATGGACAGGCTGCGGCCTCCACGTCGCCGAAGATCTGGTGCACTACGACATAATCGGCATGGGGGTTGAATCCCAGCTCGCGCGCGTAGACCACGCCGCCTTCCACCAGCTTCCGCAAACAGGCAGGATCGATCCGCTGCAAGCTCTCGGCCTCCCGCCAACTGCGCAGGCGCCTGTCATACTCGTCTCTGGCCACGATGGCGAAAAAGGTATTCTTGACCCCCAGGCAAAACACGTCCAGCAGGAACATGGCGAGGGCCATGCGCCCATCCGGCAGCGAGCGACTGAAGACCAAGTTACCGATCCCCCGCTCAAACAGATTCGCTGGGACCAGACATTCATGGATCGGGGCATTGCCGGCCAGAGCTATCTGGCTGGCCATCGACCCAGCTTTTCCCGGTTTGGTCTGGGTTGTCTTCTTTTCCTGCTTTTGCCGCTTGCGGGCTAGGTATTTCTGATATCGGGTTTCAGGTTTTGTCATGGGGGTGTCCTTCCAGCAAGTTTATAGAAAGGCTATGCGAGGTTACCCGCGATGCAGCGGTGCCTCAGCCTGTTTCAGTGCCTCCCGGTAATTCCAGGGCATCCACTGCGCCGGGTTCCGCGATAGCTCTTCGGAGTGTTGCTGTAGCTCGGTCAGATACTGGAAGGGATTGGCGCCACAGAGTTGGCAGGTGTGGATGAGGCTCATGAAGAGGTCGCCAACGTGAGCCCCGTTCTGGGTCTTATAGAAGAGCGCATTTTTGCGATGCAGGATGGCCTTCTTCAGGGCCCGTTCGCAAAGATTGTTGTCTAACGGTGCTCCCGCTTGGCGTAAAAACAGCGTCAGTCGTTCCCAGTGATTCTGCATGTAGGTGATGGCTTGGCCCAAGCTGGAGTTGGGCTCCACTTTGCGCTCCGCAAATTGTTCCCCGAACCATTTCTCCAGTTCTTTCATCCGCGGACCGCTATGGCTTTGGTGGTGGCCGAGACGTTCCTCCGGCGACATCCCCTGCTCCCGGCAGAAGGCATCGTGCTGGTACACCTCTCCCAAGGTTTCCAACACATAACGGCATTCCTCGGGGAACTTCGCCGCCACCTCGACAAACTTGCGTCTCCCGTGCGCGATACAGTTCGCGACAATGATTTGAAACTCTTTCGGCAGATTGCGCGACAGTGCGTCGCACATCTGGATCGGAGGTCCCAACTCCTTCGCCCGTTGCGCCAACACCGTCGCCAGATTTTCGCCCGCATGCTTGCGCCCGGTAAAGAACAGCGCGATCTTCTGTCCCGCACGCGTGGACACGATCCCAGAGGTGAAAATCCCGGTGCGCTCCGACTTCTCCTCCAACTCCTGCTCGGCCGACGGCTGGCGCGGAAGGCTTTCTCCCATCAGGGCCAGGATCTTCATCGTGGTGTCGTCGTTGTGCAGCACCTCTCCCTGCGCCGCCTGATGGATCAGTTCCTGGTAGATGGGTTCGATCCATTCGGCCGTCTCCGCCACGATCTCCCACTGGGTCGAGGTCGGTAGCGGAATCTCCAGGCTGCCCTGCAGTCGTTCCAGGCGGTGGAACGGAAACCCGCTCCCGTACTTCAGCAGCGCGATCATGCTCGCTGCGGTTGCATCGTACTTTTCCGTCCCTACTCCTTCCGGAGCTTCCGCCGTAAACACCTCGCCACAAAGGTTGCAGCGGAGCTTTTCCAGCTCATACACGGTGGCCGCCAAGGGTGCTTGCCCCACCACCCGGATCAGCACTCCCGGCGTTGCCAACGCATAGAGCTTGCCCTTCTGACATCCCGGGCAGCGATTCCCGGACTTTAGAGAAGAGTGTTTGATCTTGACTTGCCGAGCACCGGGGTAAGCGTCGGCGCCGTTGCGCCCATGTCCCGGGCTGGGGGCCGACTCCGGCGGCTGAGGCGAGGTCTTCTCCTCCTCCGACTTCCCACCGCCATCTTGCTCCCTGGAGAGGGCGCGATTGGCCGCCAGCGTTTCCAGCACTTGGCTCATCTTCTCGCTGCTGGCCCCAAACAAAATCTGCCGCAGCCGGCCGATGGTCGTATTCTTGTCCTCCACCAACTGGGTCAAGTACACCAGCGTATCCAGCGCCGCTTTCAGTTGCTGGTACTCCTGCTCCGACAGCGCGCTACGGGCATGTTCCAGCAGGCTCTGTAGTTCTTCGCGGCTTACTTCCAACCGTGGGAGCGGAGGTTTCATCCGTTCGCGACCTCCGCCAATCGTTGCCGAAAGTCTTTTCGCAAGGGATAACCCAGGACTTCCTTGATGGGGAGGGTAGGTTTCTTCGTCGGTGCGTTATTCCCGCGCCCGGTGGTGCAACCCAACCGAATCCAGTTGGCCGCACGATAACAAGTGCCGCGGAAGCGCTGCGGGTCGACGAAGGTTTCCAGAAAATAGACCGGATGCCCATACCAGCGTTGCCAATCGCCCGCCAGCCGTTTCGCCATCTGCCCGAGAATATGCGAAGCCAGATGCGGCACCCGCACCCACGGCAGAATGAGAAAGCGCGGGTTGTAGGCCAGCAGACGAACATTCTGCCGCCGCGCCTCGGCCGACCAACCGATAAAGCGATCGCGGCTGCCCAGGTGGCGCGGTGCCGAGGACCACGCGATGCAAGCGATCGGGCGCTCCTGCGTGTAGATCAGGTACTTCAGATGTTCTCCCACCGGTTGGGTGTAGCCGAGATAGTGGTACTGCTCCAGTAAGCTGTTGAACAGCGCCTCTTCCGGCATGCGCCGCACTTGGCGAAACTCCAGCGGTTGGATCTCGCTCAGCCTGGCCTGCAGCGGCCGCGCATCTACGGAAACCACAGTGGGCTGGCTGCGCTGGGCCAGAGGATTGCAGGGAACCTGCCGCACCGGCGGCAACTCGATCAGCCCCTCGCGGTGCAGCTTCAACATCAGCCCGCGGCATACCATGTCCCGTAGAGCTCCGTTGGGTTGCACCCAGTTCCATGCTTGGCAGAGTTTTTTGGAAAGCTCGCGTCGGCTCGCCGCTGGATGTTCGGCAATAAGCTGGCGAATGAAGACGAGGTCGTTGTCGGTGACTACCCGGTGCCGGTAGTGCAGCTTTGCTTCCATGCCGACAACGTAGCCGAATCTCTACTGGAACGCAAGTCTTTTCTGTCGCGGGCGGGACCTTATTGTTTACGCTGGCACCGACAGCGGGCGCCAGGCGGGCGGAACCTTCGCGGACGTCGGATCGCCGCCCATGAGCAGCACTTGTAACTGGTGTGCCGCTACCCCTTGGGTTCCCTCCGTCGCACTGGCCGGCCAGAAACGGAACCGTCCCGTCGAGAGCCGCTTCTGGCACAGCCAGAACCCTTGCCCGTCATACGCCAGGATTTTGATGGCGGTTCGTCGGCGGTTCCGGAAGACGAACAACCCGCCGGAGAAGGGATCGGCCTGGAGTTGTTGCTTGCACACCCGGGCCAGACCATCAATCCCGTTGCGGAAATCGACCGCCTCGACCGCCACCAAGATGCGCATCTGTGGCGTGATCTGGATCACGCCGACTCCCACAACGCCCGGCTCAATCCAGCAAGGTCAGGCCCCGTGGTCCCTTTCCACTGGATGCGCATCTTGCCGCGTGGCCCTTCCAACTCGATGAGGCATTCCGACCGACCCATCGCCGGGGGCGCTACCAGCTCCACAAATGATGTCGGCGCTGTGGCCGAGCATCCAATGGAACCGGCCGATTCCGCCATCCGCTTGAGCTTGCCGTACTCCAGACGCAGAACCTTGGCAGTGCGGAAAACCCCGTGCTCTCTGGCTAACTCCGCCGCCGACGCCCATAGGCGTTCTGGAATCGGCAAACGGCCTGTATGCGACTTCCGCCAACGTTCGAAGCGCCCGTAAACCCTCCGCATCCCCAGCGGAACAGCCGGTCGCGTGGCCATCGTCGGTCCTCCTTGCCCTCGTCGGGCGTAAGACCGACCTTACCAACTACCGCTAGGCAGAGTCACGCAGCTTGCCGGAAACACACAAAGCAACTGACACAGGCTGCACCAAAGTTCTCCGCATACGCCCATGCACGCAAAGTTGTTCTGCTCGATTTCTACGGCGACAGCTTGTTCGAGGATGACATACCACCACTACTGTCCAGAACGTCAGTGCTCGATTGCATCGACGAAATTTGGATGACGACACGTGAGTGGGTATCTGAAGATGAATACCGCTGTATTCGCCTTCTGCTCACCGCAAAACCCTCCTTACGATGCCTGATTTGGGGGTTACCCCCGTAATTTGTCTCGGTCACCAATCGTTCCAATTCGTTG
>DATCCF010000067.1:0-11291 GCA_036511435.1 Terriglobales bacterium | reverse complement strand
GATCAGCTTTTCAATTCCAGCGAAAAGCGGCTGGCGAGAATTCTGTTACTGCTGGCGCAGTTCGGCAAGGAGAGCAAGCCCGAGACGGTGGTTCCTAAAGTCAGCCAGGAAATCCTGGCAGAGATGATTGGCACTACCCGATCGCGCGTGAGTTTTTTTATGAATCGCTTCAGGAAACTGGGCTTCATCGAATATAACGGCGAGATTCGGGTCCACAACTCCCTCCTCAACATCTTTCTGAATGAATAAGGGCGCTGCAGTTTTTGTGCAAGCCTCCATGTGAAACACCGCTCCTTTAGGAGCCTCCAGGTTCAGCGGCTGGGAAACGGCTTCAGCGCATTTTCCGGGCGCACTATCTTCCCACTTGGGCACCCCGTAGCCTTTGAAATCCCGGTTTGTGCAAAATTGACCAGACATCCGAACGTAGGGCGGAATATCTTCGGAATGAGTCCCCTTCTTAGGGGATGATTTAAGTGGCACAGAAGCCGCCCCTGACTGAGTTCCGGGTGGCTTCTCTTTTTTGCAGATGCTTACGCCGATGGGCACCTTGGCGATTGTCCCCGAGTGGCGGACAACTCGGAAACCGACCCACTACCGACGGGGGCACAGCGCCGCGCTGCTTGCGTCGGGGCGTTTTTTTTGCAAGCCTATATTCAAAATTCCCGAGGGCATCATGATCGATAAAAAAACCATTGCCGCCGACGAGCGTTTGCGCCACGAGTTCAACCAGTGGGCCGAGCAGGGCCGCGGCGAGGAGATGGAGAACCACCACATCAGCATCGTCCAGCAAACCCTGGTGCAGATGCAACTGAAGCCGGGCGACCGCGTGCTCGATCTGGGCTGCGGCGCGGGATGGGCCAGCCGCCTGATGGCGGATGCCGTAGCCAACGGCGACAAGCCCGGACAGGTGATCGGGCTCGACGTGTCGGACGAAATGATTCGCCGCGCCCGCGCCGGCTCGACAGCACATGACAATCTGATGTTCGTGGTCGGCTCCGCTCAACAAATTCCATGGGAGGAAAATTTCTTCGACAAGGTGCTGTCGGTCGAAAGTTTTTATTACTATGCCGACCAGGACCGCGCCCTTGCCGAACTCTTCCGTGTCCTAGCGCCCCGAGGCGAGCTGTTTATCCTGATCAATCTCTACAAGGACAATCGGTACTCGCTGCGCTGGGTGGATGAGCTGAAGGTGCCAGTGCAGGTGCGCTCGGAACAAGAGTACGTTGACCTGCTGAAGGCGCACACCTTCGAAGATGTGCGAGCGATGCGCATCCCGGATTTGACTGCGACGCCGGAGGAGTACAGCGGAAAGTGGTTCAAGAATGCGGAGGAGTTGCGCGAGTTCAAGCGCATTGGCACGTTGCTGTTGATGGCGCGCAAACCGGAGTTCCATTCGCCGCCACCGGGTTACGAGGTGTATTGAGCGGCTGAGTTCAGAACAGGTGTACTCCAACGAGCACGGGTAGTGCGGCGCTTCAGCCTGAATTATTTATCAGGCGTTCACGCCTTGAAGGGGCACGGCTTCAGCCGTGCCGTTAGGTATTCTGGGAAGTTGGGCTTCAGCCCCTGAGGGAACTCGCACTTCGTCTCAAACAGCGAGGTCCCTCAGTGGCTAAAGCCATGATGACGACAGCAGCTTTACGGCACGGCTGAAGCCGTGCCCCTTCAAAGCGTGAGTTCCTCATGAATGATCCAGATGAAGCGCCAGACTACCCGAGCTCAAAAATGATCGCGCAGGTGGCCGAAGCTCTCGACCTGTAACAGGCGGCCATCGCCGGCCTCGGGACGGAGTTCGTCGCGCTCCAGCATCCAGGTGTTGTGGTGGGGAACAAAGACGGCGTGCAGTCCCGCTTCCAGCGCCGGATTGATGTCGGACTTGGGACTGTTGCCGATCATCCAGGTGCTCTCGCGCAACAAGCCGTACTTCTCGACTACCGCGCGATAGGTCGCCGCATCCTTTTCGGCCACGACTTCGACGGCAGTGAAATGTTGCTTGAGTCCGGAGCGCTCGACCTTGCCCGAGTGCTCGGCGATATTGCCCTTGGTCACCAGGAAGAGATGATGCCGCTGGGCGAGGTCGGCCAGCGTTTCCGGAACCTCCGGCAGAATCTCCATGGGATGCTCAGCGATGGCGTAGGCAAAGCCGCGAATGGTCTCGTGCAGCGCGGGCGTAAGCGGCTCGACCGACAACTGCTCGAAGCACCTGACCAGCGCCAGCGCGAAGCTGTGCATACCATAGCCGTGGGTGCGGATGTTTTCGCGCTCCACGTCATACAGCACCTGGCGCACCTGGTCGGGCGTGTACTCATGATGATTGAGAAATGAAATGAAGTTGGCGATCGCCCGCTCGAAGTAAACGTTGTTCTCCCAGAGCGTGTCGTCGGCGTCGATCAGGAGGTGTTGGCCGGGCGGGATGCGGTGAGCTTCGGGCACAACAGTATCTTATTCTCTTTGCCGAACGCTCGCCGAAATGGAAAGATGTACAAGAGGAGTACTAAGCAGGGAGGCCAAAGACTATGAAATTTGACGCTGAGGAGCGGGAGATTCTCGCATCGTATGAGCGAGGGGAGTGGCGGCCGGTGAAGGGAAAAAGGGGCGACCGGAACCAGTACGCTCGCTATGCCAGGGCAACATTTCGCAAAGACCGTCGCCTCAACATCCGCTCGGCCGGGGGAACGAATGATGACCGCTAGTAACCCTTGGTACCCGTATCAACTACCCGATTTTGAAAGGGCATCTTCAATCAGCTTCACTACGGCCGGCGTGAAGCGATGGGGATACACAAGAATAAACCACAGCGCGAATTCCGGGCGCTTCACGAGCGTTGGCGGGAGTTCTTGAACGGACAGTGTTTCCGCGCTATTTCGTAATGATTCCCAGCTTTGAGGTTCACCTGCCAGATGGCTGTCTAGAATCCCGTCTGACGATCTCCATCTGAACCATTCAGCGGAGGTGACGGGGATATATGAGGTGAGAAATATCCGGGTCACGCCAAACCACAAGGACGCAAGAGCCTGCCGGCGCCATCTTCTAGCTAAGAAATCGATAAGAGATGCCACGCAATAACTGATTCCGACGAATTGTTCTGAATTTAAGCTGTCGAGGCTGTAATAAAGACGCAAAGCTTCCCCTGAGGAGTAGTACGGGTTTGAAACTCCACGCCCCGTCGCGAACGCGCTATTCCAGGTTGAAATTTCGCGTATAAGCTGGATCGCCAAACCTTCTGCCACGTGTGGCCTACAGTTTTCTTCACTTTCAAGCGCAGCTAGAAAAAGGTACGGCACGGCTGATTCGCCCCACATTGAAGCCTCCCGGAGCCGTGTGGTCAGAAATGAACGAACAAAATCATCTTTATCGCGTGGTTTGTGACGAATCCGGAGAAACAAATCCCACGCGCTGAGCAAGCCGACTAGAATCGTCACGCGAGCCCGATAT
This sequence comes from Terriglobales bacterium, assembly GCA_036511435.1. Lineage (GTDB taxonomy): Bacteria > Acidobacteriota > Terriglobia > Terriglobales > Acidobacteriaceae > Bog-257. The sequence continues at coordinate 7,856 of DATCCF010000067.1, read as the reverse complement.
GTGTGCCCGTCTACCAGAGGGAATCCCTGCACCAAATCGCTGCGATGGACGCACTCTTCAGCAAGTGCCGTGAGCGCGCCCTCGGCAGCCATTTCGCAGAGCTCGAATGAAATTTGACAGTCTGCCTCTGCCTTCTTGAATTTTTCGATCAAGTACAAGATGTAAGCACCGGCCAAAACCCAGTACTCAAAAATGCACCAGTGATTTGAAACTAAAGCTGCCGGTCCCGTGATGTACGCTGTCAAGAGTGCAATGCTTGTCGCCGACCGTGCAATGTTCAACGCGGTTTGCTGCTGCGGCTTAACCGGCAAAACATATTCGATCAATCGCGCTGCTTTTTCTTTTTCCGCAGGCGCGGATCCGTCGCGCTGAATCAATTCTAAAAATAGCCTAAAATCGGTTAACTCACGGGGTAGGTAAGCACCATGAGAAGCCCTGAACCGCTCAAATAACTCACCCCTTTGAATTACCCTGAGCTCGTTCCCAACTGCGCGGCTGCGCCAAGTGAGGTTCGCCACTCGGATCTGCTCAACAACCGGAACGGTGAGCTCCCCATTTGTAACGAGGTATGGAACAAAGTCAGTGATAGGAGGCCTGCCGGGAAGTTCAATCGCAAGCTCGACCAAACTAACAATCTCGCCGTAGATTTTGTGCCAGTCATTCAGGCCAATATTTCCGGCCTTCAGTTGGTACGCCCGAATCTCTCCGGCTGCCGTACGGGTAATGACGTCCTTTCCCTTTTCGAATGGCCCGTGCGTGGAGATGTAAAGGATTGTTTCGCCCTCTGCCGCTAAGACTTGGCAGAAGGGGATCTGGTACTGTCGTTCATTGATGCTAGTCAACCAGTTTTCGATTACTCTCCCGAGCAATCCATGCCTCTCGCTGTCGCTCGAGAATGTCGGCTTGTCTTCGTTTGAGTTCGGGATCATTTTCTATTTCTTCCGAAGCTTTCTTCATCGCGGGTAGCATATCTGGGTGAACTATCCAACTGCCGAGGGGACTTCCGTCTGAAGTAAACGCGGTTTGCATTTTTTCTGTCATGTCCAACAGCAATTCTGCAGAGACGGGCTTACCACCCGCATCCATCGAGGTACCGGCTTTCTCGGAACTCTCGCCAACTTTCTTGAAGAAGCGTTTCGCCGAACGAGCGATGATATCTTGGGCGATCTCCTCGAGTTTTGCATTCAATTTCTCGCCAATCAGAAATGGAACATCGGCTATCGGAATTTCGAACCCTGTACCGATTTCTTCGAAGCCCTCCTGAACTGTCCCGCCCCCATGCTGCTCGTACCTCATTTCGCGGCCTTCATGCTGCGTGAACCCCTTGATCTGTGAAAGGACGGGGTCACCCGTATCGATTCGGAGGCGAAGTTTGGCCAAGATGATTCTTTGAATCTCGGCCTTAAGGGCTGGAAAATCGGGCAGCATTGCTAATCTTACTCCCCTCCCGGTCCCTGCTGCATCAAACTCGCCGGCGGCGGAGGGATCGTAATATCCAACTCCTGCACGGGGCCGAGTGTGCTGAGCGCCTTGCCGAATTCCGTGTCGTTGCCCACCACCAGCACTGCCATGCGGTCTTTGTGGACGTACTTGCGCGCCACGCGCGAGACATCGTCGGCGGTTACCTTTTCCACTTCACTGCGGTAGCGCTCCAGAAAATCGAGCGGATAGCGATAGAACTCGTAGGCCATCTTCTCGTGCAGAACTTTTTCCGGCGTGTCGAACTGGAAGATAAACGAGTTGAGGATGTCGTCTTTGGCGCGCTTTAGTTCGTCCGGAGTGGCCGGGTTCTTCAGCAGGCCGTCGATTTCCTCGTCGAGCCCCTGAATGCCTTCCACGGTACTCGCGCTCTTGGTTTGCATCTCGACGTTGGTTACACCTGGATGGTCCCAGCTAGAACCCACTCCTCCGCCCACAGCGTACGCGAGCCCTTTTCCGGAGCGCAGATGGTTGAAGAGCCGCGAGGAGAAGCTGCCCCCAAACAATTCGTTCATCACGGTCACCGCGAAGTAATCGGGATTGTTGCGCTCGATGCCGAGGTCAAGCATGCCGATACTGGTCTGGTTCACGTCGGTCTTGCGGACGAAATACAGGCCCGGCTTCGGCTCGGTGAACTTAATGTCGGGCGTTTTCGCCTCCGATCCCTTCGGCCACGAATCGAATGTCTGGCGCAGCCTGGCTTCCATCGCCTTCGCATCGAAGTCGCCGGTGATGCCGAAGATGATGTTGTTGGGATAAACATACTGCTGGTGCCAGTTCAGCAGGTCCTCGCGAGTAACCGCGGCAACCGTCGCATACTCGGGAACGCGCGCGTAAGGATTGTCTTTGCCGTAGGCGACGATGCGGCTTTCGCGATGCACGATGGAATCCACGTTGTCGTTACGGCGCGAAATTTCCGTGTACATCTGCTCCTTCGCCAGTTCCAGCTTGTCGGGGCGAAACTCGGGATTGTGCAGCAGGTCGAGAAACATATCGAACACGGCATCGAAGTCGCCCTTCAGGCAGTTGAGCGAAATTGTCGTCGAGTCTGACTGGCTGTCGGTTTCGATCTTGGCCGCGCGCGCTTCCAGGAAGTCGTCCATCTGATCGCCGGTCTTCGTCTTGGTGCCGCCGGTGCGCCACACCTCGCCGTAGAGGTCGGTGAGCCCGCTCTGGTTCGTCGCCTCGGAGATCGAGCCGCCACGAATGCGCGCCGTCGCATCGATCAGAGGCAGCTCATGGTCTTCCTGGAGGAAGATCACTATGCCGTTGGGCAACTGAACGCGAATGGGCTGCTGAGGCTTGAAGGCAGGCAGCGCCGGGGGCTGAACCTGGCTCCAGGGTTTGACCTGGGCGGGGGCGACAGTGGTCAGCAACAATAGGAAGCAGAAAAGCGCTAACGGGAAACGGGAAGGGGAAAAGCAGGTCCCTCGCCGACTAAAGTCGGCTCGTGATGACAAAATATCAATGGCATGGACGCGGCGCTGAAACGCCGCACTACCCGAACTCGAATGCTTGCGGGCGCTTCGTTCGGCATGACAAGAGAGGATGGAGTTCTTTCGCACGCTCATTGTTGTTCCGCTCCTTTGCTTGGCCCTGCCTGGCTGCTCGCCGTCTGCGTCTGGATGATGCCGACGGTGCGGTTGGTTTCAGTGAAGACCTGGTTCGACACTCGTCGGATGTCGGCTTTAGTCACCTTGTCCACGCGGTCGAGATAGCGGAACAGCTCGCGCCAGTCGCCGTAGCGCGTCTGATAGGTCGCAAGCTGCTGCGCCAGGCCCTCGTTACTGGCGAGCCCACGAATCAGGTCGGCCTTGGTGCGCGTCTTGAACATCTGCAATTCTTCATCGGTAACGTCCTGCGTCTTCAGCTTGTCGATCTCTTCGTGTACGGCCTTTTGCAGCTCTTCGTTGGTATGGCCCGGCAGAGGCACGCCATAGAACGCAAACAGGTGGCCGTACTTTATTCCCGGGAAGCCGGAAAAACCTGCCGCGAAGGCGGCAATCTTTTTGTCGCGCACCATCGATCGGAACAAGCGCGAGGTGCGGCCGTTCGACAGAATGTCGCTGATCGCGTCGTAGACCGCGTCGTCAGGCGCCAGATAACTTGGCCGGTGGTAGCCCTCCAGATAGAACGGCTGCGCAGGATCGTGCAGCGTAACCTCGCGCACCGAATTCTGTGCCGGCTCGTCGGTGAACAACTCCTCCGGCTTGGGCGTGGTGGGAAGCTGGCCAAAATATTTTTCCACGATGGGGAGGACCTGCGCGGGGTCGAGATCGCCGACCAAACCGATCGCCATGTTGCTGGGCACGTAATAGCGCTTGAAGAACTCGGCCGCGTCGGTGGCGGAGAAGCTTTGCAGATCGGAAGCGTAACCGATGGTCGGCCGATGATAGGGGTTCGCCATAAAGGCCGTCCCCAGGAACTGCTCGACCAGACGTCCCGTCGGGCGGCTGTCGGTGCGCATGCGGCGTTCTTCCATCACCACGTTGCGCTCCTTGTAGAACTCGCGCATCACCGGGTGCAGCAGCCGGTCGGACTCCAGCGCCGCCCATAGCTCGATCATGTTCGACGGCATCGAGTACATGTAGCCCGTTTCGTCGTAGTTGGTGAACGCGTTGACGCCCACTCCGCCGTGGCTCTCCACAATCTCGCCGAGTTGGTTCTGCACCACGTACTTGTCGGCGTCTTTGATCGCTTGCTCCCAGGCGCTTTTCATCTGCGCCAGCTTCTGCGGATTCTGGCCCACGCGCTTGATGCGCTCGGCTTCGTACGCAGCATAGGTCTGCTCAACCTTTTCCAGCGCGGGCTTCTCGGCGGCGTAATCCTTGGTGCCGATGTCAGGCGTGCCCTTGAAGGCCATGTGCTCCATCATGTGCGCCAGGCCAGTCTCGTTGCGGGGATCCTGCGCCGAGCCGGCGTCAACCAATGTAAAGAACGAAAACACCGGGGCTTCGGGCCGTCGCCAGAGGACGACCGTCAAGCCGTTGGGCAAGGTCTTCACCGAGACGCGCTTCTCGTACGACGCCAGGTCCTGCGCCGCCAGCGGCAAAGCGGTTGCGAGCAGGAGCAGGCAAGTCAATTTGGCAAACCAACGGTTCATCGTGCCTCCAGAAGGGCGGACGTGATTATGCACAAGAAGCTATCTCATAAATCCGGGGCCTTGAAAGGGCACGGCTTCAGCCGTGCCGCAAATGGCCATTCATAGACTGGGCTTTAGCCCCTGAGGTACTTCGGTTTGGCCCGCCCCAGTATTTATGAGATGGCTTCAAGTTAGAAACTTACGCAGTTAAGGACGCGCAAGTCAAACGGAGGAGAGCAGCCGCGCCCGCTCATTCCAATAGAATCTCGCCACGATTCTCCCGCAGTTGCATACTTCCCCGCTCAACCTGCATCATTTCTGTGCAGCGCGCGAGGCAACGATGGCCAAAGAGACTGTGGTTGACATCGAGGGAAGGCACCTGAAGCTTTCGAACCTCGACAAGGTTCTGTATCCCGAAGCCGGATTCACCAAGGGGCAGGTGATCGACTACTACGTGCGCATCGCGCCAGTGCTGCTCCCGCACTTGCGCGGGCGGCCGCTGACCATGAAGCGCTACCCCAATGGCGTGAGCGGCCCATTTTTTTACGAGAAGAACTGCCCGGAGCATCGTCCCGAGTGGGTGCAGACCGCGCGCGTCTGGAGTTCCGGCAATAACAAGTGGATGAACTACTGCCTGGCCGAAGACTTGCCAACACTGGTGTGGACGGCCAACCTCGCTGACCTGGAACTGCACACTAGCTTGTCGCTAGGCAAGGACATTCTGCGGCCGACGTTCGTGGTCTTCGATCTCGATCCTGGGCCGCCCGCCAACATTGTGCAATGTTGTCAGGTCGGCCTGTGGGTGCGCGCCATCTTCGCCAAGCTACAGTTGCAAAGTTTCGCAAAGACTTCCGGGTCGAAAGGTCTGCAAATTTACGTTCCTCTGAACACCGCCGTTACTTACGACCAGACCAAACCCTTTGCTCATGAGCTGGCACGATTGTTGGAGCGGCAACATCCAGGCCTAGTCGTCTCCGACATGAAGAAGGCGCTGCGCACCGGCAAGGTGCTGGTGGATTGGAGCCAGAACGACGATCACAAGACGACGGTTTGCGTGTACTCGTTACGCGCTAAAGAGCAGCCTACAGTTTCCACGCCGGTGAAGTGGGAGGAAGTTGAGAGTTGCCTGAAGAAGGGCGATCCCAGTTTGCTGGTGTTTGAGTCGGGCGAAGTGTTGGCGCGAACGAAGAAGCACGGGGACCTGTTCGAGCCGGTGCTGAAGTTGAAGCAGAAGATGCCGGGGGTGGAGGGGCTTGCGAAGACTACAGGCCAAAGTGCAGCAAAGCGGCCAATCGTGATGAGTGCAGGAAGTATGTCCAGTCCACAGAAGGAAGCCAAGGCGGAAACGACCCCCGCCAAGAGCAGGCCCGTTGCCAAAAAGAAAGCCCCTTCGTCGCGCAAGCGCCGGTAAGTGACGATTCCCGCCTTCAGCGCGTTCCCGATCTCTTGCTCTTGCTGGTAAACTGTAGAAAGTTGGAAAGACGCCGCACAAACGATTTCTTATATCGTGGGCATTATCGTGGCGATTTCAGCGGTGTTCACTTAGCGGAGCAACTCTCAACGTGAACGGGCGCGATGGGCTGTTCAACTGTACGAGAAGTTCTTTGAAGCCGATCGATACAAGGACATTCGAGAAAGCCTCGATTCCAATCCATCTTCCGCCAGCAAGGAAGATCTGGCGAGAGTAACGGCCCTAGTCCAGGATGAGCCAGCAGCGTTTACGGACTACTTGAACTTTTTCGAACTGGTTTCCTTTCTGGCGGAAACAAGGCAGCTTTCACGGCCCGATGTTCTGAGGTTATTCGATTACTATTTAAGATGTTTGAAGCGACACGCAGAGGTCCTTAAGTATATTCAGGACAGGGAAAAAGGATTCGAGCAGTTGTCCAGTTTTCTAGAGCAAATCAAATAGTCAATTTCGCCGGTTTCGGAGGCCCTAAGGCCCCTCATGAGCGAGTATCTATTCTCGTACGGTACGTTATTGCCGGAACACGCGCCGGGAGAAATTGCTGGCGCGGTTTCCCAGCTCCGTGCGTTCGCCAAGGGGACAGTCACAGGCGTACTGTACGATTTGGGAGACTATCCGGGTGCAGTGCTCGACCCCGCCTCCGACAAGAAAATTTTTGGTACGGTTTTCCGTATTCCCAGTAATGCGACCTTCCTGGATAAGCTGGACGAATATGAGGGGTTTCATCTGTCTGCTCCGAGCACCAGCCTCTTTATACGCAAGCGTTGTCCGGTCCGACTTTCGACCGGACGTACCTTGCATTGCTGGGTGTACGAGTACAACGGAAAGCGCGCGGGTCTTCCAGTCCTCGCAAATGGCGTATACCGCGCCAGGCATACCGCAACGGGGTGAGTCGCGGACATCAAGGCCAGCCCATGACCAACAATCCATCTGATGCGGAAAAGCCACACAATCTCCCGCTCTACGTCGGCACCTCCGGTTGGGCCTATACCATCTGGAAGCCCGACTTCTATCCCAAGGACGTCTCGTCGAAAAGCTTCCTGAAGTATTACGCGACGCAGCTCACCGCTGTCGAGGTGAATTACACCTTCCGCCGCCAGTTATCGGAGAAGGCTGCCACCGGATGGATGGCGGATGTCGGTCCGAATTTCCGTTTCGCGCTGAAGGCCAACCAGTACATCACGCACATCCGCCGGCTACAGAACGTCGAAGAGGCGATCCAGCGATTCCTCCCCACGCTGCAGCCGCTGGCCACGCAACTGGGACCGGTGCTCTTCCAGTTGCCGCCCACCGCCAAGGCGGATGTCGCCGTGCTGCGCGACTTCCTGGCGCTGCTGCCCACCAACTTCAAAGCCGCATTCGAGTTCCGTCACGAGTCGTGGTTCAGCGACGAGATCTATCACGCCCTGCAAGACCGCAATGCAACGCTGTGCATCGCCGAAACCGAGAAGCTCAACACCCCCGAGGTCCGCACCGCCAGTTACATCTATTTTCGCTTCCGCCAGCCCTGTTACTCGGCCGACGATCTGAAGAAGCTGATCGATCGGGTAGGACGTTGCGTTGCCGATGGCCTGGAGACCTATGCGTTCTTCAAGCATGAGGAAGACCCGCGCAGTCCGCACAATGCGGTAGAGGTGCTGAACTCGGTGAGGAAGAAGCTGGGCGGGACGTCGTGACGATATGGGTTTCGACTGCGCTCCGTAGAAAATCATTCACCACGGAGGACACGGAGCACACGGAGTTTTGATTTCTATTGATTTTCTCTGTGTCCTCTGTGTCTCTGTGGTGAATAATGTTTTCCGTCCCGTACCTCGCTCGTTATTCCCG
>DATCCF010000066.1:0-18832 GCA_036511435.1 Terriglobales bacterium | reverse complement strand
GCAACGGGAAGTGCCGGTGGAGTCGTACCAGCCGGGCAAACAAGCACGGCCGCGGGCGCACGAGGCATCGGCGATGAGCACCGCGCAACGCAGTCCGCGGGCGCAGGTTTACAACGAAATGCATGGATTGCTGGTGCAGGTGGGAAAGCACTATTGCCTGAAACAACAACCCAAGTGTGAGATTTGCCCGCTCGGTTCGATGCTGCCGATTGCGATAAAAACGAGCGCTGCCGAAAGTAGGTCGTGAAAAAACAAGGCGGGAGTCCCCAACCCTCCGCGACCAAGGCTGCACGCAAAGGACAGGACGGCAGGTTCCTAACCGCGGATTTTCACGGATGAACACGGATTTGGTTCAGTCAAGAACTCAAAATCAAATCCGTGGAATCCGTGGTTGATTTTGGTTCTTCTTAACTCTTGGTGCTACGCGCCAGGGCGCGCCTGATCGTCTCGTCGAGCGCGGCCTTGGCCTTGGCGTATTCCTCAGGGCTGATCTTGGCCTGCTGGCGATCAATCTCAAGCTGGAAGAGTTCCTCTTTCATCGCCTCCAGCAGCAGCGCATTACGGTCGCGAGTTGGCGCGGCCGGTTCCATGAAGTCGACGAAATCGGCGGCTGCCTCTCCGGAGTCGACTGCGCCGCGGCCTGACGCTCCGGCGGCGGCCGGTGCGGGATGCGGATGGACGTTTGACTTCGAAACTACGTACGCCCCGCCCATGACCAGCACCAGCGCGAACGCACCGAGGATGTAGGCGCGGTACTCGTGCAGGGGGTCGGGTACGTCAATCGGCGCGCCGAGTCCACCACCTGGACGATTGTCATTGGCGGCGGCTTGCGATCCGCCCATGGCTCCCCCGCTTTTCGCGTCACCTCCGCCCGTAGCCTGTGCACCCTGCTGGCCTTCGGCCTGAAACTCTCCCGTGCCCGCAACCCGGAAGCTGAGGTCCTGCCCGGGCTTGACGTTGGTGACCACCATGATGCCAGCGCCCGTTTCATCGGGCATGGATTGAAACTGCTGCTGATTTTTGGGCGTGAACGTCATGCCCTTGGGAGTCATCACGACGAAGTGCTGCACCTCGCCGAGCGGCTTGGGCGAGATGCTGGCCTCGCCGCTGTAAGGCATGTGGTACGACACTTGGAACTGCGTCTCACCGGGGCGTAGCGGATAGTTGAAGGCGTAGTGGTGCTTTTGCGAGCCCGGCGAAGCCTCGACCGCGATGGGCTGCCCACCGGGGCCTTTGGCCTGCGCCGATTCCATTTCAGCGCCATCGGGCAAAACGAATTCAAACGTACGCTTGTCGTCGGCCACAGTGCGTGGCGGCTGGGACTGGTTGCGAATCGCGTACAGCGCGATCCCCTGTAACTGTTTGCCGTCGCTCTGGTAGCGGTCGACCTCGACTGTCTGGCTGACGCCGTCCACCTTCTTGGCGGAGTCGTACACCGTAAGCTCGGCGGTGGCCGTACCCGGCATCAACGGGCCACTGGGCGGGAAATAATTCACGCCCTCGTGGGTGACACGCACCATGTGCGGCGCAGGATCACCAGCGGGGGCAGGCAAGGAGAAGTGCCCCTGCGCGTCGCTCTTGGTATTCGCCACCTCCTGCATACCCTGCGACAAGGAGAGAAGAGTGACCTCGTCTCCGGCGGAAGGCTTGCCCGTGGTCGCATTGGTGACCGTGCCAGTGATGTTCTGCGCTGCGGCGAACGAGGTGAGCAAGAGCAGGAGGAGACAAGCAGCAAGCGTTCCGTAAGCCTTTGTAAGCATGGACGAGAATTCAGAAGGAACGCAAGAACCCTCGGATTTCGGGCGCACCAGCCCCGGAACGGGGCGAAAGAGCTTAGCCCAGCGCTTCAGCGCTGGGCGGGGATTAAGAAGAACTCGAGTGCCGTAGGCACGGCAGAGGCCGACCCAATACAGGCTTCTCGATGAATGAGGCGTTGGAGTGCCGTCCCTACGGGACTCACATCGATGGGGAACCCTGACCCAGCGCTGAAGCGCTGGGCTAAGCTCTGTCGCGCCTGCGGCGCTGATAGTAACGTTTGTTCCCGGCAAGAGGCCACCCAACAATCTCACGCGCGGCCCCCGTTCGTCGGAGCGCTTCCGGTACGCCGGGTGCCACGCCGGACTATGGCGCGCGCCTTCTCGATGCTGTCGATCTCGGCGAGAATGGCAGCCGCTTCGTCTTCCAGCAGGGTGCGCTGTACCGCGTAATCTGCCTCGCTCAACTTGCCGGCCTTGTGCTCGAAGCTAAGGTCGCGCAGATTCTCGTAGGTCGCCTCTTTGCGTTCCAGTAAATACATCTGGCGGGTCTTTTCTTCGCTGGCTTCCACATCCCCCGGCTGATAGAAAACGTAGAAGAACAGGAGCGCCGCAAACAGCGCACAGCCAAACATTACAAACGCAGTTTCCTGTCCGGAAGCGGCAAAAACAATCAATGCATACATCAGAAATCGGTCTCCTGACGGGCCTTCTTGCGAAGGTCGTCGAGTTGGGCGGCATCGAGATTGGGAGGCGGCACCGGATGCGCGACGGCACGCGACTTCCACATCCGCACCAGCAATATGGTAAGCGCCAATGCGCCGGCAAAAACCGCGAACGGCATGATCCACGCCACGCGGTTGAAGCCCGTCGTAGTAGGCGCCGCCAGCACGGTATTGCCGTACTTCTGCACGAAACTCTGCAGGACGAGGGAATCGCTGTCACCACGTTCGATGCCGGCAGTCAGCTCATTACGCATGCGCTCGGAGTAGGTGCAGCCAACATGGTTGCACTCCAGCAAAACCTGACTGCAGCCGCACATGCACATCAGGCCGTGTCCCAATTTGTTGAAACGAGCATCATCGCCCGCGCCCAGGAAGGCGATGGCCAGCAGAGCAACCAGGAGAATCTGGGCGAGGCGAAGTTTCGAGTTTCGAGTTTCAAGTTTCAAGTTTAAGTACCAGCGTTCTTGTTTGAAGGGGCGCGCCTTCAGGCGCGCCGAGAGCTCTTCTATCTTTTGTCATCCCGAGCCAAGCGAGGACTCAGTCCGAGTCGGGGATCGATTTTACGCGACCGCGTGATACTGCGGCACCCCAACCTCCAGCCATTCCACGATGCAGGACAGCACCCCATGCTCCGGATCCTCCTCGGCAAAATCCACGCTGGTCGTTGTGGACTCGGGAATGGGATCACCATCGCCGGCCAAAGCTTCGAGATGGAACTCGACGGCCTCCCGCATTACTTGCCGCATCTGTTCCAACGTCGCTGCTGTCGACACGACCCCGGGCACGTCCGGCAGGAAGCCACTTAGGTTGTTAGCACCGACCTCGTAGACAACTAGAAATTTCTTCTTCATTGCCAAACCCAGACCCTTCATTCTTTTTTCAGCCCCGCTTGTTTCAACACACTCGACAAAGTCTTCGGGTGCACATCATCCGAGGGGGCGCCCGCTATTGTCACTTTCCCGGCCTTTAAATGGTGCTTGTATTGACGATGGCTTCCTCGCTGCGCGACTTGGCGCCAGCCGTAGTCTTCGATCCGCCTGATGAGATCGCGAACCTTCATTATTTTCGGGCCATCTCAGTCTCCGCTCACTTCCACCACCCGACCTCGCGCCGCCTCTGCGTCCGCACGCTCTTTCTCTTTCACCGTGACTTTTGCCGGCTTCATGTTAGGCAGCAACGCGATTAACGTCCCAATGATCACGATAATCACCCCCGACCAGATCCACATCACCAGCGGATTCACGTGCGCCTTGATGATCGGCTTGCCCGTGTCCTGATTGCGCCCGGTGTAGACCAAATACAAATCTCCGCTTGGTCGCGAGCGGTTGGCCACGATGGTTGAGGTCTGCTCGCTCGCCTTATAGAAGCGGCGCTCGGGATACATGGTGTCAATCTTCTTGCCGTGCCGGTAAACGTCAATCACCGCCCACTCACTGCTGTAGTTCGGCTTGTCGTCCTGCGTGTAGGAGTCGCACACCAGGGTGAAGGAGCCGATCTGCATCTTGTCGCCGAAGCCCATCTCCTGTTCTTTGTCCAAATTGAAGGGCAAACCGGCGAAGCCGATCATGATGACGATGAAGCCGAAGTGCACGAGGTAGCCACCGTAACGGCGCGTGTTGCGACGGGTGATGGTCACCATGCCTTCGAGAATGTTCTTTCCCGACTGCCGTGCGATGACGCGACCGCCGCGCCAGAACTCACCTACTACCGTCGCCGCTACCAGTACCGACAACGAGATCGTCATCAGCGAATAGAAGTACGACACGTCCTCCCAGGGACGCATGCCGCCGATCACGAGCACGATAGCGGTCAGCACCGCGAGAACTGCAGGCCACAGAAAGTTACGCTTCAGGCTGTCGAGGGAGGTCTTGCGCCAGGCCAGCAGCGGTCCCACTGCGGTGAGGAAGATCAGGAACAGCCCAATCGGAACGTTGACGCGGTTGAAGAACGGCGGCCCAACCGTGACCTTCGATCCCGTCACCCACTCCGACAGCACCGGGAAGAGCGTGCCCCACAACACCGCGAAGCACGCCACCAGCAACACCAGATTGTTGAACAGGAAACTTGACTCGCGCGAGACCAGCGACTCCAGCCGGTGCTCGCTCTTCAGCGTCTCGCGGTTGCGCACGAAGAAGAACACGCAGGTGGCGAACGTCAGTGCCAGGAACCATACAAACCAGACACCGATGCCTGATTGTGCGAAGGCGTGAACCGAACTCACCACGCCGCTGCGTGTGAGGAACGTTCCAAAGATGGCCAGCAGAAACGTGGTGAAGATGAGCCACATGTTCCACATCTTCATCATGCCGCGCTTCTCCTGCATCATGACCGAATGCAGGAAAGCGGTCATGGTAAGGAACGGCAGGATCGATGCGTTCTCCACTGGGTCCCATCCCCAGTAGCCGCCCCAGCCCAGCACGGCATATGCCCAGTGCGCGCCGAGGAAGATTCCGCAAGTGAGGAACAGCCACGCCACCATGGTCCAGCGGCGGGTAATGTGAATCCATTTCTCGCCGGGATACTTCATGATGAGCGCGCCGAGCGCAAAGGCGAACGGCACGGTCACGCCGACATAACCGAGATAGAGCATCGGGGGATGGATGACCATCTCGGGATACTGCAGCAGCGGATTGAGGCCGTTGCCGTCGGCGGGAATCTGTCCGCTAACCAGGCCGAACGGATGCGCCGCAAAGTTTACCAGCAGGAGGAAGAACACCTGAACCGCGGCGATGATTGCCGAGGCATGCGCCGTCAGTTGCGGATCGACTTTGTAGCGCAACCGCAGCACCAGCGCGTAGGTTGACAGCAGCCACGCCCAGAACAGCAGCGAACCTTCCTGCCCCGACCACAGCGCGGCGAACTTGTAAGCGACGGGCAGGTCCCGATTGCTGTGGTGAAGGATGTAAGCGACGGAAAAGTCGTTCCCGAGGGCGGCTATCACCAGCGCCACGGCGGCTACCGTGACCGCCGCCCAGCAGGCGATGCCGGCACGGCGCGCGGTCTCGCCGAGGCGGTCGTCCTTGCGATAAAGCGCGAGCGAGCCCGCGATGAACGAATAGGCCGCCAGCGCCAGGGCCAGCAGAAGCGCAAAACTTCCAATTTGAGGCATGAAGATCGATTACCTGTATTATTTCCTGCCGGATGAATCCGGTGGACAACGCCATCCTTAAGCGAATGTTCTCATTTTACTCGCAATCGCAAGGCCAGAGGCGAATCGGCACCGTGAGGAATACAACTTTGCGGGAGTGCACAACGAATGCAGGCCCGCGCAATGCGCGTAGTGGCGCACTACTGCGACGACGGTTCCTTGATGTTTGACAGACTTCGCCAGGGTGAGCTCCCGAATTCAACCGGAAACTCCCCGAATCGGGTTGGTGGAGTCCCCACCGGGTCAAAACAACCCACCCCAGGCCGCTCGCGCTTGCCGTTTCTTCGCTGCCCTACGGACCGCCTGCTTGCTTCCCGCCTGCTGGCGTCCCTCCGCTGCTTTGGTCCTCGCCGCCTTCTTCGCCGATTCGCCGGCCTGGGTGCTCGGCGCTTTTCCCTCGCGTGCATCTTCGCGGGCCCGCTCCAATATTTCTTTCTCCGGCATCGATTTTCCTCCTCGTACCTTCAACAGAGATGCAGAATCCGGCCTGCGGGATGGACTACACTAACCCTTGCGCGCAGCCCGCGCTGACATGCCTGCAGCCGTAGCTCAATCCGTCCTGGCAACCCCCGCCACGCGATCGCACAAATACCGGCCGGTGCTTTTTGCGGCGGCGCTCTTGCTTGCGGTGACCGTCATCGTGTACAGCGCTGCGTGGATGTACTACATTCGGCGGCCTATTCAAGTCGAAATCGGGATTGACACACGGCCCACTCCGTCGGGACTCGAACTCAAGAACATATACAGGGATAGCCCGGCGGAGAAAGCCGGGCTCAAGTTGAAAGATCAAATTCGAGCCATCAATGGACAGGCAGCCACCACCGTCCAAGGCAACGACTCCGACGTTCGGGTGCGGACATGGCAGAGAGCGCTCCCTGGCGATTCCGTACTATTGACCATCCAGCGGCCAGGGAACCCGCAACCGCTGCTGATTCGAGTGGCGTTCCGCGCCGTGCGCGGCACCGGCGATAGGGTGACTGTCGTACACACGGTGGCCGAGCAGATTCGAGCTTCGTATCCCGTGTTGTTCCTCGTCGTCGGTATGGTGGTTCTCTTTCTTCGGGTGGAGGACCGTAACGCCTGGCTGCTAGCGCTCGTGTTTACCGCCTTCATCGCCGTTTCACCCAAGCCGGAAGCCTTTGCTGGCGCCCCTGACATTCTTCGGCAATTCCTCTACGCCTACCGGACTGTCTTCAGCAGCCTGCTGGCGCCGCTCTTCTACTTCTTCTTCGCGGTCTTTCCCACGCGCTCTCCGGTGGATCGGAAAGCTCCATGGCTGAAGTGGGTGCTGCTGGTGGTCCTGGCCTGCCTCGACCTGGGAGGAATGCGTAGCGGCGAGCTCGAAGCGATGCCTCCGGTTCTCGCCTTGTTGGGGATGCCAGTGGTGGACAGCGTAAGAACGGTAGTCGGCTACGGAAGCGTCTTCTTGGGTGTGGCCTCACTTCTGTTGAACGTGTTCAGCGTTTCCAGCGTAGAAGACCGGCGGAAACTTAAGGTGATTCTCTGGGGAACGATCATTGGAGTTACTCCTGCCGTACTGATCGGACT
The DNA here is from genome assembly GCA_036511435.1 of Terriglobales bacterium. Taxonomy (GTDB): domain Bacteria; phylum Acidobacteriota; class Terriglobia; order Terriglobales; family Acidobacteriaceae; genus Bog-257. Next base: position 11,657 of record DATCCF010000066.1, on the reverse strand, counting down.
GGTTACGCAACTGGCAAGGATCCAAGAACCCTTTTGGGTAGAATTCGCTAAGGTGATCCTGCTTTTCTTGTTTCCTCTCTCCTTCGCCTACGCGGTGGTGAAGCATCGGGTGATGGAGATTCCGGTTCTGCTCAAGAGGAGCGCCCGATATTTCGTGGTGGAGCGCGGATTTGTTTTTCTGATTCTGGCGGTTTCAGTGGGGGCGACCTTCTGGTTGGCACAGGCGTTCTCCCGGCTTTTCTCCGCCGGGTCAAAAGCCGCCATTCCGGTGGGCGCAACCTTCGGCGTGCTGCTGATCTCCGGCGCGACCCAAGTGCATCGGCGGGTGCGAACCCGGCTGGACCGCGCCTTCTTCCGCAGCTCGTACGACGCACAACAGATTCTGGAGAACCTGGCCGCGAAGACCCTTACCGTCAGTAGCCGCGAAGGATTGGCTGCACTGTTGCATGATCAAATTCAAGATGCGCTGCATCCGGCCTCGATGTATGTGTTCCTCGAGGCCGGCAACGGACAATTGCAGGCATACGCTGGGAATCCTCCAGCGGAGGCGATGACACTCTCCGCCAGCGCAGCCGGGATTGCCGAACTGGCAGACCGTAGCGAGCCATTGGAGCTCCTTCCTGAAGCCATGCATGGAACACAATTGCAGCCTCTGCAACCGGAGTGCCTGGTACCGATTCGCGGCTCCAGCGAAGGCCAGTTGCAAGGAGTGGCCGTGCTGGGTCCGCGGCTTTCGGAAGAGCCGTATTCCACGAGCGACAAACGTCTGCTGGCTTCGGTGGCCAGCCAGGCTGGTATCGCCATGCGAAGCATTACCTTGGCCGAGAAGATGGCGGCGACGATGGAGGTGGAGCGTCGCAGCGAGCAAGAAATGCAGATCGCGCGCCAGGTACAGAGCCGGCTTCTGCCGCAGCAGGCGCCATCGCTTAAGACGCTGGACTGCGCCGGCAAGTGCATCCAGACGCGCGCCGTGGGAGGCGACTACTACGACTTTCTCGATCTCGGCTCGGGCCGCCTCGGCCTGGTGCTGGCCGACATCTCGGGGAAAGGAATGTCGGCTGCATTGCTGATGGCCAATCTCCAGGCCAATCTGCGCGGCCAATATGCACTGGCTCTGGAAGACATTCCCCGCCTGATGCGTTCCGTGAACCACTTGTTCTACAAGAACACCGAGAACAACAACTACGCCACAACGTTTTTTGCCGTCTACGACGACGAGACGCGACGCTTGCGTTATGTCAATTGCGGGCACAATCCTCCGCTGCTTGCAAGAGCCAACGGAAGCGTCGAGCGGCTCGAAGCGACAGCGACCGTCCTGGGGATGTTCGAGGAGTGGGACTGTTCGGTGGTCGAACTTGAACTAGCAGTGGGCGATGTTTTAGTGATTTATACCGACGGGGTTTCAGAAGCTTCACCGAACGAACAAGACGAGTTCGGGGAACAACGTCTCATCGACGCCACGCGCGAAGGTCGGGAGCGGTCCGCCGACGAAATTCTCGAAGCCATCATCAGCGAGGTGCAGGAGTTCAGCCAAGGCGAGCAGGCGGATGATATGACGCTGATCGTGGCGCGGGGCCGGTAGCGGGAGGAAAGACAGCCTTAAATGCCGCAGCCTAATGTCTGACCATGAGGCCGTTAAACATGAACCGTCAAGATCCCGAAGAGGAACGGCGGCGAATCACCGAGCTTTACGCCGGGATGGCAGATGGCGAGTTGGAGGCCATTACCGCGGATTCCGCCGAATTGACCGATGTGGCGCGTCAAGCTTTAACGGATGAGCTTGCTCGCAGGCGCCCCGGAGAAGCTGCCGTGGTGGACACAGGCGTCGGTGCGGAACCTGATTCCGTTGAATTAGCTGACGTGGTTAGCATTCGCCAGTTCCGAGATCTGCCCGAAGCCCTACTCGCCAAAGGCGCGTTGGACTCGGCAGAAATCGAATCCTTCCTGGTCGACGACAACATGATTCGGATGGACTGGTTTTATTCGAACCTGGTCGGTGGCATTAAGCTGTGCGTTAAGCAGGAAGACGCTGAGGCGGCGCTGGATCTGTTAGAGCAATCCATTCCCGAAGAGTTCGAGGTCGAAGGCGTCGGACCGTACGAGCAGCCGCGCTGTCCGAAATGTCAGTCGCTGGATATCGCTTTTGAGGACTTGAATCAGCCTGTCGCCTGGGTCAGCGCGTATGCTCTGGGGTTTCCGATCGCTCTTCGCCGCGAAAGATGGGTGTGCCATTCCTGCGGAGAGCGGTGGCGTCAACCGGAAAACACCCAAGATGCGACCTAAAGCAATTCCAGAGCTCGGGTAACCGGTGTTGGGTGGGCACGTTTTTTTAGGCTGGGTGCCCCACCCAAGCTCCCTTTGCTTGGGCGGGAGTTCTGTACGTGTCATGTAGCCGATCCATGAGCCAGCGATCCGGTTTCCTCATCCTCCTTTTGGAAGTTGCGAAGTTAAACGAGAAATCCCCATCCAAGCAAAACCGGCTTGGATGGGGCACCTCAGGATCCATTACATGCCTAGCACTAGGCACTATCCACCAGCCACTGCTTTCTCACATTTGCGCCGGCAGACCTGCGTTGGAAACCCAGCGAGTCACTGGCTTGGTCGTTGCCTTGGGGAGAATGTCGAGGTAAATCACGGCATACCGAAAAGCGATTACGCCAGCGGCGATGACCAGGACGCTCGACGCCAACTCCGTCCACTTGGGCACGTAGTGCGTTCCCATGGCTGACTGTAAGGAGTTGATCGAGACGTTCAGCCGGTCAACCATGAATCCGGCGACCACGATGGCAGAGGTCCAGTACAGACGCTCGGGATTCGAACGCACACTCTGAAAGCTCAGGAGGAAGATGGGGATCGCCAGGAACAGCGCCACCTCGAGCCAGAAGTATCCGGCTTCGCTGGTGCGCTGGAAGGCATAGCCCAGCGCCTGGTTCGAAACCAGGTCGAGGAGTTTGAAGAAGGCATACACGATCAGCAACAGTTGGATCATCCGGCCGCAATCGCTGAGAATGCTGAAATCAATCCGCACGTTCAGCGAACGCATGCACAGGTAGATGGCCATCACGGTCAGCGCCAGCCCCGCGGGAATGGCGGAAAGATAAAACAACGAGTGCATGTACTGCGAATACCACAGGGGATGAATCCTGCCGCGCGCGATGAGATAGAGACCGCCCAAGTAAGATTGGTGCATCGAGGACAGCAGCACGCCAGCCAACACGACAGCGATCAGGATCTTGTGGTGATAGCGCAATATCGTCTCGCGGAATGCCGTCCACGGCAGCTTTTCGATCACCGCCGGAGCGAACTCGAAGGTCAGCACCGTCATGTAGGTCATGATGCAGACACACACATCGAACAGGACGGAGCGGTGGTTCCACATCACGATGGGGTGCCAGAAGCGCCACGGCAAACCGATCTCGTACAGATATCCGACCATGACGGTCATGTAGCCGAGGAATGAAATCAGAATCGAGGCGCGCAAGATGGGCCGGTAGCGCTCCATGCCCAGCAAGTAAACAGCGGCGCTAATGCCGAATCCGGCGGCGGAAAGTCCGATGCCGCAGAGCGTACCCAGACCAACCCACAATCCCCAGGGCATCTGGTCGCTTAAATTGGTGCTGGCCCGGAATCCCTCGAAAAACCGAACGTACGTCGCATACAGACCGGTAGTAAGTATGATGGCTACAATGACGCGCCATAAAGTTATTTCCGATTTGATTCGCGCAATCATGGCTAGCTCCTTTCCCCTTTGATGCTGTCGATGGTGGCTTTCTCTTCGGCTTCAGCGACCGCAACTTCGCGGCGCCGCTGTGTGACCCAATACAAGGCCGACAGAATGGTGCCGCCCATGATCACAACTTTGGGTGAGTCGCCCAGCGCGCTGGCGGTGAGTGTTGGCATGGGCTGATTGCCCGTGGGTGCCGGCTTGAATCCCAGCTTCTCGAACGGAACGTCGAAGACGAACAGAACGCTTCCTCCACCGAGTTCTTCGAGACCGTAGATCCGCGGAACGTACGACGAGTCGCCGCGAATGCGGCTCCAGGCTTCGGCGATCAAGTCATCGCGATCGCCAAAGATGGTCGCTTGCACCGGGCAAGCTTCCGCGCAGGCCGTGGATTTGCCAGCCTTGATGCGGTCCGAGCACATATCGCACTTCTTGACGAAGGGCGCGAGCTTGGTCCACTGGTAGCGCGGCACCTGGTAGGGGCACGCTAGCATGCAATAACGGCAGCCGATGCATTTGTCGGCGTTGTACACCACCGCACCGAGCGGACTTTTGCCGATGGCGCCGACGGGGCACACCGAGGCGCAGGCGGGGTCGTCGCAGTGCATACAGACTTTGCGCACGAACTTGCCGCCGCGCGTCTCGACCACGGTGAAGGCGGTGTCGGAGAGGGTTGGTTCAGGGTCTGGGCTGAATCCGTGGAGCTGTTTGCAGGCGGTCTCGCAGCTCAGGCATCCGATGCAGCGCTTGATATCGATGAGCATTGCTTTTTGTTTTGCCATGGGTTCTCCGTTGTTCTATTTCAATCAGCGCTACGTCAGGAAGAATTCTTTCGCCAATTGTTGCTGCGTACTGGCATCCACCTGAAAGAGCAGGCCCTTGATCGGCAGGCCGCCGTCTTGTGCCAGGGCGGGATTGAGTTGTTGCAACATTGCACCGACACGCGCCATGCTGTTCTGCATCCATGCCGGAACGATCGGCCCGCGCAGCAGGTTCTTCACGTTGGTGGAAAGCTCGGGTGCCTTGACCACACACAGCCAGCCATTCTTGTAAGGGTCATCCACGATGAGGTTGGGGTTCTTCAAAACTTCGTGATTGACCGAGATCAGCACGCCTTCGACGGGCGACAGAAGATCGATGCTCTGCCCTTCGCGAGTCACTGTGCACAGCTTCTGACCCTGGCGCACCCAGCGGTTTAGATCGGCGATTTCGATGGAGTCGATCTCGCCGAACAGATTACTGGCGAAAGCATCGATACCGACGCGACCGTTCTGCCGGCCTTCGTCCATCACCCAGGTGTGGCCAGGATGGAAGGCATAATCTTCGGGAACATCGAAGCCGGCGCGCTTCAACATCACGGGCGCATTCAGCTTCTTCGCCGGTGCCACTTGCAGCGTTGCCCCCGCCTCTTGCGGACGACGGAAATACATGACGGCAAGAATCAGAAGGAACGTAAGCAGGACGAATAAGATCGACATAAAGCCTCCTTACCTGCCCCGCCGGATGTTACCGAGCTGCATGGTTTGGCGGAGCGGAGCACGAGCCGCTCGGTCCCACTTGGTCAGTTTCGACGAAATATGGCAGACCGTCACGGCATCGTGCTCCACCATCGCTAATGCACGTGCGATGCAAATTGATTCCCGAAAAGGGCCGCGGTGGCAAAGGAGTTAGCGGCTTGGTGCCGATTGCGGAACGTTCAACCCCTGCGTTATGCAGGGGTAGCGTCGCATTTTGCAGTAGTGCAAAGGCTGCTGATGCAGTTCCGGAGTGGCTGTAGCTTGGGTCCAGCGGGCCTTCACCCGGATTTCTCACTCTTTGAAGGGGCACGGCTTCAGCCGTGCCGTAACCTGCTGTCATTATGCGTTGGCTTTAGCCACTGAGGGACTTCGGTGTTGAGGCGAAGGGCGACTTCCCTCAGGGGCTGAAGCCCAACTCTCCGCGCTCATAACGGCACGGCTGAACAGGCTGCGGAAAAAGTCTATGGAAGTTTTCTTGGTGGAAGCCCCCTGCTTCAGCAGGGGGAAGCTGGACTTTAGTCCAGCGGAAAAGAGTTCACTCTTGAAATGGGCTTTAGCCGCGGAATTTCCCGAGGCCAGCGCTAAAGCGCATGATCAAAGTCAAGACTTTTCCGGAGCGCTGAAGCGCTCCTTCCCCCCGCATAAATGCGGGGGCTCCCACCAAGAAGTACCCTGCCTGGGTTTTGTACAGCATTTTTCCGCAGCCTGTGAAGCCGTGCCCCTTCAAAGCTAGCGGAACAGATCAATAATCCAAATTCAGGCCCGCGTTCAAGTGGTCCGCACAAGCCAGCGGTTTTATACCAGCTCCGGCGTTTTCTTCAGGCGGCGCAACAGCGAAGTGGGGTGGATGCCGAGGATACGGGCGGCATGGGTTTTGTTTTGACCGGTGGCGTTCAGTACTTCGTGGATGTAGCGGTCTTCGAGCTCTCGCAAGCTGACAAACTGATCGCCCGTGGGCGAGACTTCGAACGACGACATCTCCTCATGGGCAGGCTCCTCGTGGTAGTCTCGAACTTCCTCGGGCAAATTTTCTTCGTCGATCTCCGTGCCCTGGCAAAGGATCATGGTGCGCTCGATCACGTTGCGCAACTCGCGGATGTTTCCCGGCCAGGGATACTTCTGTAGCAACTCCGCGGCGGCAGGCGTAAAGCCCACGAAGTTCTTCTTCAGCTCGTGGTTGAAGTGCTGCATGATGTCGAGCGCCAGCGGCAAAATGTCTTCACGGCGCTCGCGTAACGGCGGGATAAACAGCGGCAGCACGTTCAAGCGGTAATACAAATCCTCGCGGAATTCGCCTTTGCTGACCGCTTCCTTCAGGACCTTGTTGGTCGCGGTAATGATGCGGACATCCACTTGCACCGGCTTGGTTCCGCCAAGGCGCATGAACGTTCCCTCTTCCAGCACGCGCAACAACTTCGCCTGCAAGCTGAACGAGGTGTTGCCAATCTCGTCGAGGAATAGCGTGCCGCCGGAGGCTTTCTCGATCAGTCCTTCTTTGCGCCGGCGCGCGTCGGTGAAAGCACCCGGCTCGTAGCCGAACAGTTCACTTTCCAGCAAGGTGTCAGGCAGGGCGGCGCAATTCAGGCTGATGAGCGGCGCCTGGGCGCGCGAGCTGTTGTAGTGGATGGCCTTGGCCAGCACTTCCTTGCCGGTTCCGCTCTCGCCTTGAATGAGGATGGTGGTGTGGTCGCTCTCCGCTGCCCGGCGCGCCATCTCGAGAATCTCACGCATCGCCGGGCTCTGGGTCACCACGCGCCCGAAATCGTAACGGCCCTTGGCGGTCTGTACCGTGTCATGAACGCGCACGCGCAGCGCCAGCATCTCGGTCGCACGCCGGATGGTGTTGACCATGTCCGCGATGTGAAATGGCTTGATGAGGTAGTCATAGGCGCCAAGCTTCATGGCTTCCACGGCGCGGTCCACCACGTGATAGGCGCTCATCATCACGATGATGGTGGCCGGAGAAAGCTTCTTGGCCTGGCGCAACACTTCGATGCCGTTGATGCCCGGCAGCACGACGTCCAACAATGCCAGGTCAGGCTTCTCTTCGGAGATGGTCGTCAGCGCTTCCTCGCCGCTCATGGCCAGAAAAACTTCGAAGCCCTCGCCCTCCAGAGCGCGCCCAATCGTGCGTACCGTGAGCGCTTCGTCATCGACAATGAGTATGGAATACGACATGGCTAGGCGATGACCTCTTCAGTCACCTGCACGGCCGTGCCAACCTGGCGAATCGGCAGGGTCACGCGGACGGTAGTGCCCAGGCTCGGAATGCTCTCGACCTGGATATCTCCGCCGTGGCTGCGCACGTAACTTTGGGTGATGCTCAGTCCGAGACCCGTTCCTTTGCCGCGTTTGGTGGTGAAGAACGGCTCGAAGACGTGAGGCAGAATGTCAGCAGGAATTCCACTGCCCGTGTCGCGCACGCGCAGTTCAATCATCTCCGCGAACTTAACTTTGTCGGCCAGGATCGTGATCGTCCCTCCCGGCGGTGTCGCCTGCGCGGCGTTCAGCAGCAGGTTCATCAGGATTTGCGAGAGCTGATTAGCATCGGCGCTGATGTTGGGCAAGTCTAGAGGGATGCAGTTCTGCAATTCGATTTGCCGGAACATGGGTTGGTGCTCGAGAAACTTCAGGGTCTCGGCGGCGAGCCGGCTGAGATTGACCTTGCTGAGCATCAGTGGCCCGGGACGCGCATAGTCCAGCAGTCCGCGCACCGCCAACGAAATCCGCTTCGCACCTTCAATGCACTGCTCAATCTCTTCCCGGCGTTCGCCGCTGGCGTCCTTCCACTCCAATTCCAGGTGCGACAGGATTCCCAGCAGCGGGTTGTTGATCTCGTGTGCCGCGCCCAAGGCGAGCTGGGCCAGAGACGCGTACTTCTCATACTCGGAGAGTTGCGACTCGAACTGCATCTTCTCCTTGGCCAGTTCGCGCTCTTCCTCCAGCCGATGCAACAATTCCTGTTGCGCCACATTACGCTCGTATTCGCGATGATCGGCGAGTTCCTTCGACCGGAGAGCTTCCCGTTCCGCCGCCTTGATCCGGGTCCTTGCCAGGACGGCCACGACGAGCAACAGAACAAAACCAACCACGATGCCGCCCCAAAATCCGCCGTTCGGGGCGGTCGGGTCGGCACTGAGGCCGTAGGATTTCGGGGAGAAAATGAGGAACAGGACGAGAGCTAGCACGGACACGAAGAGGCGCAGGGCGTGACGCACACTGCGGCGCGCGCTCCGAAGGCGATCGCTCAGCGAAGCTGAGGGGAACATACACCTCTCCTACTATGACGTTCGCGCAGTATTGGCACGGGAGCAGTGACAGCAGTCACATGCACAAGTGATGGCTGAAGGTTCGGCAGATCCTAACGCTGTCATCCTGAGTGGAGCGCCCGCGAAGTATTTCCGACCCGCTTCTTTTGCGGGTCGGGCGGGCGCGGAGTCGAAGAATCTGCGTTTGTCCTCGGCGGCGTGACGGCACCGGCAAACCGCAGATCCCTCACGGGCTGACAAAAATAAAGAGCTTGGATGCGGGGCTGGCCCGCCCCACCCGACCGTTGGACTCTTCAGCAGCCTCTTCATGCCGTATCAAACCGCCGGCGCAATCTCCGCCGGGTGGTCGGGTTCCGGCGCGAGCGCGGGATTGGGAGGATTGCTGGCCTCCGGGGCGGGCACGGGATGCGCATCGTCTTCCGCCAGCGACGCGTAGGCTCCCAGACGGGCAAGATGCAGCAGGTCAGCTCCCGCGAAATAGATCAACGCGATCGCTGCCATGATGAGCAGCACCCAGCCTGCTGCGAGATGCCGCGCCAAGCTCAGCGGCGCGAACATCGCCAGCATCATCGTCCCGAGCCATACCAGGCGAAGCGGAAGAAAGCCCAGACCCAACCGGAACAGCCGGCCACCTCTGCGCGAGACGAAGTCCACAGATTGCGCGAGAGCGTCCATCGCCGACGCGCCATTTCGAATGCAGAAGAGCGGCGCAAACCCGAAGAACCAATTCAGCGCGGACCCGAACCAGAATGCCAGCCCGATTCCGAAAACCAAAATGAGCGCGGCCAGCATGGCGCGGCCGTTTCCAGCCATGACGCTACCGACTATCAAACACGCGATTGCAACCGAGACCGCGATCAACGACCACGCCACGCGCAGCAGATGCAGAACAAAGATCGGCGAAAATTGCCAGGTCACCTCGCTCGGTTCGTCATCGACGCTGAACATCGCAACCAGGCGCCGCAGCGTGGCTGCTCGGCCCGCGGTGGCAGCCAAGCACCACAGTAGGGCCACGCCGAGGAGAAGCACGGATTGCTCCAGAACCAAACGCGTGAGGCTGCCACGAAGGATGTGTTGAAAGGCCCCGGAAAGCAACTGCGGTTGAAATGTACCGAGCAGAAATTCGTCGGCGGCCGAGACCTTGAGACTGTCGAGAAACCACGCATCGGAAATGAGAGCAAGAGCACACACCGAAAATCCGAAGCACCAGCGCCAAGTGAGTTCGGCCGCGAGCAGCGCCGGCTCGTGCCAAATAGCGGCAAAGCCATCCTGAAACGGCGAACCATCGCTGCTGGGGTGCGACATGGGTAAAAGGATAGCAGCCGACGCACGGGGGAAACAGGGTGGATCGATCGAAGCCGGCGCACCTCTTATTTCCGTCGCCGCTCCTCTTGTTCCACCATCTCGCTCACGGTTAACGCACGAGCCAACTCCGCCGGAGTATCCACCAGCACATCGGGAGGAACTTGCTGCAAGGTCAGCGGCGCAAATCCGTAGGTGACGCCGACGCTCCACAACCCTGCATTGCGGGCGGTGAGCACGTCCACCCCAGAGTCGCCGACCATCACGGTTTCGTCGGCAGCCGCACCCACTTCACGCATCAGGGTGTTGGCTCCGAGGGGATCGGGCTTCTTGGTTTCGAAACTGTTGCCGCCGTAAACCTGCATGAAGAAATCGGCGAGTCCCAGCCCGGCCAGAATGTCGCGCGACACCCGCACCGGCTTATTGGTAAGCACCGCCAGCTTGCGCGGTACTCCATCGCCCTTGCTGGCCTGCTGTAGCGCCTCGCCGATCCCTTCGTAGACGCGCGTGTTGTCGAGCTTGTGTTCGCGATAGTAGAGCAGAAAATAGTTGAGCGCCTCCTGCAGGAACTCACTGTGGGCGGGATCGCCGAGGGCACGGCGAATCAGCATGGGCGCGCCATCGCCGATGTAGGTGCCAATCACCTCGATGGGCAGTTCCTTGCGGCCGTAGTGGCGCAACATGGCGTTGACCGCGGTGGCCAGGTCGAGCTCGGAATCGATCAGGGTGCCATCGAGATCGAAGATGATGAGCTTGATTTTCTTGACCGGAAGTGGGCGAATCGTGCGTATCATTCCCTTCCAGTATAGCCATGGGACATTCTTTTGGACTTGTCATGACGAGCGCAGCGAGGCATCTGCTTTCCTCCGCGGCTTGAGGAAAGGCATTAGAAGCAGATCCCTCCCTTCGCTCGTGATGACAACTCGGTATTCGGCCAAAGACTTTAGCCCATAACCAAGAATTCAAGAAACACTGGCGAACATTTACAATGATGGGACGTTCTTCGCCGTGTCCGGGGTTTGCATCTTACACCTGAGGTAATGGATGGCCACCACAAAAGCAGAGCCTAAACCTGCGGTAGCGCAGACTGCTCCCAGCGAGAAATATGAAGGGCTCACCAGCCAGCAACTGGTCGACATCTACCGGCTGATGTACATGTCGCGCCGGATCGACGATCGCGAGATCCTGCTCAAGCGCCAGCAAAAGATCTTCTTCCAGATCTCAGGCGCGGGGCACGAAGCGCTGCTGGTGGCTGCCGGAATGGTGCTGCGCCCCGGCTATGACTGGTTCTATCCCTACTATCGCGACCGCGCGCTCTGCCTCACCCTGGGCATGACGCCTTACGAGCAACTGTTGGAAGCCGTGGGCGCGGCCGACGATCCCAACTCCGGCGGGCGGCAGATGCCCTCGCACTGGGGACACAAGAAGTTGAACATCGTGACCCAGTCTTCGCCGACGGGAACGCAGTTCCTGCAAGCCGTGGGCTGCGCCGAAGCGGGACGGTATTTCAGCCGTTATCCCCAAGCTGCGGAGAAGGCCAGCGGCGATTATCGCCAGTTCAAGGACGTGCAGTTCCACGGCGACGAAGTGGTGTATGTCTCCTGCGGCGATGGCACCACCAGCGAAGGCGAGTTCTGGGAGTCGCTAAATACCGCGTCGAACCTGAAGCTGCCGGTGCTGTATCTGATCGAAGATAACGAGTACGCCATCTCGGTGCCGGTGGAAGTGGGCACGGCCGGCGGCAACATCAGCAAGCTGGTCAAGGGATTTCCCAACTTCCACTTTGCGGAAATCGACGGCACCGATCCCATCGTCAGCTATGCCGCGCTCAAGACGGCTGTGGAT
>DATCCF010000065.1:0-14954 GCA_036511435.1 Terriglobales bacterium | reverse complement strand
ATCGGGCGCCTGTACCCCTTTAACATCGCCTACCATTTTGAGGGGTCCATGCTTGCGGGCACGATCGAGATACTTGCCGGCAGCGAGCATCCCAATGATGGCGCCCACCAGAACCACGAACACCAGGGCATTACGTTTCACAAAGAGCACCTTTACAACGCAAACCGGTTGAGGAACGAAAGATAGCCGGACAGCCATTTCAAATGATTCACAAAGATAAGCACACCCACAGCAATCAGGAGCACGCCGCTGATGACTTCGACGGTATGCAGGTGAGGGCGGAAGCGCCCATAGAACGCCAAAAAGCGGTCCACTCCCAAGGAGGTCAGCAGAAAGGGTACGGCTAGGCCGAGCGAATAGACGGCCAGCAGCAAGATTCCTTTCAGCACCGTGTCCTGGGTCTCCGCCAACAGCAGGATGGCGGCGAGGATGGGACCGATGCACGGCGTCCATCCGAAAGCAAAAGCAAAGCCAACCAGGAAGGAACCCATCACGCTGGAACTGCCCTTCACGTTGTGCAGGCGCTTATCGGCGTAAAGCGCCTTGATCTTCAGCAGACCGGTCAGGTGCAGTCCAAAAATGATAACAATAATGCCGGCAATTTTCGTCAACAGAGCGTGGTACTCGTTGGCGAATTGTCCGACCGTGGTCGCAACCGCGCCTAGGGCAATGAAGACCACGCTGAACCCTAGCACGAAGGTAACGGAGTGCAGCATCACGGTCCGGAGCATGCGCCGGTCCGACGATTGCAGATCCTCGACGGTGGCCCCCGAGATCAGCGACACATAGCCCGGTACGAGCGGAAGCACGCAAGGCGATAAAAACGACAGCAATCCCGCCACGAAAGCGGCGATTGGTAACGGCAGGCTATGCATAGACCTCTATTGTAGCAATTCGAGCGTGGAGGGCTCCGGGTTACGAAGGTGCCCCTGCATCAGGGATCCCCCTTATAGACAGACGCTGTGGAGGACCGAAAAGTTACACGAAAGTACTGGACTTAGTAGCGGCGCGGGCGGGCACGCGAATGGGCGACTTGCGCAGTCCAGACCAGGTTTCGGAAATAACCACCGAATCTCCTGGATTGTGGGGGTCATACTTGACAGAAGCCGGCAAACCCAGGCGGCAAGAGTCCAAGTCAATGAACTGGCGCAGATGGGTCACATCCTGCGATGCCTCGTAGGTCACGCCGGCGACATCGTATTTGTAGATCAAGAGAGTCATCTGCTGGCCGGATTCACTCTCCTCCAGTTCCAGTACATCGATGACGTTGCCATCGATAATGCGGCCACCCAAGGTGATCTGGGTCCTGCGCTCGCATTCAAGTTGCTGAGCTGACTTCTTGTTCCGCCGTGAGAGGAGGGCATAACCTACGATGGCGGCAGTGGCTCCGAAGGCGAGGACCGGATACAGGCGGAGTGCATTCATGGCTGGGCCGCGAAACTTTCGCTGACTCTTGCCCTCAAGATAAACGCATCGGATGCTACAAGGGAATCGAAAAATCGCCACGGTTATGAGTTTGTGTGGGCTGTGACCCCGATTGCACCTCGCGCGCGGCAGAATCGTACCGGGGGCGGCGCTGCACGGAGCGTGGAACTCCCTATTCGAGGTTGAGCACGGGATTCTTCAGCGTACCGACGCCTTCCACGGCAACTTCGACGGAGTCGCCGGGTTGCAGCGGACCCACGCCCGCAGGAGTTCCTGTGGCAATCAGGTCTCCGGCTTCCAAAGTCATGACCTGCGAGATGAAGTGAATGAGTACGTCGAGCGGGAAGAGGAAGTCCACCGTCGTCCCATTCTGCCGCAGTTGGCCATTCACGCGGGTTTGAACGCCTATTCCTTTCCAGGGATCGAGGCTCTCCGCCACCACCGGGCCGACAGGACAAAAGGTGTCGAACCCCTTGGCCCGGGTCCACTGACCATCTTTTTCCTGCAGGTCGCGCGCGGTCACGTCATTCACGCACGTGTAGCCAAGTATGTAAGGGCGCACGTCATCCCCTTCGCGCAAGCGGTAGCAGCGCTGGCCGATCACGACTCCCAGCTCCCCCTCGTGGTCCTCGCGTTGCGAAAGCATGTTGGGCCGGCGGATGGCGTCGCCGGTGGCGATGACCGAAGAGGGCGGCTTGAGAAAGATCAACGGCTCCGTGGGAATTGGATGGTTCAATTCTTTCGCGTGTTCGAGATAATTGCGGCCGATGCAAACCACTTTCGACGGTTCCACCGGAGACAGCAAGCGCCCTTCGCTGAGAGGCAGATCGATGCGGTCAGCGCCCTCAAAGTCAGACCAGGAACCCGGAGCGGTCGCCCTTGTGCGAGTGATCGTCTCGACGCCGCGCACGTTCTCGATGAGACCATAGCGGTTGAAATTCTGGTATTGAAAGCGGCAGTAAAACATGGAACCTCGATGAATGCTTACTTGTCAGGGACTGTTTCACTGGCCTCGGCGGAGCGTTGACTCTCATTGCCCCGCAGATCCACGGCAGAAACGGAGTAAATATATTTCCTGCCGGTCTCGACATTGTCGTCACGGAATGAAGAGCCCGAAACCAATTCCTTGTTAAGCTTTTCAAACTGCGCGTTCTCGACTCGCCGGAAGACGTTGTAGCCCGCAAGATCGTTCTCCAAATTCGGGGCCCAGGTAAGGTCGATGAATGGCTTCTGGCCCACGCTGGAGAAAACCGCTTGCAGTCCGGCGGGCTGGGCCGGCGGATAAATGTCACGCGTGAAGACCTCGACCGATTGTGAATCATCGCCTTCGACTGCGGTGTTGATGCCATGCGAACCGACCTGCGTGAGCGTCGTGATGCGATATTCGTACTTCGTCTCCCATCCAAAAGTTTTGTCAAGATACGATCCAGTGGCCGTGGGTTCTACATCGGCTAACACGACATAAACGGGAGCGCCAACTGGCTTTCGCATGACGCGATAGCGGTAGCTCAGACCAGCGGGCGCCGCAGGTGGAGCGGGGCCGGTCCAGGAGATGCCCACGCCTTCTCCGCTGACCTGGGCCAACAAATCGTCGGGCGCAGGGATGGTGGGAGCCACCGGAATCGGAACTTGATTGGAGAGCCCGGCACTGCGTCCGTGAGAGTTGATCTCTTCCACCGCATAGGTGACGAAGTCCGCAGGATTCTCTTGTCCCAACTGCGGCGGTAGCGAATCCACGTAGTGCATCCGAATTGCCGGGTCCTCTTCCTGCTTCTTTTTCGGCTGCGGCTGGGGCTTAGGCGGAGGAACATCGGCCACCACGGCACAGGTACTCATTAATCCAGTGCCTTCGCGACGGCAGATGCGGATTGCGGGCAGGTGCTTGACCAGCGTCCGGTCGGTATTTTTGCGCTGCAACGTCCAGTCCAGCTCGACGCGGTTGCCCTTGCGGGAGGCGGTCAAGTCGTCAACCGGACGCGCCAGTTGCAACGACGGGGGTTGCGGCGCGCCGGGAGTTCCACACCCGGAGAACGCCGCGATCAGAAGCAAACTCCCGATAAGCCAATAAAGCTGTACTCTCATGGAAGCTAACAGGGTAACAAATCCCGCGCAGTTCAATCCGTTGCTGTCCTGATTCCGTACCTCAGATTCAGGCAAGGTGGACGGCGATCTTCGAGAAGCAGGGCGGGCACTGGATCATCGCGCACGAACATGTATCGGTGCCGCTGGAACAGCCAAAATAACGTTGGTGGCTAGCGCTGGACTATTCCAGCTTCTTGGCCAGAAGTTCGTTGACGAGCGCCGGATTGGCCTGTCCCTTGGACGCCTTCATGACCTGACCGACAAAGAAGCCGATCACGGTCTTCTTGCCTGCACGGTACTGCTCCAGTTGCCGGGGATTGGCAGCGATCACCTCGTCGATGATCTTCTCGATGGCGGCAGTATCGGTAAGCTGCTGGGGCTTTTCCTTCTCGAACACAGTAGGAAAATCCTCGCCGCGCTCGAAAGCCAGATCATAGAGCTCTTTGAGCATCTTGCCGCTGATGGCGCCGCTCTCGACCAAGTCAGCCGACATGGCAACGCCCTTCATCGAAATCGGCGACTGCTCGATTTCCAGCCCTGCGGCTTTCAGACGGCCAAGCAACTCGCTCTGCACCAGGTTGGAGACGCGTTTGGGATTCTTTGCGGCCTTCGCGGCCTCTTCAAACTGATCGGCCAGCGAGCGAGTGCCGGTCAGCGTGGTCGCGTCGTACTCGGTGATGCCATATTCCACAACCATGCGCGCGCGCCGGGCCGCGGGCAGTTCGGGCAACGTGTCCGTGATCTGTTTGCGCCACGTCTCGTCCACCACCAGCGGCAGCAGGTCAGGCTCGGGGAAATAGCGATAATCGTGCGCCTGCTCCTTGGAGCGCATGCTGTAGGTCTTACCCTCAGCGGGATTGTAGAGGCGCGTCTCCTGCACAATTTTGCCGCCGGACTCGAGCACCTGCTGGTGGCGCTCGATCTCGTATTCCAGCGCGTGGCGAACAAAACGGAAGGAGTTTACGTTCTTCACTTCCGCCTTGGTGCCGAACTTGGTTTCGCCGCGCGGCCGGATGCTGACATTCGCGTCGCAGCGCAGCGAGCCTTCTTCCATATTGCAATCGCTGACGCCAGTGTAGAGGATGATCTCCTTCAGCCGCGTGAGGTATTCGTGGGCTTCGTCGGGCGACGCGATATCGGGCTCGCTGACGATCTCAATCAGCGGTACGCCGGAGCGGTTCAGGTCAATCGAGGTCCACTCGCCGCTGTCGGGAAGGCCATCGTGGAGGCTCTTGCCGGCGTCTTCTTCCAGATGCACGCGGGTGATGCCGATTCTCTTGGGACCGGTCGCGCTTTTGATTTCGATGTAGCCATGTTCGGCGAGCGGCTTGTCGTACTGCGAAATCTGGTAGCCCTTCGGCAGGTCGGGATAGAAATAGTTCTTGCGCGCGAAGATGGACGTCTCGTTGATTTTGCAGTTGAGCGCCGTGGCGGCCAGCACGGCAAACTCAACCGCCCGCTGGTTCAACACCGGCAACGGACCGGGCAAGCCCAGACACACCGGGCAGACATTGGTATTTGGCGGATCGCCAAACTGGGTCGAGCAGCCGCAGAAGATCTTGGTGCGGGTCAGCAACTGGACGTGGACTTCCAGCCCGATGACCGGCTCGTACTTGGACTGCGCTGCGACAGGGGCGTCCGGCGTGGTGACCATCTGTCGATTATATGAAATGGACCGAGAGGTTGCCCAGACACGCCAATATCTACGACCGGTGGAGCGATGATGTGGGTGTGGGCGAAGTCGAAAGGATTAGGACACTACCAGAGCGCCCAATGCAGGGCGTCGACACTATCCATTAGTTCCTGTCGTAAGCCGTCCAAGTCGGGGAAATAACCAAAGTGACTCTGCGCCGCCATTGCAAGGAACCGCTGCGTGTCGTCAAAGGCACTGGCGGGCAACACGATTTTCTTGATGCAATTCGGATATCTCGCCTCCAGTGGCTCAAATGATGCCCCGCTTAAAGTAAACGTAGAGCGTTGGGCGAGCATTCTTGCATTGGTAAGCACTGGAGCAACTGCCAATGTTTCGATGTCGCCTGCTGCCTCTCCAGTACGGGTGATAGCGGGATGATACGAGTGCGTGTCCACGCTCATTGGGAGGTTGACCTCCTCGCCTAGCGAGACTAACCCCTCTCGACCGATGGTTTGCCGATTGAGCCTTTGCGGCTCCAAAATGAAAATTGCAGCGTCCTCCGGCTGCTTTCTCTGCCGCTGCGCGAAGTAGAGAGCGCACACGAAGTTTTCTGTCCAATCTACCAATCGTGTGGCAACCCCATAGTGCTGCATTGCAAAAACAATTCCCCACATCGACCGTTCTTCCGGATTCAGCAATGGCCAGCCACGACTCTTGAACTTATGAAATAGAGTCTGGGACATTGATCGCATGAGTTTGATTTTTTCCTCTTCGCAGAGAGTCTGCTGGAGCGCCTGAAGATTTGAATCAACACGGCGATGAATGGTCGATTTAACGGACCAACTGGCCAAGCTCTGCCCGCGATACCACAGCGGACTACCCTCTCTTCTCGCCTCATCCTGGATAGTTTGAATCTGTTCGCAAATCTCGGACCAAGTTGATATCACTTTTCCTTCCCGTCGAGCCTTCTTCCGGCGAATCTCCCGTTTAGGCGGACACGCACAACCGCCGCCGGCGCGATGCCACCCAGAGATCGTACTGAGATTGCACGCCCGCCCAGAGCTCGGGAGTAGTGCCAAGCGCATCGGCGAGTCGCAATGCCAAGTCGGCCGAGATCCCCGCTCGGCCATTCAGCACCCGCGACAAAGTCACTCGCGAGACCCCCAGATGCGCCGCTGCCTCTGACACGGCTAGACTGCCTAGATACTGCCGTAGCACCAGTCCGGGATGGGGCGGGTTATACATGCGCATAACGCTTCTCATTGCCCGCCCGGCGCCGCCGCATTCGACGGAACCAGCGGAATCTCGAAGTACATCAACTCGTTGCCGTTACTGTCGCGGACTCCGGTGAGATAGATGTGCGCACCGTCCACCGGTTGGCCCACGCCCTGCACGTCGAAGAACAGAAAGCCCGACTGAGTGGAATGCGGCTCGACCGCCGCAGCCGTGAATTTCGCGCGGGTCAGTTCCTCGTACTGCTGTTGCGCCTTCTTGTTCTTGACTCCTCCGGGAAGCGGGATAGGACCAACGTGCGGATTGGGATTGGTGCTGTTCCCCTTGATGTGGGCCACGCGGCGGAAGACGTCGTCCACGTCGAGCCCTTCGAGCTTGTTACGGCGGCCCGTTACCAGCTCCGCTCGCATGTTATTCACGGAGATCGGCTGGTCACCGTCGTTGGTGATGACCAGGAACACGGGCAGAATTCCCTCGTCGCTGAAGTGCGTAATAAAGATGTCAGCCTTCGGAGAAGTGTTGTACACATCCACGGCAGCGGTGACGTGTTCGTTAGGGTGTGCGTCCTTGCAGGGATAGGCGGTTGCGTCGCTGGGCCTCGGAGGAACGAAGTCTTTGGAGGCCCAAAGTGCCACGGATGAGAACACGATGGTCAGGGTGGCGATCCAGAACAAAACGCGATGTCGGGAGGGCATAGCGGGATTATCCGCTATCGGAGGGCTGCGCTCAACTGGGCTGCCGTTTGGATCATGGTTCTGGCGCAATTACAATCGCAGCGTGTATTCCCTGTACAGCATTCTCCTGCTAGTCGCGCTGGTAGGCAGCGCGCCCTGGTGGCTGCTGG
This sequence comes from Terriglobales bacterium, assembly GCA_036511435.1. GTDB lineage: Bacteria > Acidobacteriota > Terriglobia > Terriglobales > Acidobacteriaceae > Bog-257. Next base: position 7,737 of record DATCCF010000065.1, on the reverse strand, counting down.
AGATGCTGCGCCACGGCAAGTACCGCGCCGGGTTGGGCGAGCGCCTAGGCAAGGTTCCCGATCGTCTCTCTAACCAGGCCGCGGCTAACACCATTTGGATCCACGCGGTCTCAGTGGGCGAGGTGCTGGCGATAACACGGGTCATCGACGAGCTGAAGACGCAGTTGCCGGGTTGGCGCATCGTCGTTTCAACCACAACGGACACCGGCCAGAACCTGGCCCGCGAGCGCTTCGGCGAAAGCAATGTTTTTTATTTTCCCGTCGATCTGCCCTTTGCCGTGCATGCGTATTTGCAGGCGCTGCATCCGAAGCTGCTGGTGCTGGCGGAAAGTGAATTCTGGCCCAACCTGCTGCGTTGGGCGCGGCTCTCGGGCACGGCGGTGGCCGTGGTAAATGCGCGCGTTTCTGACCGCTCACTGCCCGGGTACATGCGGTTCCAGAAGCTGCTTCGGCGCGTAATGGAAAATGTGCAACTCTTCCTGGCACAAAGCGAAGAAGACGCACGCCGGCTGATCCAGATGGGAGCGCTTGCGGAGCGGGTGCAGGTGAGCGGAAATCTGAAGTTCGAAGTGAAACCTCCGGTCAGGCCAGCGATTGCAGCGTCATTCGCCGCCATGGAGAGTGAAGAGGCCGGTCCGTTGCTGGTGGCGGGCAGCACCCTCGATGGCGAAGAGGCAATGCTATTGGAGATGTTCCGGCAGGTGCTGGCGCGCTATCCCAACGCGGTGTTGCTGCTGGGGCCGCGGCATCCCGAGCGGTTCGATGCGGTTGCGTCGCTGCTGGAATTATCCGGCCTGCGTTACCAGAGACGCTCGGAATGGAAGGAAGAGAGGCCAATCGCGGGAGGCGTTTTCCTGCTCGACAGCATTGGCGAGTTGGCCAGCCTGTATGAGTTTGCCGATGTGGCGTTTGTCGGCGGAAGTCTGGTATCGCGGGGCGGACACAATGTGCTGGAAGCCGCTCAGTTTGGAACGCCGATCCTGGTTGGGCCGTCCACGGAGAACTTCCGCGACATCGTAGAGGTCTTCCGCAAAGCTGATGCTTTGCGCGTGATCACTCCACAGTCGTTGACCGCGACCGTGCTGCAATTGCTGGGGAACCACGGGGAACGTGCCGCGCTCGGCCGTCGAGCTTTGGAGGTCATGGGCTCGCAGCGGGGTGCAACCGGGCGGACGGTGAGCGCGCTGCTGGAGTTGTTAGCGGCGCAGGACGCGTTGAGCCGAGCGGAAATCACCTCGGAGCGGCGCGCGTGAATCCGCTCGCGGCACTCTACGGTGCGGCCGTGCGCGCGCGCAATGAACTCTACGACCACAGGGCGCTGGTCCTCGCCCACCTGCAAGGCCCGGTGGTGAGTATCGGCAATCTCACGGTAGGCGGTTCGGGCAAGACGCCGTTCCTTATCTTGCTGGGCGAACTGCTGAAAGAGCGTGGCATTTTTTTCGATGTCCTCTCGCGCGGCTACCGGCGCATAACGAAGGGGGTGGCACCGGTCGATCCTCTGGGGTCCCCGCGCGAGTATGGCGACGAGCCTCTACTGATCGCGCGAAAGCTGGGAGTACCCGTCATCGTCGGCGAGGACCGCCACGCTGCCGGGCAATTGAGTGAGGAGAGATTTGGTCCACTGTTGCACTTGCTCGACGATGGCTTCCAGCATCGCCGACTGGCGCGCGACTTTGACATCGTGCTGCTCACGTCCAGTGACGCGCGAGATTCGTTGCTGCCAATCGGCAGGATGCGCGAGCCGCTCTCTTCGTTGAGGCGCGCCGATGCCGTCGTGCTGACTAATGACATGCCGGGAGATGGACTGCGGCTCGGGTCCCAGCAGGTGTGGAGAGTGACCCGCGGTGTGGTCGCTCCCCAGACGAAGGAGCCATGCCTGGCGTTCTGCGGCATTGCGCGTCCACAAAACTTTATTGCCCAGTTGCAAGCGGCGGGGGTCATGCTGACCGGCACCCGCAGCTTTCGCGATCATCATCGGTATTCGGCTGAGGATGTCCGCCAACTGCTGCGACTGCGCCAGCAGCGTGGCGCGGCGGAATTCGTTACCACGGAGAAAGACGCGGTCAATCTTGCCGGGCATCTGGAAGCGCTCCAACCGGTCCACGTTGTTCCGGTGAGGATGCGGTTGCACAATGCGCCAGCCGTCCTGGAGTTCATACTAGCCACGGTTCGCGAGCGGAAGCGGAGGCCCGCGTGAGACAATCAACAGTTGCTCCGCGCCCGGTCGCTCGAATTAACCTGGATTATTCATCTGTTTCGGTAACTGAAGCAAGCTTTGAAGGGGCACGGCTTCACAGGCTGCGGAAAAAAGACTCAAACAAGTAAACTCGGCATTTTGCGCAACGATGATTCAACAACTTACGAGCGACTTTTGAGTCAAGAAACGCCCGAAATTACTACTTTGGTTCTTTTTTCCGCAGCCTGTTCAGCCGTGCCGCCACGTGTGCGTGGAGAGTTGGGCTTCAGCCCCTGAGGGAAATCGGGCTTCGCCTCAACACCGAAATCCCTCAGTGGCTAAAGCCACCATAATGACAGTAGCTCACGGCACGGCTGAAGCCGTGCCCCTTCCATGCGCAATGTGCTCATGGATAATCCAGGTTAAGCACCGGGCGTTCATTTGAGTTCATGACTAGACACCTAAAAGATACGGAGCGCTGGAAGAAGATCGTCCAGTCGTTCAGCGACGTCTCGGTCACCGTACTCGCCGATTTGGTCGCCGACGAATTCATCTTTGGCGAGATCGCGCGGGTGTCACGCGAGGCGCCGGTGCTGATCCTGAAGCATCGCGAGCGGACCGTCGTTCCCGGCGGCGGCGGCAATGCGGTAATGAACCTGGCTTCCCTGGGCGTCAATGTTCTGCCCGTCGGAGTGGTGGGCGACGACGAGGCGGGCAGCTTGCTGCTGGAGTGTCTGCACGAGAAGAAGATTTCCACCAGCGGGGTCGAGCGGCTGAAGCACCATACCACCCCCACCAAAAGCCGCATCCTTGCGGGCATGTCGCACACCAGCCGGCAGCAGGTGGTCCGCGTGGACCGCGAACCGGAACCGCTGGACGAATTGCATCCCGTGCTGTTGAACCTGGTGAACGCGGCGCGGGAATACGCGACCGCGTCCGATGCATTTCTGATTTCCGACTACGGATACGGTGCGGCCTCACCGAGGCTGCTCAACTTCATCAAGTCGAACCGCTGCCTGGCGAACCAGCCGGTCACTCTCGACTCGCGCTATCGCATGCTCGACTTCGAGGGTGTTACCGCGGCCACGCCCAACGAGCCGGAGGTGGAAGAGGCGTTGGGCATTAAGATTGGCCATGACAACCAGAAACTCTTCTGCGCCGGCGAGCGGCTGATGAAGGAGATGGCACTGGAGTCGCTGGTGATCACTCGCGGCCGCGATGGCATGGTCGCTTTCGAGAAAGACGCGCCGCCGCTGGTCGTACCCATACATGGCTCCGACCAGGTGGTGGATGTGACTGGAGCCGGAGATACCGTAATCGCGACCTTCACCGCAGCGCTCGCAGCCGGAGCCGATACGGCTTCGGCTACTCGGCTGGCAAATTTCGCCGGCGGTATCGTGGCGATGAAGCGGGGCACGGCAACGGTGTCGAATCAGGAATTACTGGCCGCCATCGACCAGTATTCGGCAACTACATCTTCGTGAACGACTGCGCACAAAAAATCCTTTCGCGCGATGCTTTGCGTGACCGCGTGGCAGAGTGGCGCCGCAGCGGCGAGCCGATCGTGCTGGCCAATGGCTGCTTCGACCTTTTGCATGTTGGGCACATCCGCTATCTGCGCGGCGCGAAGTTGCTGGGCGGAAAGCTGGTGGTGGCAATGAATTCGGACCAAAGCGTCTCCCGGCTCAAGGGAGCGGGCCGCCCGCTGATGCCGGCCACGGAGCGCGCGGAGATCATTGCCGCCCTGGCTGACGTGGACGCCGTGGTTCTCTTTGACGAGCCTGACGTACGCGCCCTGATTCGCGAGATTCGTCCCGACGTGCAGGCCAAGGGCACCGACTACACGCGGGAGAATGTCCCCGAGCGTGACGAGGTCCTGGCGTATGGCGGACGGGTCGAAATTGTTGGCGACCCCAAAGACCATTCCACTACTGACTTCCTTGCACGGCTGCGATCCTGGAGTGGAGGACCTGGCCGACGGTGAGCACTCCCGTATCGCCGGAGGAGCAGAGTTCCATGCCCACGGAACACCGCTCCGCCATCGCCGCGACGGACCGGCTCCTGGTGGTGCGACTCAGCGCAATGGGCGACATCATTCACGGCATGCCCGCCATCGCCGCCTTGCGCCGTGCCAAGCCGGATCTGCAAATCGGCTGGCTGGTGGAAGAGCGCTGGGCAGAGTTACTGTGTGCACGAGATTCGGAGCGATTGGCTGCGCGCTCGGAACGCAAGCCGCTGGCCGACTGGGTACATGTGGCCAGGTTCTCCAGTTGGCGCAAGGCGCTGTTGTCCGATGAGACGTGGCGCGAAATCCGGTCGTGCCGGCGCGAAGTGCGCGCAAGGAAGTACGAAGTCGCGCTCGACCTACAGGGGGCGATACGCTCGGCGCTGGCAGCACGTTCCACAGGCGCCGCGATTCGCATCGGGTCGTCGCAGCCGCGCGAGGGCCCGGCGCGCATGTTCTACACCCATGCGGTTGACGTGCGAGGGTCTCACGTGATCGAGCATGCGCTGTCGCTAGCCTCTGTGTTGGCAGGCCAATCGCTGGAATACGTTCAGCCGCCCTTCCCGGTTGATCCCGCCACAGAGGCCTGGGCCGATCGGCAGTCCGAAATGTTGGGCGGCAGGCCGCTGGCAATCCTCAACCCCGGCGCGGGTTGGGGAGCAAAGTGCTGGCCTGCGGCGTCGTTCGGCGCGGTGGCTCGCGCATTGGCGGACCGGGGCATGGAGGTACTGGTGAACCATGGTCCGGGAGAAGAAGCGCTGGCCGAAGCAGTTCGTGAGTCCAGCGGCGAAGTGGCCGTCCCGCTGAAATGTTCGGTGGGAGAATTGATCGCGCTGACGCGGCGAGCCCGCCTTTTCGTGGGTGGGGATACCGGCCCCATGCACCTGGCGGCGGCATTACGCGTTCCAGTGGTTGCGTTGTTCGGCCCTACCCGACCGGAGCGCAATGGTCCTTTCGGCACAACTAACGTGGTCCTGCGCAGTCCTGAGAGCGTGTATAGCACCGCGCACACCCACCGTCGCGATGAGGGGTTAGTTTCGATCGAGCCGCAAGCGGTGATGGATGCGGCTGACCAGTTGCTCGGGGAGCAGCATGGCTGATCCTCAAGCGGCAAGGTCGAATATCACGTGGAGCCGTGTGGCCCGCCGCATCCGAGTGCCGATGGGATTTGGGTTTGCGATTTTTTACTTCTGGCGCGCCAGACCAACCTGGAGGATCCTGATCCTTGGTGCTCTCATCGCGTCGCTGGGTATTGTGCTTCGCGCCGTCGCCTCGGGGCAGGTGAAGAAGAACCGGGAACTGACGATGACCGGGCCTTACGCCTATGTGCGCAACCCTCTCTACCTGGGATCGATCGTCATCGCGATTGGCTTTGCCGTCGCCGCTCGCGACGTATGGGTGGCGATCGCAATCCTGATCATGTTCGCGCTTATCTACGTGCCGGTCATTCGTGCCGAGGAAACATTCTTGCGAAAACAATTTCCCTCCTACGACGACTACGCGCGCCATGTGCCCAGTCTGCTTCCCCGCACGTTGCTGTTCCGTCAAATCATGGACGGCTTCTCGCGCGAGCTATATTGGCAACATCGCGAGTACAATGCCCTGCTGGGCGCTGCTGTTATGCTGGCGGCACTGGTAGCGAAGATCCTGTGGTTCCACGGGTGAAGGTGAATCTGACTATACGCAGCAGTGCCGCTCTCGCAATCGTGTTGGCAGTTGCAGTAGCGCTCGGACTCAGTGCGCCGGCCGTTCCCGGTGCGCAAGCGACACATGCCGGCGCGCAGCCGCCGCAAGAAACAAAAATTGGCGCGTCAGCGCACATCGAGCCCTTACGTACCGGCTACCAGTTCCCCCATGGACAGACGTTGCATTATGACGGGGAGTGGCGCTTCTGGACCGCGGGAGTAGCGACCGTGCGCATCGAGGGAGCAGGATCGCAGGAACACGTATCCGCGACCGCCGACTCCAGCGGCGTGGTCGCGCTGCTCTATCGCGTGCAAGACCGCTTTAATTCCTACTTCGACGCCAAGAGCCTGTGCTCGTACAAGCTGTTGAAGCACAGCGAGGAGGGCTCGCACCGGCGCGAAACCGTAATCTCGTACGACTACGCGCGCGGCAAGGCCATCCTCGAAGAGCGCAATCTGAAAGACAATCAGCAGAAGAGAACCGAGAACGATATTCCGGGCTGCGTGACCGACGTGCTGTCGGGAATTTTTTATGTCGGCAGCCTCCCGTTGCTGCAGGGCGCCAACTACACGTTTCCTCTGAATGACGGAGGCAAGACCGTAACCGTACAGGCACATGTGGAAGGCAAGGAACAGGTAAAAACTCCCGCCGGAACGTTTCAAACCATTCGTGTGGGGCCGGAGGGTGACTCCGGAATTCTGAAAAATCGCGGACGAATCTGGATTTGGTACAGCGACGACGCTCGACATCTGCCGGTGCAGATGCGCGCCAAACTATTCTGGGGGACCCTGACAATTTACCTGACGAGCATCAGCAAGTAGCCTTCTTCATTGCATGCGGAAGCGTTCCGCCATCAGTCGCTGCAGCCGCGGTTTGTAGAGGATGTCGTAGGCGAACTCCTTGTCCGGGAACATGGCCAGCGCGGCGCGCTTGGTGTTGGCCACCAGTTCGGAGGCCTCTTCCACGGTAAGGTCCTGGTCCTGGCTGATGACCGACATCACCATGTTCATCATCACCTGCAGGCGGCGCAGCTTGCGGCGTTCTTCTTCCTGTTCCTGCTGCTCGCTGCTGAGTTGCGGTCTAACCTCTTCCCTGCGTTCCGATAGCCCCATAGATTCCTCGAAAGAAACAGTCGCCCTCCGCGGCTGCCTGAAATCGCGCTCGGTTACTTTCCGCTACAATTTGGATGTCAGACCTTACCCCACCGTTGCGCTCGGACGTGGTGGGCGGCATCATACACCTAAACGGCACAATTTCAGCCAGGAAACAGAACCATTGTGAACGGCAAGAACTACCATTTGTATCGAACCTATTGGAGGCGCCATGGCAGAGGCAGCAAACGATCATGAAGAGCTAGTGAAAGTTTTCGATACCGACGAAGAGTCAGAGGCGATGGTGGTGCGCGGTTTGCTGGAGTCGGCGGGAATTGCCGCCATGACCCAAAACCGGGAAGCTCCACAGGACATCCTGCCCGGCGTGGGTGGTGTAGTGGTGCTGGTTCGGCCCGATCAAGCCGAGGAAGCGCTGCAAACCATCGAGGAGTACCGCCGGAACCCTACCACCGACGCAGATGAGGCTGTCACCGAGGAACCGGCCGAGCCGTGATGTTCGTGCCGTTGAGGTAGAAGGAAACGGCGCCGGACAGATCGGTACGGTAGGTTGGGATGTGCGCGCTCGCGTAGCGCTCCATCACCTTCGGCCGGGGCTGTTTAAACGAGTTGTAGAAGCCTACCGAAACTACGGCGTAGCGCGGCTTCACGGCTGCCAGGAATTCGGGCGAACTGGAAGTCGCGCTGCCGTGATGTCCCACCTTGAGTAAATCGGATTGCGGAGCTTCGTCCACCAGGAACTTCTCGATCCGCTTATGCGA
>DATCCF010000064.1:0-18011 GCA_036511435.1 Terriglobales bacterium | reverse complement strand
AGAGCTGAAACGGCTGATTTTGTTGTTCACCCACTGGGTACAAGCCTCCGGAGTGTCCGTTGCGCCGTCAAAACCGCATGGATACTGGCGTTGGCTCGATCATACGATCACTTACCTGAACTTCAAAAAGGAAATGTGGGTTAATAGCCTCTCTCCTTGTCCACTACCCACAACAGCGGCTGCCCCTCTAAGAACCGTCGCAGGTTCTTCGTGTAGTGCTGGTAATGGCGTTCCCACATCTTTTCCGTCAACCCAGCAATGTGAGGAGTAATCAAAACGTTCTCCAACTCCCACAGCGGAGACTCTGCTGGGAGCGGCTCCTCGGTGGTGACATCGAGCGCCGCTCCACCAAAGCTCTTCGCTCGCAGCGCATCCACCAGCGCAGCTTCGTCAACCAGAACGCCGCGACCTACGTTGATCAAATAGGCATCGGACTTTAGCCGAGCCAGACGCTCGGCATTCATTAAGTGACGAGTCTTGGGCGTGACGGGAACGGCCAGCACGATGAAGTCACCCGCGCTCAATGCCTGGTCAAGGTCCTCGAAACCATAGACGGCATCCGCCACGTCGCTTCCCCGCTCCGGATGCTCGCGCACGCCAACCACGCACATGCCCACGGCTTTCGCCAGCCGCGCCAATGGAGCGCCGATCGCGCCCAGGCCAACAATCGTCATGGTGGCGCCGTTGAGTTCGCGCGGACGAGGCCGCCTGTCCCATAGGTCGTGCTGTGCCCAGTGCTTTTGCTGCTGATACCGCACGGCTTGCGGCAATCGCTTGGCGAGCGCGAACGCCAGCGCGATGGCATGCTCCGCCACCACCGGCCCATGTACATCGCGCGCGTTGGTCACGACGATGTCGCTAGCGCGCAATTCTGGTGTCATGAGCTGATGGACCGCCGCAGCTGTCGAATGAATCCACCGCAGTCTTTTTGCCGCCTGTATCTGTTCTCCGCGCAACGACCACGAGATCGCGATATCGGCGTCCGCGATTTCTTCGATCACATGATCGTAATTGGGCAGATGTACCACTTCGATCTGTGGAAAATCACGCCGCAGCCGCTCGGAGAACCACGGCGGGACCTGCCAGAGCGGGAAGCGGTGATGGAGGGCGATTAGGAGTTTCACGAGGAGTTTCTACCACAGAGGCACAGAGACACAGAGAAACTCGAATCTTCAAAGCCCCCGGGGGATCTACGATAAGCGAAATGTCCTTATTGATAGCCTGAACGGCATCGAGACATTAAGACAGAAAAATTCTCTGTGTCTCTGTGCCTCTGTGGTGATCATCTCTGCGCTTCGGCTTCGGCGAAGACACGCAGATCATGTCCCGTCATCTCCTTCGGCTGTGCGACACCGAGGATGCCCAGCATGGTAGGTGCGATGTCCTGCAGCGCACCATCGGGGCGCAGCGTGAAGCGGCGTGCGTCTCCCTTGAATTGACCCGGCGTAACCGCATGCTCCGCCACAACAATGAACGGCACGGGATTGGTGGTATGCGCCGTCTGCGGTCCGCCAGTCGCGGGATCGATCATCTGCTCGGCATTCCCGTGGTCAGCGGTGACGATCATGGCTCCGCCGCGCTGGCGAAGCGCGGTATAAATCTGACCAAGGCAGCCGTCAACGGTTTCGACGGCGGTAATCGTCGGCGGAATTCTGCCGGAGTGTCCCACCATGTCGGCGTTGGCGAAGTTCACCACCATCACGTCGAAAGTGTCGTCCGCGATCGCCTTGATTACGGCATCGGCAACTCCCTGGGCCGACATTGCAGGCTTCAGATCGTAGGTCGCAACCTTCGGGGACTGCACCATCACGCGCTCTTCACCGGGAAATGGCTTCTCCACACCGCCGTTGAAGAAATAGGTCACGTGTGCATACTTCTCGGTCTCGGCGACCCTGAGATTGCGCATGTGGCGGTCGGCCATGACGTTCGCGAGAATATTGGTCATCGACTCGGGCGGCGACACGACCGGCAGGGTAAAGTTCTTGTCATACCGCGTCATGCAGATGTACGTCAGGTCCTTAGGGACGCGGTCGCGCGGGATGATGCGGTCGAGATCTTCCCAGCCTTCAAGTTCGTGACCATCCTGTGGCGTGAAATGGCTGTTGCGAGCCAGACAGCGCGTGATCTGCCGGGCGCGGTCGGCGCGAAAATTAAAGTTGATGCAAACATCGCCGTCGCGGATCGTGCCCAGCGGCTCGCCGCGATTGTCGGTGAGCACGAACGGAATGATGAATTCGTCCGTGACTCCGCGATTGTAGGAGTCCTTTACTCCCTGCACCGCGTCAACGTAGCGGCCTCCTTCGGCGACGCCAAACACCATCGCGTCAAAAGCCTTCTTCTCGCGCTCCCAGCGCCGGTCGCGGTCCATCGCGTAGTAACGCCCGCTCACGGTAGCGATCTTGCCGGTGCCGTACTCGCGCATCTTTTGCTGCAACTGCTCGATGTAGCCGGCGCCATTGGTGGGCAGCGTGTCGCGCCCGTCCATGAAGCAGTGCACGAAGACGCGGTCCACCCCGTTCTGCTTGGCCATGCGCAGCAGTGCATAGAGATGGTTCTGGTGCGAGTGCACGCCACCGTCGGAAAGCAGTCCAAAGAAGTGCAGCCGCCGGCCGCCGGTGCACGCCTTCTTCATCGCCTCGACCAGAGCCGCGTTGGAGAAGAGCTCACCATTCTCAATCGTCAGATCGATCTTGGTGATGTCCATGTACACCACGCGCCCGGCTCCGATGTTGAGGTGGCCGACTTCGCTATTGCCCATCTGCCCGGTGGGCAGGCCGACGTGGCGTCCGCTGGTGTGGATTAGCGTGTTGGGAAATTCGGCGAGCAGGCGATCGTAGTTAGGCTTGCGCGCCAGCGAGATGGCATTGGCGTTGGACGGAGGAGCATAGCCCCAGCCATCAAGGATGATGAGGATGAGCGGACGAGGAGGATTATGAGCAAACATGATTACGAGTTTCCGATATCCGGTATCTTAATGTCCCGTGCCTCTTGTTTGAGTTTCTGCAATCCTCGCCTCGATACATTCCATTCCTTGCCAAACGCATCCCACACCGAGATCTTTTTAACATTCTCGATACGCTCGGTTAGCTCGTTGGTGAATTCGGAGTGATATTCGCCTTCCCTTAGCATTTTCGGTAAATCAACGCCGACGATAATGAATGTGTTCTTGCCAGCAACGGGCTGATGCCAAGTGCCGCCCCAACTCTTGAACATCACGGGCCTACGGCCTGCGTTTATTGCAGTGGTCACAACATAGGTTTCCGCACTGGCATCAGCAATCGGAAGATCATGCTTGACGGAGTAAAGCTTTCCATCAACCCCTTTCACTAACCTCCGAAGCGAGGCGGATATCCTTAGCTTGCCCCGGTCTAACCAGTCGCGATATAGGTTCCATCCAACGGCAACACTGGATAGAACTGCTCCCCATATCGCTAGGACGTCTGTGACAGAGAGCGACGAAGAAGGTGAAGGCATAACCGTTCGATTCCGAGCGCACCAGTCCCGCTGTGCGGGACGGAAAATGATAGCCCACCGCTTCAGCGGTGGGTAAGGATGATTGCAGAGTGAGTGCCTCGGGCACGGCACGTCCCACCCTGTGTCGTCCCCGAGGGACTCGGTTTTTCCTAACATTGCAACCCCGCCCTAAAGGGCGGGGCTATCATCTTCCGCCTCGTTCCGAGGCTCGTTGTTGCAAAATCCAACAGGCTTCCGAAAAGGAATCACCTGCTTGTGAGCGACAGTCTAATCATCGCTGGAAGCGAATCTGCCTCGAAGTAGCAGCGTACGGCGTCGCGCACCATCTCTCCCAGCTCATCCATCGAATCAGCTTGGGTAAAGATTGCATGGCCTAAGGCACGGGCTTCGTAGCCGCCCTCTGGCGACTCCTCCACTGCGAAAATGATCTCAGAGCCCTTCATCGCGGTGATTATAGCTCTACCGTCCGAACCGCAGATCCCTCCGCTCGGTCGGGATGATATTGCTCGATACAAGGCAGCTTCAAGCTTGAAACCATTCACCAGCCACTAACCACCAAGGCGTAGGAGTGTGAACCTGTGCCGTCCCTAAAGGGACTCGAATCTATTTCCCACTTTACCCAGCACTCCGCCTGCGGCTGCGTGCTGGGCTAAACTATTTCGCGCCTACGGCGCTGGAATTGTCGCCAGCACATTCCACGGCGAATACCAAGGTTCGTTCTCACACATGCTCTGAACCCCCGCTCTTCCACCCGAACTCCTGACCCTAACCCTAGCCCCTAGCCATCTTCCCTGCCAGCTCCCCGTGATAGTTCAGCGCTTTCAATCCAAGGAAGCGCGCCGCTGGACCGAGTTCTTCCTCGATGCGCAGCAACTGGTTGTACTTGGCGATGCGGTCGGTGCGCGAGGCTGAGCCAGTCTTGATCTGCCCTGCTCCGGTGGCGACGGCGAGATCGGCGATGAAGGTGTCTTCCGTCTCGCCCGAGCGATGCGAGATGACCGCGGTGTAGCCGTTCTGGCGCGCCAGGTTGATGGCGTCGATGGTCTCGCTAACCGAGCCAATCTGGTTCAACTTGATGAGAATGGAATTCGCCACACCAGCGTCGATGCCGCGCTGGAAAATCTCGATGTTGGTCACGAAGATGTCATCGCCAACCAGCTGAATCTTGCCGCCTAGTTCGTCGGTCACCAGCTTCCAGCCCTCCCAGTCATTCTCTGCAAAGCCATCTTCCAGTGACACGATGGGATACTGCCGCGCCCAATCGGCCCAGAACTTCACCATCTCTTCGCTGGAGTGCTCGCTCTTGTCGGACTTTTTGAAGACGTACTTCTTCTTTGTGCTGTCGTAGAACTCGCTGGCCGCGGGATCGAGTGCAACGGCAATCTGCTCCCCCGGCTTGTAGCCCGCCTGTGTGATGGCTTCGAGGATGACTTCGATGGCCTCGGTGTTCGACTTCACCGACGGCGCAAAGCCACCTTCATCGCCAACCGCGGTGTTGTAGCCACGCTTCTTCAGCACCCCTTTGAGAACGTGGAAGGTCTCGACGCCCCAGCGCAGAGCTTCGCTGAACGACTTTGCGCCCACCGGCATGACCATGAATTCCTGAAAGTCCACGTTGTTGTCGGCGTGCGCCCCGCCGTTCAGGATATTCATCATCGGGGTGGGCAGCAGACCGGCCGTGAACCCGCCGAGATATTGGTACAGTTCGATGCCCAGGTGGTCAGCCATGGCGCGCGATGCCGCCATCGACACCGCCAAAATCGCATTCGCGCCCAGCTTGCTCTTCGTAGGCGTACCGTCGAGCACCAGCATGGCATTGTCGAGGTCGCGCTGTTCGCTGGCGTCCAAGCCCTCTAATTCAGGCCCGATAACCTCGTTGATGTTGGCGACGGCCTTCAGGACGCCCTTGCCGGCATAGCGGCCCTTGTCGCCATCGCGCAGCTCCAGCGCCTCGTGCTCGCCGGTGGAGGCACCGCTGGGGACGGCGGCCCGCCCGCGCGCTCCGCTCTCCAGGATGACATCCGCTTCTACCGTAGGATTACCGCGCGAATCCAGAATTTCGCGGGCAAGGATCAGCTCAATTTGAGTCATGGGAATAAGTCCTGAGTCTCTCGCCGGTGGATTTGCTTGCGCGTCGGCGGGAGGTACGAAACCTGCAATTATACGGGAGCCGGGATAGAAAGCTTTGTGACGGACAAACACGATGGCCGGTCCTAAGGGTGAAACAAAGTTCCTGCCAATTTTGCCAGTTTGTCGGCCAGCGATTCTGCGGTTATACTTTTGGTATGAAAACAGCGGTGTCGATTCCCGACGATGTCTTCGAAGGAGCGCAGCGCCTGGCCCGGCGAACCAAGCGATCGCGCAGCCGAGTTTTCAGCGACGCGCTTCGGGAATATCTGGCGCGCCACTCACCGGAGGAAGTGACCGAGGCGGTGAACAAGGCCTGCGCTGAGATCGGTGAGGTCAAAGATCAGTTTGTCGCATCGGCTGCCCGGCGTATCCTCGAGCGAACCCAGTGGTAATCTCACAGGGCGAGATTTGGTGGGCGGACCTACCTCTGCCCCAAGGGTCAGGTCCAGGGTTTCGGAGGCCAATCGTCGTCGTCCAGTCCGACTCCTTCAATCGCAGCCGCATTGCCACAGTGGTCTGTGTCCCGCTGACCAGCAACCTTAAGTGGGCTTTGATGTCTGGCAATGTTCACCTCTCGGCGCGCATTACCGGGTTACCGAAGAACTCCGTGGCCAACGTCTCCCAAATCGTCACCATCGACAAAGATCTCTTGACCGAACGCGTAGGCAGGCTGTCCCGCGCGAAACTGGAAGTGCTCTTGGCTGGAATCGACATCGTCCTGGGTAAGTAATCTCGATAGTCCAGGAGTCGCCCGAAAGTCACGGTATTTTTTGCGGTTTTGTTGGCAAAAGAGTTTGCGGCTACGCTGGCGGTTGGGTATGCTCTTGCAAGCGGTTTAGGCGCTCCCAACGAGGTGCGCCGCGGACGCCTGCTGGCCGGCGCTGCGACCGCATGGAGACTCAACAGTATGTGGAAGCGGAAAGAAGACGAAGACACGACACCTATTCCTCAGCCGGGCCCGTCAGGCTCGGCTTTCAATCCGGCTGCCAGTGCACCACCGCGTCCGGCCGAACCTACCCGCAGCGAGAGCTTGCGTAGCAACGAGGTCGCCACCATTGGCAAATCGGTCGTCCTGAAGGGCGAACTTTCCGGCAGTGAAGATTTAGTTCTCGACGGCGAAGTCGAGGGCTCAATCTCGCTGCGCGGTCAAAGCCTCACGGTCGGCCCCAATGGACGCGTGCGCGCTAACATCGAAGCCCGCAATGTGATTCTGCACGGCCGGGTGGATGGCAACATCCACGCCACCGAGCGCGTGGAACTGCGCAAAACCGCATCCTTAACCGGAGATATTTCCACCGCCCGGATTTCCATCGAAGATGGCGCTTTCTTCAAGGGGACGATTGACATTCAGAAGCCAGAACCTGCCGGGAAGCTGGACACGAAACCGCCAGCCCCTGCGCTGGCCGCAGCGGCTCCCGTAAAGACCCCCTCGACTCAAGGCTCGCTTCTTGGGCCCAAAAAGTTCTAGGAGCCGAGCTTTTTCAACGGGGCGCCTCGCGGAGCGCGTCCCGTAATCTTCCTGGCCACCCTCCTGCCAAACCCTTGCCGCTGCGGCCGGTGCGAAAAGATTGATGGTTGCGACGTTCTACCCATACAATGGTGCATAGTGGCTCCTGGTATCTTCAGCAGACTATTCGGTAGTCCTGTCCGGCAGGGCTCGGATGACGACATTGTGCCCGGGCAAAAGGTGAGCCGTCGCTCAACCGGCTTCAATGAATTTATCCGGGCGATCTCTCGCGAAGAAGGCCTGAAAGTTCTCGACTTGGGCTCTACATCGCCGGCCAATATCACATTCATGACTGGCTTGGGACATAGGTTTCACCAGGCAGACGTACTCCGCACTGCGACCGACAAGTCCCTCATAATTCCCAACGGCGATGGCGGTACCACCATCGATGTCGAGCGCTTTCTCCATGAAAACCTGGCCTTCTCGAGAGAGGAATTCGATGCGGTCATGTTCTGGGACCTCGCCGATTTTTTGCCCGAGCCTCTGGTGAAGCCTCTGATCGAGCGCATTCAGGTCGCCATGAAACCTGGCGGCATCATGCTGGCCTTCTTCCACACCAAGGATGCCGGACCGGAAGCTCCGTTTTACCGCTACAACATCGCTTCCAAGGACACCCTGGAACTGCAGCCGGCACGCCCTTACAAACTGCAACGCATCTTCAACAACCGGCATGTGGAAAATCTTTTCCGCGAATATTCCTCGATGAAGTTCTTCCTCGGCCGCGACAACATTCGCGAAGTGCTGGTCATTCGATAGAAAGCCCGCCGTTAGCATTCCGCCGGTGTGTCCGTACTCCTCGCACGCATTCGCCCGTCCCCCGCGACAGGGTTTTTGCGCAAGAACCGCGTAGGCCTGTCCGCAACGTGCTCCGGCCGGATGAGCTGCGGGTTCAACCATTCGATAACTGCCGCATACCCCAAGCTCTCGGGATCGTCGCTCAGATAATGTGGGACCACCGCCAGAACATGAAAGCCTTCCTGCAACTGGAAGCTGAGCGTCGGGTCGTATTGGACACCTTCCACGACCTCGGTCACGTATTCTTCGGGTTTCAGCCTGGCGGCGCATTCGTGATAGCCGCGTAGTCGCGATCCAGCCCGGATCCGCCTCAACTTGAGCGACTCGGTCAGGCTGCGCCGGGAGCCGTAAAGCTTGTCGCCAATGCCATGATGCTGCAGGGTGGGATCGACGATCACTTCTGCACCGTACAAAGTGCGCCCGCTCCGCGGATCGTGATTGGTAAACATACCATCAGCGGTAAACCGCTCCCAACTGTCGAGCATTTTGTAACTGTCCCAATCGACAATCAGGCTGGCCGTCATCCCCACAACAGTTTCGTCTGGCCCGTACACAGCCACGAACTGACCTTCGGGGAAGACTCGTAAGTGCGACGAGAGCTGTTCGGCGTTCCAAGGCGGCGTTTCCGGATAGACTCGCCGACAGAGTTCGGCGATGCCCTTGAAGTCGCGCGGCGTGGTGTTGCGGACGGATACTTGCAGTGTAGGGTCGGCCATTGGAACTGTCCCCAGGTAGCTTCGTAAAGTCTGGCAAGTGTGGCTTTGTAGTTTAGATCGAAAGCGTCTTGATTGGTACAGGAATCACACGACACGACGGGTCTTGCGGATAACGAAGGGTAGTAAGCCGGGAAGCCGGAACAATTCGAATGCGGCCGATCGGGCGAAGGCTGGCAGGGACAGCAAAGAGCGCACGCGCGAAGCGGCCGACAACAGTGGCGCAAATTGGCGGGAATACTCGTGCTGGTATAGGGTCACCGCTTCGTTCAGCGCAGCCGGGCTCATCAGGAACTTGCAGATGCACTGCGCCGCCACTCGCCCGCTCCGCAGGGCGATGGAAATACCGTCGCCGGCAAACGGATCGATAAACGCGGCTGCGTCACCAACGAATATCGTGTTTCCTCGGACCGGTTGCGGCTCGCGATAGATCAGCGGAGCCGTACTAACGGGCTGCATGATCGCTCGCCAATGCGCCGTTCGGCGCGTCAATCTTGGATGAAGTTTGCAAACCTGTTCCAGCGAGGTCGCCCGGTCCGAGCGGACCATCGCGCAGGCATTCACCACCCCGTCCGATACCGGCTGCACGCCGCAGTAGCCGTTTGCGAAGAAATAGAGATCGGTACAAGGCTCCGTCCACGGTTCCTGGAAATGCGCCTTGAGGCCGATCCATTTGGGACCGGGTGGAACCGTCCGGTCAGCGGTGAACTGCGACCACCTGCCTGCTGCGACAATCAGGGCTTTCGCCTTAAATCGTCCGGTAGCCGTTTGCAGCATGAACGGACCGTCACCGTCGCTGCCAATCACCTCACAATTGGGATGAGCCACCGCTCCAGCGCGGCGCGCAGCTTCCCATAGCAACGCATCGAGGTCATAACGAGAAATGCTTAGCGCCGGAGGAGCGACTGGCGACTCGATTACGCACTCGCCCAGCAGCAAACGTGTGCGGTCGATCACGGGCGCATTCTGGAAAAGAGTCCCAACCGCTGGTACATCTTGCAGCAGGCCGGCAAGGACATCCAACGATTCCGCGGAAACAAATTCTCCGCAGACTCTATGTCGCGGGAAGTCTTTCGCCTCGAACAACCCGACTCTTGCACCCAGGCGCGCGGCGGTAATCGCACAGGAGCTTCCCGCCGGTCCCGCTCCCACGATCGCGAGGTCGAATTGGGGATCAGTATTTAGCATTTAGCATTCAATATTTGGCATTTGGCATTTGGCAGGCTCGCGATGACAAAGCTTATATTGTGCGAATCTCTGTAGTTGCCAAATACTAAATACTAAGTGCTAAGCGCTAACTGCCAAGTGCTAAATACTACCCGCTAACCGCCGCCTTTCTCACTTCCACAGCAACACGCCCATGCGAAACAGGTAATGTCGCGAAACCTGAACTTTTCTGGCTCCTACGTCCGCCAGCAAACCACGCAACTCGTCGCAGGTGTAGGCCCGCCGGACCGACGCGGGTGCATCATGCCAAGTGATGCGGCTGCGGAAGAGCGGCAATCCAAGATAAACCAGCAACAGGTGCAGCCGGCTGCGGATGAGATCGTTGATCAGCACCGCCTGCCGGCAGACGCGGAGGGATTCACTGGCAAATTTCGCCAGCGTCTCAGGCTCAAAATGATGCGCCAGCAGCGAGCAACTTACGACATCGAATGTGCCATCGCGAAAGGGCAGGCGCAAGGCGTCGCCGGCAACTAAAGCTGCGCCTCCGGGTGGCAGATGCGACGACGCGCGATCGAGAAGGGTCACCTGTGACCCAACGCCGTGCCCTGCGAGCAAACGTTGCGCCGCCAACGGCACGTCTCCGGCCCCCGCGCCCACTTCAAGTATCGAGAGTTTTCGGAGCCCGCGCTCGCGCGCAACTCGACGGAGTAACTCGGTGGTTGTGCGCACTCCGCCGAACCACTCATTGATATGCCGCAAATCGGCGAGGGTTTCCCCAATCTCCGCGGCTGTGCCGAGATCGTCGTCGAGCCACTCGGGAATGACAGTTCGTCGCATTAAGAGTAGCAGCGGTGCGATCGGTCGACCGCTCCGAGTCTCAGTCGCTCTAAGCGACGATCGCCTTCAGCCATGACGCACCCGCCTCACAAATCTATATCTGCGGGACGGATTTTACCGGCTCTCCGAAAATCAATAGCATCCGAAGCGATCCTAATCTTGAGAACAATCAATCGACAGAGGAGTTAGAAATCATGGGCCGGAACTCGGCTGCTCAGGGATGGAATCGCGGGTGCCATAGTTGGCAGACAGGGGTTACCTTCGAAGGGTATTTACCTCTTGGTTAACGAGAGCTTGAGTCGTCTGGCGTTGGAGCGGCGGTTGTTTAGAGCTGTCCGCCGAGTTTGGCCACACGGTTGTTAACACTTATACGTCGGCTCGACAGAATGCCGGCCGGACGAGTGGAACCGGCAACCAGGGGAACAACGGTTTTTCTCGTGCGGATTCGGCCAAAACCCAATGGGACTGCCTTTTTCTGCTGGGGCCGACCTAGAATTCAAGCTCATCCGAACATTCTCCTTCAACCATGGCTAGCTTCGCGCTGGCCATTGTTTTCCCAGGCCCCAGTCCGCGCTTCGTCGAGAGGCACTTGTCACAGTACCTGGAGTGAGCGACACTCAACCAGAAGAGGCCGCAGCCCCGCTCGAGCGGGAGAAAGCCGGGAATTTCGGTAATTTTGGATGCAGTCGTACAGACCGGCACCAATCACGGGATTGTCGGAAAAAGCAACTAACGCGCCAAGCGTTTCGTCTAATTGTTCGGGAGCAATTTTACGCAAGCGTTCAGAGGTAGGTGTGGACTTGTCAGAAAAGCGTGCGGGGCGCATCTTAGCGGCGGTAATGGTCGCCTTGACGTTCAGTGTGCTGGGTCACGCCCAGCAGAGCCCGCAGGCGAACCCCATAGAGCTGGTGCGCCGCGCCGCAGCCAACGAGATCAAGGCCAACGACTGTCATGTTTATTTCATGTTCAAGGACCGCACCGAGGAGAAGGGCCAATCGATTACGAAAGAAGTGATCCAGACCCCCCAGGGAGGCCTGACGAGAACGATAGCCATCAACGACAGGGCACTGACGGCCGAGCAGCGGGCCAAGGACGAGCAGAAGCTACAGAAGTTCGCCAACGATCCCGAGGCGCGTCGTAAAAGAAGGCAGGCGTACCAGGAGGAAGACCAGCGGGACGCGCTTATGTTGACCAGTCTGCCCAATGCGTTTCTCTACACCTACGCCGGAGAGCAGCCGGGCCCTAATGGCGCCCCGCTCGTACACCTCACCTTTAAGCCCAACCCGAAGTTCAATCCCCCGAACCACGAAACCATGGTCTATCAGGGCATGCAGGGCGACATGCTGATCGATCCGAAAGCGGTACGCATCGCCAAGATTGATGGCACGCTGTTCAAAGATGTGGACTTCGGCTGGGGCATTTTGGGCAGGCTCTACAAAGGTGGCAAGTTCTTGATCGAGCAAAAGGACGTGGGCGGAGGCCACTGGGAGATGGTACGTCAGAGCCTTCAGTTCAATGGCAGGATTCTGATGATTAAGTCCCTCACGATTTCGTCCACGGAAACGACCTATGATTTTCGTCCGGTGCCCGCCAGTATCACGACTGCTCAAGCCTTGGAGCTGCTCTACAAAAGTGACGAAGTAGTTACCGAAAATGGTGGCGGCGTGAAGGAAGCAAACCACAAGTGAAGCGGGAAGCCGCAAGCCAAGCCTCGTGGCAGGTGTTCGTCATTACGGCGCAATCTGAAATCCTACGCGTTCAGCTTTTCCTTTCGCACCGTCAGCTTTTCAATCAAATCTTTGCGCAACTCATAGCCGCGGCCGGGCTTGTCGCCGACTGTGATTGTTCCCCCCGGTGAGACCTCGACCTCCGGCTCGATAATATCCTCCTTCCAGTATCGCTTCGAAGCTGACACATCGCCCGGCAGCTTGAAGTTTGGCAGGGTCGAAAGTGCCACATTGTGGGAGCGGCCAATTCCCGACTCCAGCATGCCTCCGCACCAGACCGGCACGCTAAAAGCCTGGGCCACATCGTGGACCAGGATCGCCTCCGAGAAACCGCCCATCCGGCCGACCTTGATGTTGATGATCCGGCAGGCAGCAAGCTCCAAGGCTGCCTCGGCGTCACGCGCGCTGCGGATGGCTTCATCGAGGCAGATTGCCGTCAGCAATTGCTTCTGCAAGCGCGCATGAAAGTAGAAATCGTCGCTCCACAGCGGCTGCTCAATCATCAGCAGATTGAAGCGGTCGAAATCCTTGAGGTGGTTGCTGTCGGCGAGCGTGTAGGCGGAGTTGGCATCGCAGCTCAGCAGAATCGTGGGCCAGCGTTCGCGGATTTTCTCCAGTACTGCAATGTCCCATCCAGGTTTTACCTTGATCTTAATGCGCTGGTATCCGGCAGCCAGTTCCGTTTCGATCTTTTGCAACAATTGCTCGTGCGAATCCTGGATACCGATGCTCACGCCACAAGCAATTTCACGCTGCGTGCCGCCGAGTAGCTTCCATAGCGGAGTTCCCTTCTCCTGCGCTTCGGCGTCCCAGACCGCGTTTTCCAGCGCCGCCTTGGCCATGCGGTGTTCTCGGATGCGCGACAGCAGAGCGGGTACCTCGGACCCCGACTGCACCGTCTTGCCAAGCAGGGCCGGAGCCAGGTAGCGCGCACTTACGTCCCACGCGTCCTCGATGTACTCCTCGCTGTAATACGGGGCTTCGCCGGCAACACACTCGCCCCAGCCTTCCAGTCCGTCGGCATGGAGGGTGACCAGCAAAATGCGCCGGCTGTAGGTGCGGCCAAAGCTCGTCTCGAAAAAATGGACGAGGGGCATTCGCAACTCGCGTAGAGTAATGGCTTCAATTTTCATCGATCACTGGCTCGCGTACGACCAATCTTCATTCCACCGTCCCAGCAAGAACCTGCCATGGCCTTGCGCATCGCGCTCGTAACCCAGGCATGCCAGCCCGCGCGAGAACGCCGAAAGGAATGCCTCGCGGTTGCGCAGTTGCACGGCCGCCGCTTTCTGCCTACTGTCTGGCTGCTCTTTCCACGCGTAGATCTCGGCGGGAACCTCCACGCGCACCTCCTCGACGAACTCGGGATGCTTGCCCGTGGACAGCACAGTCTCGACGCGCTTCGATGTCAACCACCACTCGGCGACCAGACGGTCGGTGGGAAGAAAACCCTGCAGCGGCGACGACGTGATCCCGTACTGATTGATATTGTAGCGGCGAGCGATGGCCCCCAGCCGCTCGAGATTGAGGTAAGCATTCTTGATCTCCAGCGGATCGAAGGTCCACTCCAACAATTCGTAACCGTGCGCGATGGCGTCCTCGCGCTGAAACAGCTTGATGCGTCTGCCCAGGCCGGTGTTTCTGTAGCCCTCTTTCACGGCAAGCATATGCGAATGCAAATAGGGATGCCCGCTGCGGATTCCCGGAATCGAGAAAGCAAAGCCCACCAGCGTTTCGCCTTCCCACGCGCCGATCACCTGCCCGCCAATTTTGGGCGCCAGGGAAAAAATTCGCAGCGGCACCAACTCGTTGTCCGCAAATCCCCAGACTTCCTTCTGTAGGGCCAGGCAGGCGCGAAATTCCTCCAGCTCGGTGCAGTTGCGGAGCGCGATTATATCTGCTGTCACGCTTTTTCCTGCCGCTTGGATTCCTGCCACAGCGATTCCATTTCGTCGAGCGATGTCCCCGATGGCTTGCGCCCCTGCTCGCGAAGTTTTTCTTCAAGATACTCGAAGCGCCGGCGGAACTTGCGGTTCGTCTTGCGCAGCGCCGACTCGGGATCGAGTGAGAGGTACCGTGCGATGTTCACGAGTACGAATAGGAGGTCGCCGACCTCGTCTTCCAGTCGCGAGCGCAGTTCCGGAGAAACCCTCGCGCCGCGCGCACCCGCCAGGCCTGCAGCGGACTCGGGACGCGGACCCGGCGCGGGATACTCCTCCAGGTTGTGGCGAAGTTCCTCGGTCTCCTCCTTCAGTTTGTCGAACAGTCCCTCGATATTGGGCCAATCAAAGCCAACATTGGCCACGCGGGAACTGATCTTGTAGGCCTCCATCAGCGACGGCACGGCTGAGGAGATACCGGAAAGGACGGACTCCGAATGGACTTTCTGTGTTGTGTTCGCCCCTTCTGCCTCGCGCTTCTTCTTCTCCTCAGCCTTCAGCGCCTGCCAGTTGCGCAGCACGTCGCCGGGCGTGTCGGCCTTCACGTCGCCAAAGACATGAGGATGTCGATCGATCAGCTTGTTGGAGAGCCGGTCGAGCACATCGTCGATGGAGAAGCGCTTCTCCTCCGCTGCCATCTCCGAGTAGAAGAGCACCTGCAACAGCAGGTCGCCGAGTTCGCCCGGAAGCTCGTCCCAGTCACGGGCGTCGATGGCTTCGAGCACCTCGTAGACTTCCTCCAACGTGTAGGGCTTGATCGTGTCGAAGGTCTGTTCGCGGTCCCAGGGGCATCCACCGGGGCCACGCAGCCGCGCCATGATGGATACGGCGCGTTCGAATCGCTCACCTGTTGTCGCCATTCTCCACAATCTAAATGACAGCGGACGGTGAGCGCAAAGCCGCTCGGAGCCGACGGCGACGTACTCCGCGATGGCCTAGCAGGGCGGACGTGAGTTGTTAGTTACCACAGAGACACAGAGACACAGAGGTTTTTTATTTTCCTTTATTTCTAGCGAGCCATTTTGATTTCAAGATCGAGGTTAGAAGAGGGATTAATACAACGGTTTTTCTCCGTGTCTCTGTGCCTCTGTGGTGAACTAGTCCAGGTCGAAGTCGCGAATTGGCTTGCCGGTATCGGGCGTTTCCTTGGCCCGCTTGAGCGCTTCCTGAAACTTTTTCTCCAGCAGATCGCCCTGATGCTTCTGCGCTTCCACGGACTGGCGAAAGATGGATTCCTTACGGGTGTCCTGGTCCTTCATGGCGCGCGCCGCCGATTCCAGGTCCTCGAAGGTTTTGGGAATAGCCTTGGGTGTGTGCGCAATCACAGCCTTGGTGTCACTGTCGATCTTCAGCAACGCACCGCAGCAGGGACACGGAACTTCGAATTGAAGCGACGGCTTAGCCATGCACGAATATTACCGCAGGCGCTGGAAACAAACCATAACCAGCGAAAGCGGCACTCCCACAAAGTATCGGAATTTAGTTGCCGGGAATTGACCTCAAAGATGTGACCGATAGCGTCCCAGGGAATCTAACACTCTGATAGCGAGTTCCCCGCCGGCGAGGCAGCCATTCATCGCCTCTTCGTTTTTTCTGGGAATTTGTCGATAGAAAGGAACTTATCATGGCAAATGCAGTTGATGTTCTCACTTCTGAAACGCCAGTAAAGCAGCAAGGTCGGATAAAAACGGCCGGTTACGCAGCCCATTCCTCCGCTTCTCCTCTCCAACCGTTTTCCTTCGAGCGCCGTGATCCCGGCCCCAAAGATGTACAAATCGACATCCTCTACTGCGGCGTGTGTCATTCCGACTTGCACACCGCGCGCAACGAATGGACGAACACAACCTACCCTGTCGTGCCCGGTCACGAGATTATCGGTCGAGTGGCCAAAACCGGGGCCCAGGTGCGCAGGTTCAAGGAAGGCGACCTCGCCGCAGTCGGATGCATGGTTGACTCCGACCGCACCTGCCCAAGCTGCAAGGCGGGTCTGGAGCAGTACTGTGAGTCCGGCGCCACCTTTACGTACAACAGCGAAGACAAGCATCTCGGTGGCATGACGTACGGCGGCTACTCCAAGACGATTGTCGTGGACGAAGCATTTGTGCTGCGACCGCCCGCGAACCTCGATCCCGCGGGGACGGCGCCTCTGCTTTGCGCCGGCATTACGACCTACTCGCCCCTGCGGCACTGGAAAGTGCAGAAGGGCCAAAAGGTCGGCATCGTGGGATTGGGCGGATTAGGCCACATGGGAGTGAAGCTAGCTAACGCCTTCGGCGCACACGTCGTCCTGTTTACCACCTCCGCTCACAAAACCGCGGACGGTAAGCGCCTGGGTGCGCATGAAGTGGTGGTCTCCAAAGATCCGGCGCAGATGGGGAAACACGCCAATAGCTTCGACTTCATCCTCGATACCGTTTCGGCCGAGCACGACATCAACGCCTATCTCAACCTGCTGAAGCGCGATGGAACGCTGGTGCTGGTGGGCGCACCGGAAAAACCGTTGGCACTGGCCGCTTTCAGCATCATTCCTGCGCGGCGGCAGCTCTCTGGCTCGATGATCGGCGGCATTCCGGAGACGCAGGAGATGCTGGATTTCTGCGGTGAGCACGGCATCACGTCCGATATTGAAATCATTCCGATCCAGAAGATCAACGAGGCCTACGAGCGCATGCTGCGCAGCGATGTGAAATACCGCTTTGTAATTGATATGGCGTCGTTGAAGTAAGGGTTTCTCCGCCCACCCTCTCGCCAAAGACAGGCGAGAAGGGTGGGGCACCGGGCGTGGTGCTGCATCTCCTTCTGTCACCGTATTCGGATCAACACAGGTTTCGCTTGTATATGTCCTACGACCATCAGCCCGTGAACCTCTGGGAGAGCGGCCACTTCTCCAATCCGCTGCTGAGCTGAGAAATACTCAGCCTTAATTTCGTAAGTGCCTGGCGCTTTCGCGATATTGGTCAGAGTTGTGTGCCAAGATCTGCTCTCTCCGGGCTTCAAAAGAACGTAATCGGCAAGCAATTCTTTGGCTGGAGGTCCGGGCCCCAGGAATTCGCCTGCACAGCCTCGCCCGGAGGTCGATGCCCGATTTCCTTGCAGCGTGTAGATATCTACGGAGAAGCCTGACTGGCAGGTCTCCACCCAGTCTCCGAAGAAATTAGGCAAGTAAGCGCCATCGGAGCCAGCCTCAATCGTCAGCGTCACGCCGAGATCTTGTCCTCGCCGCAGGTCATGGTGATCCGGTTTTGTCGTCACCGTCACAAGCTGCTCGTCGCTGCCCATCAGCTTTGACCTTGGCTGCTGAGCCAGCGCAAGAGATGCCAAACAAAGCATCACAATGATCGGGATTCGGTTCACAGGTACTTAGACACGGCAGAGAGTTTCAAGGTTCCGGCAAAACGGTGCGAACCGGACGCTTACGGTTTACCGTATTGCCACCCGAGCAAAAGAGGCTTCGGTGGGGCGCCCCGCCGGGATGAAGAACCTGTGTGAGAGCTGTGCCGTCCCTGAAGGGACTGTGTCACAACCTCTGCCGTCCCTACGGGACTCGGATCTATCTCCCACTTTACCCAGCGCTGAAGCGCTGGGCTAGGGCGTGTTAACACTACTTAGATACCTGAGCGCTTCGACGATAAGAGCAAAGTGGAGGAAGCCGAGAAAGACCAGGTCGAGTTTGTCGAAGCGCGAGAAGATGCGACGAAAGCCTTTGAGCCGGCGGAACAGG
>DATCCF010000063.1:0-10575 GCA_036511435.1 Terriglobales bacterium | reverse complement strand
GTTTAGTTATTTGTGTAGTCTAGGTGCCGCCGGCTGAAGCCGGCTCGGAGGTGAAGGATCAGCGGGAACGCGGCGCTGAAGCGCCGCTCTACCCGTGCTCGCTCGACTACAGTAATTCTTAAACTGCTCTAAAGTCCAGCTTCCCCCTGCTGAAGCAGGGGGCTCCCACCGAAAGCGTTCTCCAGACTTTTTCCGCAGCCTGTTTAGGCGTGCATGGTGAGCGGGCCGACAACAGGTTTATGCCTGCCCAATCGGCGCCCTGATTTGCGATAATGAATTGGCGACTCGCCGCCCGTACAAAACGATGCGGCTGCCTGTGGGCCCGTAGCTCAATCGGATAGAGCATCAGCCTTCTAAGCTGAGGGTTGCTGGTTCGATTCCAGCCGGGCCTACCATTTCCCTCATCGAGAACGGCGTGGTACAAAACAGGCCAGAGTTTGGTCAGGCCTTCGGCTGCAAAAGGGGGCAGCCTATGATGCCCGCCAATGCCTGTCGTGTATGGTGAAGGTGGCGATCGCAATCAACCGTTCGCGCCGCCTGTGGGCCCGTAGCTCAATTGGATAGAGCATCAGCCTTCGAAGCTGAGGGTTGCTGGTTCGATTCCAGCCGGGCCCGCCATCTCTTCGACCCTACGGTGTTGGCTGGACCGTGACCTGGGGCGCGCGGCAATCGCGCAATCCTGAACCGCATTGGCGATATTGCAAATCTTTCGTCAGGCACACTTCCACAGCCACCAATTCCGAGTTACTGCAAGACACTCGAAAGTCGCCAGCCGGCACGTGATTGGCAGCGGCAAACTTCTGCTCGATCTCAGCCGGACTGGCCTGGCTGGCCCGCGCCGGCGCGCGATACTCAGGCGGGATTTGTACCTGTCGAAACGCCTTCTCGATACCGGCAAAATAATCCTGCGCCGCCAGCCCGCTGCACGTGCCGTGCTTGGCCCATTCATGCTGAATCAGTCCGCGAGCGGGCATGATCGCCAGCATGTGCTGCACCGTCGGCTGCGCTACCGGCCGCACCGGCGCGCAGTCCTGCGGGTATGATCCGTCGTCGTTCTCCGGCCACAAACCATGCACGACGAAACCGAAGTGCCGCTGGGGATCGCATTCGCTCGACGACGCGTTGCCGGCGTGGGTGGCGCAGAACTCCGGCGCCCAGGAAAGCGCGAGCAGATAGTAGTCGAAGCTGCCTGGCGTGTTATCGGCCGAGTCCGCCGAACCATGTCGGTGCTTGGCACATGCAGTGGAGGTCAGCAGACAGCCCATCAGCAGAAGAACGATGAAGACTGTTAGCGTTCGAGACATGTTGGACATGGTATCGCACGCCGGCTTGCTTGCGCGCTGCATTGGACTGGGTTGATGGGCCCACGTTTGGCGTGCTGCTGAAGAGTGGATAAAGTGAGTCCCTCGCGGGCTGAAGAGCGTGTGCGAGAACGGTGCCGTCCCTAAAGGGACTCCTTAATTTTGGCAAGAATATACTTCGCTAATCAGATTTTACTTGACTAATCATTTCCGCCATGCTATCGTACACTCATTATGGCGGATAAACCACTAGAACCAAGGACTTTACAAGAGGCGATTACATACTTCGCCAATCCAGATAACTGCCTAGCGTACATGATTCCGCTTACTTTCCCGGACGGAATCGTAACCTGCCCGACTTGTGGCCGGACAGATCCCAAGTTCCTCGTCAACCAGCGGCGCTGGCAATGCAAGAGCGTACATCCCAAGCGCCAGTTCTCCGCCAAAGTCGGAACGATCTTTGAGGATTCCCCGATCCTGCTGGAGAAGTGGCTTCCGGCTGTCTGGATGCTGGTAAACGCCAAGAATGGCATCTCTAGCTGGGAACTGCATCGCGCTTTGGGTGTGACGCAGAAAACCGCGTGGTTCATGCTGCATCGCATCCGTTTAGCCATGCAAGAAAAGTCGTCCTTCAAATTAGGCGGCGGTGGTGGCCCTGTTGAGGTGGATGAGACATTTATCGGGGGCAAGGCCCGCAACATGCACAAGTCTAAGAGGCTCAGACTTGGCGGCAGTCGCGGATTGCAGGGCGGCAATGCCAAGGCCGTTGTGATGGGCATGTTGCAGCGCGGCGGCAAGGTTAAGGCGCAAGTAATTCCCGAACGCAAGCAGAAACTCATGCACGGAATTATTAAGGACTCCATCGAAAAGGGCGCAATCGTCATGACTGACGAGCACACCGTTTACATGGGTCTGAGCGATGAATACGTCCACGAAGTCATCAACCACGCGGAGGCATACGTAAAGAACTACATCTCGACTAACGGGATTGAAAATTTCTGGAGCCTGCTAAAGCGGGGGATCGGCGGAACCTACGTCAGCGTTGAACCGTTCCACTTGTTTCGTTACCTTGACGAGCAGGCGTTCCGCTATAACAATCGCGCGACCAAAGACAATCCGCTGAACGACTCAGATCGTTTTGCCCTTGCACTGTCACAGATCGTCGGCAAGCGTGTGACCTACGCCGAACTGACGGGCAAGACTGGCAGTACAGCGAATTTCTAATCCTGATCGGGGGAAGCGTGGCCCGAAGCGGAAGCAGACGTGAGCGGCTTCCGCTTTCCTGTCTTGTGCGGGTCGGCTTCGATTCTGGCCTGCAACTCCTGCTTGGATACCGTCATGATCTTGTGCATGGCGGCATCGAATCTTCGGAATTCGGCTGACGATTGTGGTTTGCGTGGATTAGACTTCATGCTTGCATGATACCGCGCTATTTGAGTTCCAAGTCGTAAATCTTGGCAAATAAACGTGCGTGCCAGTGGCCGAATTCTTCCGCTATGAATGACAACATCATCTCGCCTGACGATGCGGCTGGTTTGTTAGATAAACTGCTGTCCGAGCAACTTCCGATACGTGCGCTCTTTCTCTCTTCAACAGGCTTCCGCTGCCGCATCAATGGACGAGTTGACAGTGTAACTCCAGAATCTGGACTGGTAATTTCAGTGGCTAGGCCGCCTTCGACGGGTGCCGCCTTTCTCTCCGTTTCTCTCAGCCGCGATTGCGAATTCCGTTTTGGAGATACACGAGACTTGCCGGAAGATGAACGCGACGAGATGGGAGAAAAGTACGGGGATACTATCCTTTCAATCCACTTCTTGGATACGGACGATTTCTTGTTCATGACATTTACCACATTATCACCTTAGGCAACAGGAGAATGAAAATGAAGATGGCAGCGGCTGTAGTGATTGGCTTTTTATTTGGTGCTCTGCTGATGTTTCTTGCTCGCCCTGTACAGCGAGTACATGCCGATGCACCACTGACGCTTCATGTTCGAGAGGTTCCGAAGGGCGGGGATGTTGATATGCCAGGGGGGAGAGCTGTGGGCATATCGTGCATCCCCGCAAATGCTGGTACGGGGCTTCAGTGGCACTGCTTTGTGGCCACTGTGGATTAAAGGCTACCACAAATTCTGCCAGCCTCATGCAAGGGCAAAGTTGTGCCCAAACTTTTCTGTGCCCGGACACTCCCGATACCAGAAAGGCGGAACCCGTGTTTGACCTCACTGTTCGCTGTGATTGTGGGCACACCATTCGACTCCCCGTGACCAAGCCTCCGCAAGAAGTAATACGTCAATTGCCGTTAACCACGGGCGGACTGCCAAAAAACGTTCTATGTCATCACTGCAACCGTGTGTCCGCCTATTCGCCCGATAAGTTCCACAAGAAGTCTTTTCAAAGAACGGTCCGAGATCAACTCCGTGGAGATCAGGCCTGTGTTTGTATACGAACCAAATGCGGTGAACAAGACTGCGAATTTCGGGTAAACATTCGCATACGAATGAGAGTATCTCGTTCTCAAGACATGCGAGAAGAGGCTTTGTCAATGCTTGGGAAAGCCACTGTATCAAGCGTCGTCTGTGAAAGTGGACACCATCGGAACGCATTTCGGGACGTTCTCGCGGTATTGGTTGATCCTGGGCGGGAGGGTCTGGATTGGGATTCGATACCAGAGGAATAAGCGATTGTTGTTGCACTTGTGTGCGGCTCCGTGCGATGATTTCGCCGAGCGCAACAATCCGTTAGACCGATTCGCTTCCAGCCTGGCAGCTTTCAGAGCGTTCCGGCCTTTCTAGCCCGAAGTGTATCACAACGGGCGGAAAGGCGAACATGTGTGAGTTACGCGAGCAAGGCTTTGAAGTCGAAAACGATCTGCGTGACAAGATCAGCCATACCCTGCACCGTTTCAATAATCGACTCACCCTCAGAAATCCCAGGTTCGCCGAACGCTATGTCGCACAGGAACTTGATGTCCTCATTCTCTTTCGCATCAGGGGCATCAATGAACAATTCGTCGCCAGCTTTCAGCGGGAACATCCGGTCTCGGGTACGCATATAGACATCGGGGAATTGGGGCGGGAGCGGAATTCCCTTGCTTTCGAGCAATTCTCTAACCTTGACGGCCCCAAGGTGCTGGCCAATATTAAATTCAGAGAATGCAGCCCCTACGGTGATAACCAAGCGGTGTTTGTCGATGTTGTTCAGCTTGTGGAGCAGCCACAGAGTATCGTTCCCTCCCTTGTACGGTTTGATAGCGTCGATGGCATCAATGGCGTTTTGCTTAATTCCCTGTACCTTTCCCAGCGATTTGGCTTTGTAAGCGGAGATGTCATCAAAGATCGGGAAGTATATGTGGGCGCTCTTGGCCGGATCGCCTCCAGCCGCGATGAAAAGCTGGTATGCCAAGTGATCCAAAACACTCCGAAGATTTTGGAGAATGTCCCCAAGGATGGCGGCGATTGGCGCAGGGATCGGTTCGGCGCTAACAATATAGTACACAAGCTCTCTAGTCTGCGGATTGCGCTTGGTGCTGATTTTATAGGGGTCGGTTGCCTTGAAAGCGAGGACGGCGGCCTTCAACTCCTCGATGTGTTGGTTGGCCCGTTCAATTTTCTGCCGAACGCTGTCGAGTGAGGCCACCACCAGAGTTTAACAGATTTGATTAGCCAAATATATTTATGCCTTAATTTTTCCCACTTTACCCAGAGCTTACGAGCATGTGTGAGAACTTCTGTCGTCCCTACGGGACTCGGATCTATTTCCCACTTTAGCCATCACTCCGCCTGCGGCTGCGTGCTGGGCTAGACTGAGCCGCGCCTACCACCACCCCAGTTCGCCCGCCGCGGCGGGGCGCGAACCGGGGACCCCGGCTACGGCGCTGGATTTTCGCCCAGCCCATTCCACTGGCAAATATCAGGTTGGGTTCTCACACACGCTCTTTAGCCCTCGGTTTTCGATGCCCGGCGCTAAAGCGCATGATCAAAGTCGAAACTTTTCCCGGAGCGCTGAAGCGCTCCTTCCCCCGCATAAATGCGGGGGCTCCCACCAAGAAATACACTCCTTGGGTTTCGCACAGAGTTTTTCAGCAGCCTGTGAAGCCGTGCCCTTTCAAGTCACAACCCTGCGCGACTACTCGTTGCGCAGGGCCACCATGGGATCCACCTGCATGGCCCGTCGAGCGGGGACATAGGACGCGGTGATGGCGATCGCCGCCAGGAAGATGGCGACGCCGGCGAAGATGATCCAATCACCCGAGTCTATGCCGTAGAGCAGGCTCGCCATGACTCGCGTCAAAGCCAGCCCAGCGATCAGGCCGATGCCAACTCCAACCAGAGTGGCGAACAGTCCTTGACGAAGAATGAGCCGCAGAATGTCTTCGCGTTGTGCGCCCAGTGCCAGGCGAATACCAATCTCGCGGGTGCGTCGCAGGACCGAGTACGAAATCAGGCCGTACAAGCCGATCATGGCGAGCACCAGGGCAAGTGTGGCGAAGCAACCGATCAGATAAAACGGATAGCGTCGCAGGAACACTGGCGGCGCGTCCGGCGCGTCCGCGGCTGGGAGAAAACGTCAACCGCACGCGTTGCCCGACCTCGCGATTCGTCCTTCAATACCTCGCTCAGCGGAGTTTGCGGAACGGCAAAGCCCGGACCCACTCCGAATAGAACGGCCGTAAGCAGGGTGATACCACAGACGAAACCCAGCACTGGAAGGTTGATACCGGCATCGGCCAGAAATGGCATCGATTGAAGCTGCGCCTCGGGGATTGCGCCGACCAGCAACCGCACGCCCACAACCGCTCCCAGCACGCCCAGGATTGCCCCCAGCGCGGAAAGCAGCAGGCTTTCGGTGAGCAGTTGGGCCAGCAAATGGAAGCGGCTAGCGCCCAGCGCCGTACGCACCGCAAATTCCCTGCGTCGATCGATGGAGCGAGTCATCAACAGGTTGGCAACGTTGGCGCAGGCGATGAGCAGCACAAAGCTCACCGCTCCGAACAAGATCAACAGCAAGGGCCGAACGTTGCCGACGATCTCGTCCCGCAAGCTTCCCACGGTAACGAAGACCGAAGCGTTTTGCTGGGAATATTCCTGCGCCAGTCGTGCAGTGATACCCTCGATCTCGGCGCGCGCTTGTTCCTGGCTAACCTTGGGCGCAAGACGTCCGATCACGTTGAGCCAGCGCAGGCTTCGAGCGGTGGCGGTGTACGGGGTCGTGCTCAGCGGGACCCAGAGTAGCGCCGATCCCTCCGGCGCAAATTCGAAGTTCCGCGGCAAAACGCCGACCACCGTGACCGGCTTGTTGTCCAGGCGGATGGTGCGCCCGATGACCTGTGGATCGGCAGCAAAATCGCTTCGCCACAAGCCGTAGCTTAGGATCGCAACCGCCGGGCCGGAACCTTCATGTGTGTCTTCACCTTCAACAAAATCGCGGCCCAGCAAAGGCTTCACACCCAGCGTCGAGAAGAAGTCTGGCGTGACCATGGCGCTATAGATGGTCTTAGGATCGCCAATGCCAGTCAGGACAAACCAATCGTCGGCAAATCCGGCGAGCGACTGGAAGCTTTTCGCGGTGCGCTTCCAGTCCAGGTAATCTGGGTACGACGAAGTATAGCTGCAGCAGGGCGCCTGGGGGCGGTTCTCGCCCAGGGTCACCAATCTGTCGGGTTGTTGGTAGGGCAAAGGGCGCAGCAGCGCCGGGTACAGGACCGAGAAAATCGCCGTATTGGCGCCGATTGCCAGGGCCAACGTGATCACCGCGACGGCCGTGAAGCCGCGGCTCTTGCGCAGCATACGTAGTCCATAACGGAAATCCTGCTTCAGCGTTCCCATGAGTTACAAGTTCAACGTGCTGGCCTTCCGATTATGGCGCAATCGCTGCTTATTCGCTTGTTGGTGTTGCTGGTTTATCCGTTGCCGGAGCCGTGAACAGTCCCGGTGAAACCCACTTCTGCCGACCCAGCTTATCAATTGTCAAAATAGACACTGGCGGGCCGACGCCTTCGGGGTGGGCTGCAATCTCCATTCGCAAAAACTTTCGGGCCGCGGAAACCTTATCCATCTTCGTCCACTGGGGATTGGCCTTAACGTAGGCGGCTATGCTCTCCGTGAATCCCGCGAAGAACCCCAAGGCATTGGGCGCGACGACATTGTACGAGATCGGAGTAAGGCCGCCATTCGCGTCGATCTTGAAGCCCCTTACGAAGATCGACGGATTACCTCTTAGCGCGCCGGCGAAAGCCACCATTACCACAGACATCACAACGGCGCGTCCCACACACCTCTGAGTTGCCATTCGATCGGACCTCTCCGACAGTATCCCACTTCAATCTTGTGGCGCGTTCAAATCGTAGCAGAGATGAGGCTTGGGGCTTTCGAGCGTTTTCGAGGGCGCGATCGGCAAGTGAGGAGATCACCAGTGTGTGTGACCTGGAACACGGCGGCCTGCAACCATTCTCTTATTATCTAGTCAACAGCTTCAAGAAACTGCCCACGCCCAGGGACGCATGTGGAGAACGCAGGAATGCATCGAGTCACCAAGCCAGTTGTTGCTACTTATACTTCCGCGCGACCGAAATCCCTCGCGTACCAGCACTTATCCCTGACACGCCCCGGCGGAACTCCCGTAGCGACACCCTGCTCACCGCGTGACTTCCGTCGTTTCTGCCGCTCCAGCCAGAATGCCCTTAGCGAACATTGCCGGAATGGGTGGTCGCGAATCCGGCTATGAAAGCCTTCAAAGATGCAGGTCACCTCTTCCGTTTGGCATCGGTCTTCCTGGTGGGGGGCGTTTTGTTCCTAGTGTTCCGCGGCGTTCTTGTCCCTCGCAGTTTTGGGCAGTACGGACATTATCGGGGCAATGCAATCAAGGAGACCGCGGCGCTGCCGATTTCGTATGCCGGCCATCAAGTCTGCCAGAGCTGCCATACCGACATCCTCGAAGTGAAGAGCAAGGGCGTGCATAAGAGGGTCGCCTGCGAAGCGTGCCACGGGCCGCTCGCCAAGCACGCCGATGATCCTGCCTCGGTCCAGCCAGCAAAGCTGGATACCGCCGTGCTGTGCGTCCGTTGTCATGAGGCGAATCTTGCCAAGCCGAAGACCTTCCCCCAAGTCGTCTCTGCCGAGCACTCGGGCGGGGCGCCTTGCGAAACCTGCCACCAGCCGCACAGTCCCGCCATCGTTGCGGTTGCGGGAGGCGGCCAATGAACATGACTCGCCGTCAACTGCTCATTCTGTTGCCTGCTGCCGCCGTTGCCTGGAAGAGCATCCTGGCGGGAACACCTGAGACTTCGCCCAACTACAACATGACGCAGCACTGGTGGGGCATGTTGGTGGACATCACCAAGTGCATTGGCTGCGGCAGTTGTGTCCGGGCTTGCCAGATGGAGAACCAGGTCCCCGACGGCTATTTCCGCACCTGGATCGAACGCTATCATGTCTCCGACTTTGACATTGAAAACCCCAAGGTGGATTCCCCCGATGGCGGCAAGAACGGGTTTCCACCGTCTACGTTAAGTGGCGGGAAAGACTTCTTCGTTCCCAAGATGTGCAATCACTGCGCTGACTCACCCTGCACCCAGGTGTGTCCGGTGGGCGCAACGTTTGTCAGTCCCGATGGCGTGGTGCTGGTAGACCAAAAATACTGCCTTGGCTGCCGCTATTGCGTGCAGGCATGTCCGTACGGCTGCCGTTTCGTCGATCCGAAGAAGGAAACCGCCCAGAAATGTACGCTCTGCTATCACCGGATCACCAAAGGACTCACGACTGCCTGCTGCGAAAACTGTCCGACGGGCGCTCGCCAGCTTGCTGACCTGAAGAATCCCAACGATCCGATTCATGAGTTCTTGAAAACTCATGCCGTGCAAGTCCTAAAACCTTACTTGGCCACCCGCTCGAAGCTGTTTTACAACGGCTTGGATGGCTCGGTGCGATAAGGAGCTCTGGTTG
Organism: Terriglobales bacterium; assembly: GCA_036511435.1. Classification (GTDB taxonomy): domain Bacteria; phylum Acidobacteriota; class Terriglobia; order Terriglobales; family Acidobacteriaceae; genus Bog-257. Next base: position 1,332 of record DATCCF010000063.1, on the reverse strand, counting down.
CAGATTCCGGTTGAAGGCTTCATGTACCCGAACGAAGTGGAGCTCCAGTGGAGCGTCCTGATCGTGCTTTACCCGTTCCTCACAGGGCTGGTCGCCGGCGCGTTCATTCTGGCGTCGCTGGAACGGGTATTCAGGGTTGATGCGGTCAAGCCCACCTATCGGCTGGCGCTGCTCACGGCGCTTGCCTTCCTGATCATCGCTCCCCTGCCCTTGCAATTGCACTTGGGCCATCCGGAGCGTTCCTTCGAGATGTACCTGACGCCACACCGATCTTCCGCGATGGCGATGTTTGGCTTCGTGTACCTGTGGTATCTGCTGGCTGTGCTGGTGGTTGAAATCTGGCTCGACTACCGGCGCGACATCGTGGTGATGTCCCAATGCACGACCGGTTGGAAGCGATTGGTGTATCGGGTGCTGACGCTTGGTTCCAGCAACATCAGCGAGCGTTCGCTGCATATCGACGACCGAGTGGGTTGGCTGGTCACCGTGGTCGGTATTCCCTCGGCGTTTCTGCTGCACGGCTATGTCGGTTTTATTTTTGGTTCGGTGAAGGCGAACCCGTGGTGGTCCTCGCCGCTAATGCCAGTCGTGTTCATTTTCTCCGCCATGGTCTCGGGCATTGCCATCGTGATGTTGCTTTATATGCTTATGTGCCGACTCCGCCGGGAGCCGATTGATATGCGCTGCGTAGACACGGTGGCGAAATACCTGTTTTACATCTTCATCATCGACTTCAGTCTGGAGATGCTGGATCTGATCCACCGCATTTACGAAGCCGACGAATCCTTCCGCAGCCTTGATTTCATGGTCCACACGCGTTTGTTCCTGTCGCAGGTGGTGATTCAAATCCTGTTGGGTACCGTCCTTCCGATTTTACTGATTGGCGTGACCCAGGTGCTGAAGCTGGCGGACAAGCAGCGCAAACGGATTTACGTGGTGGCTGGGTGTTTGACCATGATTGGCATCTTCGCCATGCGCTGGAATGTCGTCATTGGCGGGCAGCTTTTCTCCAAGAGCTTTCTCGGCTATACCACTTACAAGATGGGCTTTGCGACTCGCGAGGGATTGTTGACCGCAGTCGTGCTGACGGTCCTCCCGTTTGTCATCCTGTGGGTCTTGGTGAAACTCCTGCCGCCTTGGCGAGATAAGAATTCAGCCCCATTACCGGCCGCGGTTGCAGCCTACGGAGCCGACTAGGGCCTGTTAACACTAATTCGTAATTCTGTGATATGCTGCGATGCATGGAGATCACCGAAGCGCAGTACCAGCATATTGCCTCCAGTCTTCCCCGGCAGCGCGGTAACGTGAAGCTGCCCAACCTGCAACTGCTAA
>DATCCF010000062.1:0-8687 GCA_036511435.1 Terriglobales bacterium | reverse complement strand
TTTACGTGCACCCCGAAAAGCGTCGGAGAATAAGAAGCGTGTGGGCCGCGGTATGGGCTCGGGTATGGGAAAGACCTCAACCCGGGGCCACAAAGGCCAGAGGTCACGTAGCGGTTCGCGCATGATGCGCGGCTTCGAGGGTGGCCAGATGCCGCTGCACCGCCGCCTGCCGAAGCGCGGCTTCACCAACATTTTCCGGATCGAGTATGAAGTAGTGAACCTGGACCGGCTGGCGGGCCTGGGCGAGAGCGAGATCACGCCCGAGTTGCTGCGCAAAGTTGGCGTCGTCACTTCCAAGAACACGCTGGTGAAGGTGCTCGGCCAGGGTGAGTTGTCCAAGGCGATCACCGTACACGCCCACAAGTTTTCCAAGTCGGCCCAGGAGAAGATCGAAAAAGCCGGCGGCAAGGTGGAAGTTGTCAGTAGCCAGTAGCCAGTAGCCAGTTGCCAGCACCGAGGCTTGCTGCTGCTGACTGATAACTGACTACCGGCAACTGACTACTGGCAACTGACAACTGGCTACTGGCTACTGGCTACTGGTTACTGGCAACAGAGGTTTTAGTTCAATGCTTGAGAAGTTGTCCAACGTATTCCGCGTTCCCGACCTGCGCAAGCGCATTTTGTTCACGCTTGGGCTGCTGGCGGTTTACCGCTTCGGCGGACACATCCCCACGCCGGGTATCAACGCCGATCTTTTATCGCAGTTCTTCGACCAGAACCGCGGCACCTTCCTGGGTTTCGTCGATCTGTTTAGCGGCGGCCAGCTACGCCGTCTGACGATCTTCGCGCTGGGCATCATGCCGTACATTACCGCGTCCATCATTCTGCAGTTGATGACCGTGGTGTACGAACCTCTGGCCAAGCTGCAGAAGGAAGGCGAACTGGGGCGCAAGAAGATCACCCAGTGGACCCGCTACCTCACCCTTTTGCTGAGCGCCGTGCAGTCGCTGGGCATTGCGATCACGCTGGAACGCCAGACCATCAGCGGAGGCACGGCCTTCGTCAACAATCCGGGCCCCGGCTTCGTATTGATGACCATGTTGACGCTCACCACCGGCAGCGTCTTTATCATGTGGCTGGGCGAACAGATCACCGAGCGCGGTATTGGCAACGGCATGTCCCTGTTGATCTTCGCTGGTATCGTCGTTGGCTTGCCGCGCGGCGTCATGGATTTGTTCGAGAAAGCGCAATCCCAGGCTTGGGGTGCTTTCACCGTTCCTGCTCTGCTGCTGCTGGTCGTACTGATGGTTGCGGTAGTCGCGTTCATCGTGTTCGTCGAACGCAGTGAGCGCCGCATTCCGGTGCAGTACGCGAAGCGAGTGGTGGGCCGCAAGATCATGGGCGGGCAATCGACCCACCTGCCATTGCGCGTGAACTCTGGCGGCGTTATGCCGGTCATCTTTGCATCGTCGGTGTTGACCCTGCCGCAGACGGCGGGCGCAATGTTCAAGGGCAAGAGCGTGTTCATCGATCGCATGCTGAGTCAGCTCGCCTGGGGCGAGCCGATGTACACGCTGCTGTATGCGGTCGGAATCATTTTCTTTGCCTACTTCTACGTGTCCATCGTATTCAACCCGACTGAGGTTGCGGACAACATGCGGAAGTACGGTGGATTCATTCCGGGTATTCGGCCGGGCGCGCGGACGGCCAACTACATCAACGACATTCTGACGCGCATTACCTTAGTGGGCGCGCTGTACCTGATCCTGATCTCCTTCATTCCTGAATGGATGATCACGGGCATTCACCTCAATCACCTGTTCGGTCCCATTGGAGCATTCTTCGAGCGCTTGCCGACTTGGGTTACCAACGGACTGGGCGTGAACTTCTACTTTGGCGGTACCTCGCTGCTGATCGTGGTGGGCGTGGCCATGGACACCGTCAATCAGGTCGAGTCGCAATTGGTGATGCGCCATTATGAAGGTTTCACGCCGCGCAGCGGACGTATTCGCGGGCGCAGGGCGACGTGGTAGAAAATCAGGGGTTAGGGACTAGGTTCTAGGGGCTAGCGATGGTGGAAAACAGGGTTCGGGTCAGCCGGATAGTGGCGAGACGATCACATGAAGAGCTAACCCCTAGCACCTAACCCCTAGCACCTGCCTTTGGAGGGTTACGAAGCATGGAAGTGCAGACTTCCTCGGCAGTGGGCGTTAGGACGAACCAACGCGTAGTCGGCCCCATTGTGCTGTTGGGTCCGCCGGGCGCTGGCAAGGGAACGCAGGCGAAGCTGATCGCTGAAACCTATGGCATCCCCCAGATCTCCACGGGAGACATCTTGCGGGACAACGTAGCCCGAAAGACGGAATTGGGCGTGAAGGCCAAGGAGATCATGGCGCGCGGCGACCTGGTTCCCGACGAACTGGTTTGCGGCATGGTCACGGACCGGCTAGTGCAAGCAGATTGCGTTCGCGGGTTCATTCTGGACGGTTTTCCGCGCACCGTGCGGCAGGCGGAGTGGCTGGATGCGCAGTTGGAAAAAATGCGGGCAGGCAAGGACAGCGAGGGGCAGCAGGCATATGCGCCCCCGGTTGTGATCCGCTTGGTGGTGGAGTACAATCAATTGCTGCAACGGCTTACCGGGCGTCGTTCGTGTCCCACCTGCGGACTGATTTACAACGTCTATTACCAGCCTTCCAAGGTCCAGGGCATCTGTGATGTCGATGGTACGCCCTTAGTGGCGCGTCCGGACGATGCGGAGGAAGTGATCGCCGAGCGCCTTAAGGCCTATGAGCAGCTTACGCTGCCTTTGGTGGAATATTACGGTGCTCGGAGCCGATTGATCGAAGTGAACGGCGATCAACCGGTGGACGCGGTAATGGCGCAAACGTTTAATGCGATCGAGAATGTCAATCGTTTGTAAGTCGGCCTCGGAAATTGACAAGATGCGCCGCAGCGGGCACATTGTACGCCAGGTGCTTGAAGCCACACGAGAAGCGGTTGCGCCTGGGGTTTCGACCATGGATCTGGAGCGCGTCGCCGAGCGCAAGATCCGGGACTTAGGGGCCAAGCCTGCGTTCAAGGGGTATTACGACTATCCCTGTGTGCTGTGTACGTCGGTGAACGACGAGATCGTGCATGGTATCCCGTCGGCACGACGGATGCTAAAGGCCGGAGATATTGTTTCCATTGATTGCGGCGTCGTGCTGGACGGTTACTACGGCGATTCGGCCATCACGGTTCCTGTGGGCGACACGATTACGCCGGAGTTGCAGAAATTGCTCGAAGTGACGCGCGCGTCTCTATTTAACGGAATAGAAGCGGCGCGAGTAGGCAATACAATCGGGGACGTAGGAGCAGCCGTGCAGCAACTGGTGGAGGCCAACGGCTTCAGCGTGGTGCGGGAGTTCGTCGGGCACGGCATTGGTACGCGGTTGCACGAAGACCCGCAGATTCCGAACTACGGAACTCCCGGGCACGGACCGAAGTTGCGCGACGGTATGGTCCTGGCGATCGAGCCGATGGTGAACGTAGGCGGGCCAGGTACGCGGGTACTCGACGATAAGTGGACGGCAGTGACCGAAGACGGCAGCTACAGCGCCCACTTCGAACATTGCATCGCAGTGACCAGGAATGGGCCCGTGATTTTGACGGAATAGAGAACAGTTGCCAGTAGCCGGTTGTCAGATGTCAGCAAGGACGATCTGGATACTGGCCACTGGAATAGTTGCTAGTTGTTAGCGGAGAAAAATGCCCTAACTGGCAACTGAATACTGACAACTGACAACTGAAACTCGGGGTTTAATGAGTAAGGAAGACGCGATTGAGGTGATGGCGGTAGTGGTTGAACCACTTCCCAATGCCATGTTCCGGGTGGAATTGGAGAACAAGCACAAGGTGCTGGCGCATGTCTCGGGCAAGATGCGCAAGAACTTTATTCGCATACTTCCCGGCGACCGGGTCGCGGTGGAGCTATCGCCCTACGACCTGACCCGGGGCCGCATTGTCTATCGATACAAATAAGCAGTTGCCAGTAGCCGGTAGTCAGTAGCCAGTTGATTGCGCGGCTTCGGGAGCTGGAATCGTAACTGACAACTGGCTACTGACAACTGAGGTTTTCATGAAGGTACGGGCATCAGTCAAGAAGATTTGCGATAAATGCAAGGTGATTCGCCGTCACGGGGTAGTTCGCGTGATCTGCGAAAATGCGAAACATAAGCAACGGCAGGGATAACGAAGGGGTCAGGGGCTAGGGACCAGGTGTTAGGAACCCGGAAGCTAGCCGGCTGAAGACAAGAAATTTGGGAGAGTGCGCTAGTGACTGACTACTAGCCACTAGCCCCTAGCAACTGTTCTGGAGCAACTATGGCACGTATTGCAGGCGTGGATCTTCCGCGCAACAAGCACATCAGCATCGCCCTGACCTACATTTTCGGGATCGGGAATTCGCGCGCCAAGAGCATTCTCGGCTCCGCCAATGTGCAGACCGACAAGAAGGTCAGCGACCTCAATGAAGATGAGGTAAACCGCATCCGCCAGGTCATTGAAGAGGGCGGCAACGTCGAAGGCGATCTCCGCAAGGACGTCTCGATGCACATCAAGCGGCTCATCGAAATCGGCTCCTATCGTGGGTACCGTCACCGCCGCAGCCTGCCGGTTCGCGGACAGCGCACCCACACCAATGCTCGTACCCGTAAAGGTCCGCGCAAGGGTACGGTAGCAAATAAGAAGAAAGCAGCAGGGAAGACATAGAACATGGCGAAACCAGCTGGATCCGCCGCAGCGGACAAAAAAGGCAAGAGCAAGAAGTTCAAGAAGAAGGAGCGCAAGCACGTTCCCAATGGGCTCGTGCATATTCAAGCCTCTTTCAACAACACCATCGTTACCATCACCGATCCCAACGGAAATACGGTTTCGTGGAAGAGTTCGGGTTCGCTCGGCTTCCGCGGGTCGCGTAAAGGTACGCCGTTCGCTGCGCAGCAGGCTGCTGCCAACGCCGCCAACCAGGCGCGGGACCACGGCATGCGTGTGGTGGATGTGCGGGTCAGCGGTCCGGGTTCGGGACGCGAGTCGGCGGTGCGTGCTTTGTCCGCGTCTGGCTTGGACGTGCGTTCGATTAAGGACTCCACGCCGGTTCCCCACAACGGCTGCCGTCCGCCGAAACGGCGCAGAGTCTAGGGGTCAGGGGCTAGGGGCTAGAAAAGCAACTAGGAACTAGCAAACGATCTGAGGCTGGTTGGCTGGAAAACGCCACTACAGAACGGCGACTGTAAGCGGATTTTGGGCAGGATCAAAATGGTTGGCAGCAACATCTAATTGCTAACCCCTAAAACCTAGCCGCTAACAATTGATTTTTGATCGGGACGAAGGGACGCCAAGCGCCCGTAAACCGATCGATACAAGGGTGGACAAGCTCTGCCCGATAAGGAGAACGTAACTTGGCAAGATACAAAGACGCAGTATGCCGCCTTTGCCGCCGTGAGGGCATGAAACTGTTCCTCAAAGGTGCAAAGTGCTTTACCGACAAGTGTCCGGTCGAAAAGCGTAATTTCGCTCCCGGCCAGCACGGTAAGGACCGCAAGCCCAAAATCGTGGGCTACGGGTTGCAACTTCGCGAGAAGCAGAAGGCGAAGCGCATCTACTTTACCCAGGAAAAACAATTCCGCAACTACTTTGAACGCGCCGCCCGCACCCGCGGCGTAACCGGCGAGGTGCTGCTGCAACAACTGGAGCGCCGCCTCGATAATGTGGTCTACCGCCTCGGCTTTGCCGTAGCGCGGCGCCAGGCCCGTCAACTGGTTCGCCACGGTCATGTGCAGATCAATGGCAAGAAGGTAGATATTCCTTCCTATCAGGTGAGTGCCGGCGAAGAAATTGCCGTGCGCGAGAAGAGCAACAAGCTCGTGCTGCTGGAGATTGCGAAGGAGTTTGCCAGCCATCAGGCGCCGCCCGCATGGCTGGAAGTCGACCGCGATGGCTACAAGGGACGGGTGGTCTCACTGCCTACGCGCAACGATATCAACTTGCCCATCAACGAGCAGTTGATCGTAGAACTTTATAGCAAGTAGTACACCCGCGGCGCGGAGCAATCTGCGCCTCGTTTTCTACAATCTTCGAGCCAGATCAGCCGGTGTGCGCTTCCATGAAACGCCAACCGCGCAGCATGGCCGAACTGACAGACAGGAGTTACGAATGCTTTGGAAAGGATTTCAGAAACCGAAGCGGCTGGCTACCGACACCGAGACCTTGACCGACCAGTACGGTCACTTCTGGGCGCAGCCGTTTGAGCGCGGTTTCGGTACAACCATCGGCAACGCGCTACGCCGCGTGTTGCTGTCGTCCATCGAGGGCGCTGCGGTCACCGCAGTCAAAATTGAAGGAGTGCTGCACGAGTTCCAGTCGATCCCGGGAGTGGTAGAGGATGCGACCGACATCATCCTCAACATGAAGCAGATCCCCTTCCGCCTCAACGGCGACGCGCCCAAGGCCATTTATCTGCGCGCCGATCAGCCGGGTGTAATCACTTCGGGCATGATCGAAGCCGACGCTGACGTCGAGGTGCTCGACAAGGACGTTTACATCGCCACCGTCAGCGAAGGTGGCAAGATCGATATGGAAATGCGGCTGAAGCGGGGCCGCGGTTACGTTTCGGCGGACAAGAATTTCGACGAGGACCTGGGGCTGGGATTCATTCCCATCGACTCCGTGCACTCCCCGGTGCGCAAGTGTAACTACTCGGTCGAAGCTGCCCGTCTGGGGCAGATTACCGATTACGACAAGCTGGCCATTGAGATTTGGACGAACGGTTCGGTGACTCCGGCCGATTCGCTGGGGCTGGCCGCGAAGTTGCTGAAAGACCACATGAACATCTTCATCAACTTCGAGGAGGAACTCGAGGCGCAGGCTGCCGGACTTGGCGACAAGCCGGAGATCCGCAACGAAAACCTCAATCGCTCGGTGGAAGAGCTTGAGCTTTCGGTGCGCAGCTACAACTGCCTGAAGAACGCCAACATTCAGACTATTGGCGAGCTGGTGCAGAAGTCCGAAGCCGAGATGCTGAAGACCAAGAATTTCGGCCGCAAGTCGCTGAACGAGATCAAAGAAATTCTGGCTTCGATGGGCCTTGGTCTGGGCATGAAAATCGACGACCAGGGAAATGCCATTCCGGGTAATTCCTCGGGGGCGTCGCAAGGCATGTCGCTGCCGTCGAGCTACGGAAACGACCCGAATTTCTAACGCTAAGTTGTCAGTAGATAGTTGCCAGTTGTCAGTTTTCTTACTGCGCAATTACTGGCAACTGACTACTGGCAACTGATAACTGATTTTTGAAGGATCACGTAAATGCGTCATCGTAGAGCAGGATGGAAGTTAGGACGGAATACTGAGCATCGGCGCGCGTTGCTGCGCAACCTGGTGACCTCGCTAATCGTGGACGAGCGCATCGAGACCACCCTCACCAAGGCCAAAGCCATGCGTCCTCATGTGGAGAAGATGATCACGCTCGGCAAGCGCGGCGATGTGGCGGCGCGGCGGCAGGCGGCGGCGTACTTGATGACGCGGGGTGCCGTAGACAAGCTATTTGACACCATCTCGCCCCGTTACGGCGATCGCGAAGGCGGGTATCTGCGCATCGTTCATGGCGGCTTCCGCCAGGGAGATGGTGGCGACATAGCCTTCGTCGAGCTGCTCGGCAGCGAGAAGACGCTGGACGAGAAGCGTCAGAAGCGCGCCGAACTCCGCGCCAAGCGTGCCGAAGAAACTCGCAAGGCCATGGAATCGGCCGAGGCCGAAAACAAGCAGATGGAAGCGCAACAAGCCGCCAACGAAGACAAGAAAGAAGAGTAGAAAAGCAGGTCCGACCAGGCTGCCAGCATCGGTCAGAAATTCACAACGGTGTGCCCCGTTCTAGCGGAAGCTAGGGCGGGGTTTTTCATGAACTGGTCAATTCGCTTGCCGTCCAGCAACTCCTTGCGCTCGACTTATTTCGTGCCGCCCGCGGGGAAAACCTTCACGGCATTTTCATGCCGTTTGTTTACCCGCGCAGCAAAGGACTTCGCCAATGTATTCGCGGTTTGCTTGGGGTCGCGTGCCTCAAGTACAGCTTTACCATCTAGTATCAGTTGAACGGCGACGTTAGGGAGCAGAACTGTCGCGCAAAGTGACGGTCCTCCAGATATATCCAGTGAGAACTGGAAGATTCGACTGGGACCCTTTGCCCGGTCTGTGTCTTTGAGTTGATTCGGCAATAGGGGCAGTTCAAGATACCGCTGAAATAGTTCATCGTTCGGAACCTTGTCGAAGAACCTGTAGAACAGAGCGTCAACCAAAAGAGACGCCTGATCTGTTCCATAGTGAGTATTGGCGCATTCGAACGCACACGATATGCAGAACTGAATTGCAATGTTCGCAGCAGTTTTGGCGTCTTGCTTTACATCGCTATCCGGCTCCGCGTCATCTGTATCCAGTATTGGCCGAATTGCGGGCATAGCCGCTGATATGAGGGAAGCGAAACCCGACAACAGCTGCTCTCCCCTCTTACTGATCGTTATAGCGCCACATTCTATAGAAAAGTCTTCGCGTGCTTTAGTCGGAGTGGTGCCTGCCATTCCGTTAGAGCGGTTCCGGGGTAGCTGTATCCGATAATAAATACCCACAGTGGCGAAACCAAGCGGTGGCGTTGTGAGGCGTAACGGCGGCGATCGCTGTCGCCACGGCCTTCTCCAGCAGATCGACCGCCCGGGTTTTCGCGG
>DATCCF010000061.1:0-6540 GCA_036511435.1 Terriglobales bacterium | reverse complement strand
AGAAGACGGTGCGCCCCTGATTCATGAGCCATTGTCTGCTCTCCTCGCATTCAAATCGCGGCAAGCCAGAAATGACTTCAACTTATTGCGCAGCTAATACTTGCAGCCAGCACCTTGTAACTTAACCGGACAGCAGTGAATACATATAGGAAGGGCACGTTGAATGGCACCCAAGTCACGACTATAACGACAGACAAACAAGCGCAATAGGTAGGAAAGACATGCGTAGAGCTATAATCCATGTATTTGGTCTCGCGATATTCGCCTCAGGCATTTTGGGCTGCTTTAAGTGCGTTGCACAAGCTCCGCCGACGCTTGAGGCAGAACTTAACCGCTACGGAGTTCCGCTCACAGCAGAAAGCCTGCACTCGGCTCTGAGAGACGAAAGACCAGAGGTGAGAAGCTTGGCTGCCAGTGAACTCGCGTCAATGAAAGACGCAAGATCGGTGCCGCTTATTGTGCAAGCTTTGGAGGGGGAGAAGAACGCACAAGTCAAATTTAACATGGCCGCAGCATTGCTGTCGCTCCATTCCACCGCTGGTACGACGGTGCTCTCAGATATTTGCGACGATAAATCGGAGCCTAAGGGGCACCGCCTGGATGCTGCGTCAAGGCTGGTCAACGCGGGAGATTTTCGATGTTTATCCTCGATCCTGGACATCATGGAGATGACGAGGGACTCCTCGCTCAAGGCTTCGGCCTTGTTGATCGTCGCGCATGTGAAGCCTGTGCCAGCTTCCTTTGTCCCAAGGATTCACGTTGCATTGCTGGCCAGTTTACAAGACCAAAATTCTGCCGTCCGGCAAGACGCTAGTAAATGCATCGCCGCGGTGGGTGACAAAGCTGCTATATTTTATTTGCAAACAGCGATTGCGAATGAATCGGACGAATCGACACGCAAATATATGGAACAATCTCTGAGTACTTTAGAAAGGGAACCCTGAAGTCTTGTCAAACATCGAGTTGGTGGGTGGCCCAGGCAAGGTACATAGGGGTGGCGGGTGGCCCGGGTGGGATCTTTGTCGCGCAAGTGAGCGACTCCAGTGACCCCGCCGATACGGTCACTAAAATGTTTGAGATCGATATAGCTGGAGGCGGCGGTTGCTCACCACAGCGCCCCACACGACGCGGTGACCGTGCGGCACCGCACCGAGCATCTCATCAGTTTTTCCTGACGAGGCTTCAGCCGGCGCTACCGGCCAAAGCGTCACTATATATGGTTGCTACAATACAAACGACTATGGCAGCGTAGGTGCGCTAACGATTAACCTACCATCGGCCTTTACAGATGCAACTGATCCCATCACGACCGCCGTTTCAGTTCAAGAGCTCGTGAACATAGCTTCCGATGCTCAGCTCGGCACAAATCAAATATCTGTACACCAATCGCTCGACGGGTGTGAGTGGAATACAAACCAATTGCCATATTATGTGACTCCATCGAAGCCAGTGATCACTGGGCCGGATACGGTGTGGTGGTTCAACGGCAAGAATCCAGATCAAAGTGGACATCCAACTCAGATAACGTTAAGCACAAGCGCCGGCAGTACAACATCCTGGACCGTAATATCGGGGAGCTCCAGTGTCGTCCTATCAGCAGTTGGAAACACCGCGACGCTGACCAGCAGCGGCCACGAGTTCAGTCAACATTTAGGGGATGTCAAAGTCACCGTCACAGTTGACGGTGTCACATCAGACCCATTCGGAGTCACTAGCCGGACACCGACAACGCTCAAGAACCCCACTAACATTAACAGGCCTTGCACTCTGGAAGGTAAAGAAGGTTGGGAACGCGAGTTGCATTACAGAGTTACTGACAACTTTAACGATCTGGTAACCAATGCTGGGGCAAATGAGGCTTGGTCCGGCACTCCCGTGTGGCCGGCACCGGACTCCGTAGGAGGATCTGCTGGCGATGGTACATTTACGGATACAATCTTTGTTTGTGCGAAGCCGCCCGATGGCCTAAGTCCTATGCCTCAAAGCCCACAGGATCCTCTCGGTACAACATTAGTTGATACTCTTAGTCAAACCTGGTGCTCGGGGGCACAGGATTCCAATGAATGGGGCACCGCATGCCAAGGTGTTCAGCTTCAAAATGGAACTGTTAAGCATTTTCTGGATCATGCTGAAGTTACAGTTCCGTAAGGAGAGTATCATGAAAGCGCGCATTAGTGTCCGCGCCGTAGCTGTCTTGTTGACTCTCTCTGCAGCGTCTATGTTGCACGCCAAAGTAATGCCTTCTTGGGGATCAGAGTCGGTACCCCAGCTTTTTGCTAAGTCCAGCCTAGTGTTCAGCGGTCAAGTAGGTACCGTTTCACAGACCGAACAGACAGGCAGCGACGGGGATGGCCCTAGCAGACTATTATTACGGGTCACGGCAACAGTAAAGGTGGACCGTCTGTATAAGGGAGATGCGTCTGGTGCTGCCGTAGCAATTACCTACGACCGCCCTGCTGATGATGTGTGTGCGGTTTCCTTTTGCATAACACTAAAGACTGGCGAATATGGCCTTTTCTTCGTCACTGGGGTCGGAAACAACTATCAGCTGGTTGATGCTCATTTTGGACGGTGGTCGGTGTCACGATCACATCCGGTGCCCCAGAAGCCGGGACTTTCTGGTCTTGAGTCGGATCTGATTGCGGGGTTGTCCGACAATGATGAGAGGGATCTCTTGGACACCGTTGAATTACTTGGAGGCTTTGACCGCCTTGATTCGACACAACCCTTGTTAGATGTACTTCCGATTGCGAGTCAAAGAGTGAAGGCCGCAATCTATGTTGCTTTGCTACGCCAGCGCGACTATCGTAGGTTATTGAATATTGCTGCAAATGTGGAGAGAGCGAGTCGAGACACCCAAGTAAGCATATTGCAGGATCGAATACTATTCTATATAGGGGAGATTCATACCGCGGCAGCAGTTCCTGTACTACTTACACTCGCCACAAGTCGGTCAGATCAGCTTCGGGAGTCGGTCATTCATGCCTTGCGTCAAACAGGTAGCCCGACAGGCGTTCCAGCGCTCATCGCAGCCCTAGATGATCCCATTGAGGTGATCCGATACGATGCTGTTCTCGGATTGGCCACGATTGAGCGGAGACCAAATCTTGCACCCTCAGTTGACGCTTTCGAAAGAGATGCTCAAATATACATTGACGCATGGAAGTCATGGTGGCTAGAGTCGGGTCGCGCGCGCTACTCCGGTGCTACCCAGGGACAGAAGAGACCCTAATCCAAAGCCGGGTGCCCCGTCCAAGCTGCTTTTGCTTGGGCGGGGATTTTCTTTGCCGGGACTCGAACTCAACTCGCCCCTGCCAGCAGCATCCGCGCTAAAATATCGCGATGGCTGACTCGCTGTATTTGAGCATCTGGTTTCCCAGCTTTCGCGAAGGCGAGATGATGCCGCGCGCGGTGAGCGTCCTGCGGCAATTCCCTTTCTCGCCGGTGCGCGAGGGCATCACCTACTTGTCGGTGCATCCGGTGGCGTGGTCAGAACCGACTGTGTTGGAACGCCGCTTCACTCCGGGTATCTCGCCCGAGGAAGCCGCCGAGGTGGCCAGCGAATTTGTGCATGACGACTTCGCCTTTGTCTTCGAGGCGTTTTGGGACCTGTGGGTGCCGAACGAAGACGAGAACGGCGAGAGTTGGGTGCAGCGGCCAGTTGCGGTGCGCTTTCTGGTACACGGGGCTCAATTTGACGAGGGCATTTACAGCGAAGATGGGCATGTCGAGGTTGACTTTGGACTGGACACGTCGTTCGTGTACGAAGGACTAGAGTTTTCGCCGTTCGTCGAAAAACACCTGCGCGCCAACATTGCCAAGCTGGTCGCCTTCTCCGCGGCCGTCGAAAAGAATTGCGCGCTGAGCGGACGCGTGTTGTGGTCGGAGTCGGAGGAGAGCCTGGCCCAGAAGCTGATCGCCAAGTTGCAGCAGACGCAGTAGGTGGCAGCTTTGAGGTGTCATCTTGAGCGCAGCGCCCCCAAAGAATTTTCGACCTGCTTTTTTTCGGGGGGGGTCCCCAACGAGCGCCGCCTTTGCGCTCGTTGGGGTGATTGTGCGGGTCGGGCGGGCGCGGAGTCGAAGGACCCCTATATCCGGAACAATCTCCTGGATTCCTGCCACGGTAGGGGTTCTTCGCTTCGCTCAGAATGACACCAAGGAACGGGTTCACTCACTCGGCACGCGTTTTCACCACTCCCTCACTCGGGATGAGAATCAACACCCTGCGTAGCTGCCACAGCGCCCAGCTCAAAGCTGCCAGGCCCGCACCCCAAACAGCCAACGTCACATTGACCGCCCAGCGTGGAGCTTCTCCGACTCGGCGCAGCAAGAATGGCAGGAAGTTCCAAGTGTCGATGTGGACGTAGTCCCAAGGGTCGTAGGTCATGGAATCGTTGCTGAGTCCCCACGCGTGCATCTTTCCCAACGCAAACGCGGCGATGTTTTTGAAGCGCAGGAAGACCACGAACGTCGGGTGTCCCAGCGTGTCCTCCTGGTAGATTTCCAGCGGCAGCCAGAAGGCGAGCGAGGCCAACTGGATCGCAGTGCTGACCACGATCAGGCCGATTCCCATCCACCACACCAGCTTTCCCACCGACGCACGCGCGCGCAACAACAGAGGCACCGAGATGAACGCGGCCAACTCCACCGCGGTAGAGACGTAACGGTCGCCCCAGGCGAAGTCGCCGCTCCACACCGTGTATCGCGCATAGAAGCCGATGTAGCCCAGGAGCAAGAGAAAGGCCGTGATCAAGTACGCCCTGACGTCAAAACGAAAATGCTTCCACGCGACCACCGCCAGAACAATCGTCAGCAGCAGCAGAGGGTCAAAGAGGAAGATCGATTTCTCCGGCATGATCAGCGGCCCGAGAAAGCCCACGTGGAACGGAACTTCCCATGGATAGTTCGCTGGCAGCGATGGATTCAGCCGCCTCTGCTCCTGGCCGGCAATGGTGATGTAGTTCGTGAACAGCGAACCGAAACGATAGAGCTGGTACAGCCGATCAATCAGTCCGAAGATTGCATAGACCGGCAATGCCGTCTTAAGGTAGGTCAGGAAACGCTGCCACAGCGCGCGGCCTCGCACATTCTCCATCCACAGGACTAGAACCAGAAACACGCCTCCGGCGATCAGATCGAGACCAGTGGTCAGGCGGGTCAGCAGGTTGAGCCCGAAGGCAAGCGAACCGATGAGCAGTGCGCGTCCGCTCCCGCTTCGAAGCCACTCGTATTGAAATGAGAGACCGGTCAGGGTTAGCAGCATGATGTAGTTGTTCTCCATCATGTTCTGCGTGTAGTGCAGGTGCGTGGTGCAGAACAGCAGAGCCAGCACGCCGGCAACGGACTGTTTGACGCTGAACCCCAACTGGCACAGAAAGCGGAAGCAGATCATCGCCGTAAGAACGTTGACCAGGGTGTTGGTGGTGTAGCTGACGAAAATCGCGCGGACCGTGGGGTCGGTGTCGTTGTATGCGGCAAAGATCGGCAACTTCTCCAGGCCGGTGCCCACCACGTCCGCTGGGAACATGAGCAACGACTGCCCCATTCCATACCAGCTATAGAGCTTCCCTCCCCGGCCGTAAATGCCGAACTCGGGATACTCCTTGGGAAACACTGGAGGTTCCGACGTCCACCACGAGTGCGTCGTCTGCAGACGATGCGAGGTGTCGGACGTGCCAAGCTCACCGGATTGGATGACGAACGCACTGAGTGCCGCAATGACGATTAACAGGGATAGAGGATTGCGATACCAGCGTCGGGGAGCAGGAAGCATGCAGGAGCAATAGTAATGGAGTGGTGGAGCGGGACAAAATGGATCGATTTCATGTATCCAGCAGGTCCGGTAGTCCGATTCAGCTGTATCATTCGCTTCGGTAGTTGACAGCAAGCCTTGAAGGGGCACGGCTTCAGCCGTGCCGTAAGCTGCTGTCATTATGGTGGCTTTAGCCACTGAGGGACTTCGGTGTTTACACAAAGTGCGAGTTCCCTCAGGGGCTGAAGAGGATGTGTGAGAACTGTGTCGTCCCTGAAGGGACTCGGATCTATTTCCCACTTTACCCAGCACTCCGCCTGCGGCTCCGTGCTGGGCTAAACTGAGCCGCGCCTACCTCCACCCCAGTTCGCCCGCCACGGCGGGGCGCGAACCGGGGACCCCGGCTACGGCACTGGATTTTCCGCTAGCAAATTCCACTGGCAAAGACCAAGTTTCGTTCTCACAAAAGCTGTTTCAGGCCAGCGTCGAGGAGGACATCCTGAAGGTCGTTTTATTCGCGGCGAACGCGGCGCTAAAGCGCCGCTCTACCCTTGCTCGCGAAAACGTTACTTGGTTCGTCCGCCTTCCATCTTTAGCTCTGCACTTGCACCTGCCTGCGCCGCCGCCAGGCGTGCAGTGAGCACGCGGAAGGGCGAGCACGAGACGTAATTGAAGCCGAGCTGCGCGCAGAACTCTACGGAGGAAGGTTCGCCGCCGTGTTCGCCGCAAATTCCGATTTTTATCGTCGGACGCGTCTTGCGGCCTTTCTCGACGGCCATCTTGAGCAA